>NZ_JAEUMN010000107.1 GCF_016793225.1 Phenylobacterium sp.
TCGATGGGCGTGCCGTCCACCATCCCGTTCGTCTCGCGCTGGGTGAACAAGCGCTACCAATTCTACGACACCGACGCGAGTTCGCTGCTCTACTCGATCCGACACGCCTGCGCGCTCGACGAGGACCGCAAGTCCTTCGACATCACGCCGGTGAACAACATCCACAGGCTCAACCAGGCCTGGGCGCGCGCCCGGGGGCGGCAGGTGGACGATCCGGAGCAGCCGGACACCTTCGTCCGCTATGGCGACCGGCCGTTCCAGCAGCAGTGGTTTCCCGGCACGCACGGCTCGGTGGGCGGCGGCAACCGTCAGCACGGGATTTCGAGCGGCGCGCTGGTCTGGATCGCGGTCGGCGCGCTGCGGGCGGGCCTGAAACTGGACTGGAGCGCTGAGTCCGAGCTGGGCCGGGCGAAGAACCCTCAGAACCCGGGCGGCCGCAACGCGCTGGCGCCGTTCCGCATCGGCAAGCGGGGCGAGCTTCTGAAGCCGTGGCAGTTCGACTTCATCGGGTTCATGACCGGCTACGCCGACCGGGTCGGGACGATTCCGAAGTCGAAGCCCCCCGCGCCGAAGAACCCCACCACGGCGGACGAGCTGAACGCCATGGCGCTGGAGCGGGTCGAGAAGGATCCCGGCTACCGCCCGGCGACGCTGAAGTTCCTCACCGGCGAGGCGCAGAGTAAGCCGTTGCACCGCTCGGTGGCGGAGGTGGTCCGGGTGGTGGCGATCGCCGGGGTCCTCCTGCTGACGTGGGGGATCGTACGGGCGTGGCCGGCGATCGAGGCCGCCGTGAGGGGCTGGTTCTGCGGCGGTCAGTGCGCCCTGTAGACGACCCGGCCGTCCACGACCGTGAGCACGGCCCGGCCCTTGGGGATCTCGGCCTCGGGCGCCGTCATCAGGTCCACCGAGAAGGCCGAGAGGTCGGCGCGCTTGCCGACCTCGATGGTGCCCAGCTCACGCTCGGCGAAGCGGGCGTAGGCCGGCGCCGAGGTGAAGAGCGCGAGCGCCTCGGCGCGGCTCAGCTTCTGGCCGGGCCGCCAGTCCGGCGCCGAGAAGCCGGCCAGGTCCCGGCGTGACACGGCGGCGTAGAACTCGATCAGGGGATCCCCCCGCTCGACCGGCGCGTCCGACCCGCCCACCACCAGCACCTTCGCGTCGCGCATGGACTTCCAGGCGTAGGCGCCGTCGAGGCGCTCGTCGCCGAGCCGCGCCGGGGCGAAGTGGAGGTCCCCGATCGCGTGGCTGGGCTGCATCGATGCGATGACACCGAGCTGCGCGAAGCGGGCGATGTCGGCCGGCCTGACGACCTGGGCGTGCTCGATCCGCCAGCGCAGGTCCCTGGCGCCCACCGCCGCATAGAGGTCGAGGACGTTGGCGTTGCCGCGGTCGCCGATGGCGTGGCTGGCGACCTGGACTCCGGCGGCCTTGGCCTTGTCCATGGTCGCCCGCATCTGCTCGGGCGTCGTGCGCACCAGGCCCCGGGTTCCCGGCTCGTCGGCGTAGGGCTCGAAGAGCGCGGCGCCGCGTGAGCCCAGCGCGCCGTCCTCGTAGAGCTTCACGGCGCGCGTGGTGACGCGCCCGTCGGGGGTGGCGCGCGGGCCGCCGGCGAAGAGCGGGGCGGCTTCGCCGGCGTCGACGGCGTTGTAGACGCGGAGCGGCGCGCGGCCCTCGGCCGCGAGGCGCTCGAGCAGGCCCACGTCGGCCCAGGCGACGCTCATGGAATGCACGCCGGTCCAGCCGTAGGCGGCTTCCACCCGGAACGCGGCCTCGAACGCGGCCCGCCGATCGGCCTCGGTGGGCGGGGTCCGGAGCCTGGCGACCAGGGCCATGGCGTTGTCGACGAGCATGCCGGTGGGGGCGCCGTCCGGACCCTTCAGGATCTCGCCGCCCGCCGGCGCCTGGGTCGCGCCGTCGATCCCCGCCGCGCGCAGGGCGGCCGAGTTGGCCACCAGGGCGTGGCCGTCCGCGCGCGTGAGCAGCACCGGCTGGTCGGGTGCGACGGCGTCGAGGTCCCGCCGATCGAGGAACCGGCCCTCGGGCCAGCCGGTCTCGATCCAGCCCCGTCCCCACACCGGACCGGAAGGCTTGCGGGTCTCCAGATAGGCCTTGAGGCGCGCGGCGACCTCGGCGGCCGACTTCGAACCCTCGAGGTTCAGCGAAAGCTCGCGCTCGCCGATCCCGCGCAGGTGCGCATGGCCGTCGGTGAAGCCGGGAAAGAGGGCCGCGCCCTTCAGGTCGATGCGCTCCGTCCCCGGCTTCAGCCGGAACGGCGCGTCCGCGTCGCCGACGAAGGCGATGCGGCCGTCCTGCACGATCACCTTCCGCGCCGTCGGCTGCGCCGCCGCGCCCGTGTAGATCGGGCCGCCGGTGATCACGAGGTCCTGGCCGGCGGCCGGACCGGCCAGCGCGGCGAGGCAGAGGAGAGCGGCGGCGAGTGATCTCATGACCGCGAGGCTAGTCGGTTTCGGGGCCGACGCCACCCGATGCGGGCGTCAGTGCGAGCCTTCCCCGCTCATGAGGTGGTCGTAGACCGCCTTGGCCGTCCCCGCGAGCGTCGTGGCCGCGGTCTGCAGCGCCGCGTTGCCCACATAGGTCTCGGCCTGCTCCGCCAGCCTGGCCAGTTCGTCGGCCACCTCGGCCAACTTCAGGTACACGTCGCGGTCGGTCATGCCGAAGCTTTCCGATGCTTCGCGCAAGCGCGCCAGTCCGCCATGTGCTAAAGCCGCTGAATGTTCCCGCCGCCCCTGCGTACCCCGGGCTCCAACCCCCTGTCGTCCGCCATGCCCTGGGTCTGGACCACGGGCATGGTCGCGGTGGCGTTCGCATTGCGCTCGGCGATGGAGCCCCTGCTGGGCGGCGGTCCCTCGTTCGCCGTCTTCTATCCGGCGGTGATCCTGCCGGCCTACGCCTTCGGGCGCGCGCCGGCGATCGCGGCGACGGTGGTGTCCTCGGCCATCGGCTTCTGGTGCTTCATCGAGCCGGCCTATGCGTGGAAATCGACGCCGGACTCCATCGCGAGCCTCCTGTTCTTCGTGATCACCTGCGCGGTGATGATCACGGTGATCACGGGCGCGACCCGTGCGCTTCGCCAGCTTTCGGGCGAACTCGGCCGCGCCCAGGCGGTCGCCGACAACCATGCGGCCCTCTTCCGCGAGCTGAATGTCCGGATGAGCCACCAGATGCGGCTGGTGGCCGGCGTGCTGGCGCTGCAGGCGAAGGGGGAGCCCGAGCCGCAGGTGGCCGAAAGCCTGCGCCGGGCCATGGAGCGTTCGCTGCTGATATCCCGCGTGCACCGCGACCTGGGCGGGCAAGGCGAGCAGGCGGTGGACTTCGACGCCTTCGCCGCGGCGTTGGCCCGGGCCATCTGCCTGGAGCGCGAGCAGCCGGCGGACCGGATCGAGATCGAACCGTCCGGCCTGAGGCTGAGCGTGGAAGACACCACCTCCCTCGCCGTGGCGCTGGCGGAGTGCCTGGGCGCGCTGTTCGACGCGGGCGTCAGCGGCCGCATGCGGCTGCGGGTGGACGCCCAGGGCCGGCAGGCCGAGGTGGCGATCATGGAGGCGGGCGAGAACGCCGAGGGTACGCTGGTGTCCGTCAGCAACGGCTACCTGCTGCGCGCCATGATCGAGCAGCTGGGCGCGGGGCTCGCGCTGCGGGCCGACGCGCGGGGCTCGGCCCTGGTCGTCTCGATGCCGCGGAGCGGCGCGGGCGCGGCGGCCGATCCGGGGTCCGCCGCCACGCTGCACTAGCCGGCCGCCGGGGTCCGTACTCAAGACCCGGCCATCCCGGCGAAGGCGCGCCGATATCGTATGGAAGCCGGCGGCCAGAGCCTCACCCGTTCAGACGGAACTGCCTGAACGGGATAATGAGGCTCCAAATCACGAGCTTGAGCGTGTTGGGCACGCGCTAGTAGCGGTCGAGCAGCACCTCGGCGATGAGGCCCGTGGCGAGCGCCATCAGAACGAAGTTGCCGTCCGCGTACACCCAGCGATAGCCGCGGGGCGGGGCGCGCAGGCCGTAGTAGTAGGGATCCTGCACGTAGAAGCGCCGGTAGCTCGTGGGCACGTAGGCGCCGCGCCGCCACGAGTAGCCGCGCGCGACGGGCCGATAGCCATAGCCGGGGGCGTACCAGTAGCCATTGCGCGCGCCGCGGTATTCGCGCCATTCGGCGCGGTTGCGCCAGGTCTCGGCCTGTCGGCGGTCGTAGCGGAGCTCGCGCCGCCCTTCGCGGATTTCCGCCCGGTCGCGGCGCAGCTCCCGCGCCTCGTCGCGGGTGATCACGCCGTCGCGGCGGGCGTCCCGCCGGTCCTCGCGATACTCGCGCCGGTCTTCCCGCAGTTCGCGGCGATCTTCGCGGCGCTCGTGCCCCGGCTGGGCGGAGGCGGCGATGGGGGCGGAGACGGCCGCGATGGCGACCGCGGCATAAAGCATGTGTTTCATTCGGGTCCTCGGGTTTCCCCAGCGGGGTCAGTGGATGTCCCTCGCACTGAACCCGTCCTGAACCCGCGACAGGCGGATCAGTTCACCGAACCCGGCGGCCGCGCCCGCACGCTCAAGCCTGCAATCTTCCGGACTCATCGCGCGCCTATCCTCGGGTCCGAGCCAGACGCCGATGGCGCCGGACTTGCAGTTCGAGGGCCTGCGGCGCTTGCCACCGCCGCCGTCCCGGCGACGTAATTGCGAACGGTACATGAGCTCCAAGTCCGTCGTCCGCCTGTCCGACCTCCTCGACGCCCGTGCGCCCACGGGCGCGCCGGTGCGGCTGCTGCTCGATTCCTGGGCCGAGGTGGAAGACGCGGTGCGGGCCGACGCGGGCGACACCCGCGAAGCGCTGAACGCTGCGGCCGAGGCCTTGCCCCCCGTGGCCGGCGCCATCGCCGACCGCCGTACGCTGGCCACCGCGGTCCTGAACCCGCGCGGCGACGTCTTCTACGCGGACGCGGCCTACCTCGCGCTGTTCCCGGACTCGGCCGACCTGCGACCTCTGCTGAAGCGGGCGAGGCGCGAGGCTCCGCTCGTGAGCCTGGTGGACGGCGCGGCGGGCGCGGCCTTCGTCGCCTGGGTGGGCGATGCGGCCGCCGCGGCGCGCTGGCCGCTGGACCCCGAGGCCACGGCGGCGCTCCGGGCCAGTCCCGAGCGCCTGGTGGTGGTCGTCAGCGCGCCCTCCCGGTCCTCGGAGCTCGCCCGGCGCGCCGCGCAGGCGCTGGACCTGACGGCGCTCGAGGCGCGGCTCGCGGAGGCCTTGCTGTTCGCCCCGAACCTGGACGTGGCCGCCGCCGACGCGGGCGTGGGCCGCGAGACCGCGCGCGACGCGCTGCGCCGCATCAACGCCAAGCTGGGCGTGCGCCGGACGCCCGAGCTGATCTCGCGCCTGGTCGGCCTGATGTGCGCCGCCCAGAGCCAGCAGGCGGGCGGCGACCCGACCGACGACGAAGCGGTTGCGCAGCACGCCCTGAACCTGACGCCCGCCGAGGCCCGGGCGGCGGCTCTGGTGGCCCGCGGCGCCACCGCGCCGGAAGCCGCCAAGGCGCTGGGCCTGAGCGCCGAGACGATCAAGACCCACATGAAGTCCGTGCTGGCCAAGACCGGGGCCCACAGCGCCAAGGACCTCGCGCGGCTGCTGGCCGAGGCCCGGGAGCTGGTCGCCCTGACGTCGGCTGCCGAGCCGGTCTTCGCGGAGGAGGAGGGCGGCGGGCGGCTGCGCATCCTGCCGTCGCTGGACGGCGATCGCCGGATCGCCCTGATCGACTACGGCCCCTATGACGGCGAGCCGGTCTTCGTGTTCCACGGCGCCGCGGCGGGTCGCCGCCTGCCGGAGGGCCTGAGATCGCGCCTTGCGGCGGCGGGCCTGCGTGCCCTCGTCCTGCAGCGCCCGGGGTTCGGGCTGACAGACCCTGCGCGGGGCGACTACGTGGAAACGGGCGCCGCGGACATGGCCGCCGCGGTGGAGCGGCTGCGCCTCAGGTCCGCCCATCTCCTTGGACGCGACACGGGGACGCCGGTGGCCCTCGCGTTCGCCGCCGCGTACCCGGAGCGTCTCGGCCGCGCCGCGCTGCTGAACCCCCAACCGCCCATGCGGCTCGCCCCGGACCGCGACAACTTCACCGGCTCGGTGCAGAAGCACCTGCTGCGCAATCCGGACCTGGTGGCCGCCTTCGCCGAGTTCCTGCGCCGGCAGGCCACCACCCAGCTCCTCGAGCGCATTCTCGCGCGCATGCTCGGCGAGGCGGCGTGCGACGCCCAGGCGCTGTCGGATCCCGCTGTGCGCCGTTTCCTGATCCGTGACATCCAGGCGCTCTGCGCGCGCTCGGCGCATGGATTCGCGGCGGAGCACGCGGTCTACGCGAACGGCTGGGAAGCGCCCCGCGACCTTCCCGCCCGCGGCTGGACGGTGGCGATCTCCGCCGGCTTCCCGAACCAGGTCGACCCCAGCTGGCTGGGACTGCGCGACCTCAAGCTGGTGGAGCTCGCCGGCGCGGGGATGCTGCCCCAGTTCACCCATGCGGCGGAACTCGCGGCGCTCCTGACCGGCTGAACGGCGCCCCCAATCGGGGGAGGGCGCCCCGCGCCCGCCGCCCTAGTCTCCCGGGCGTCAGGTAACATGGGGGCGTCAATGATCAGACTTCTCGCCACGGGCGCGGCGTGCGCCCTGCTCGCGTCTACGACAGCGTTCGCGACGGAGCCGCTGCAGGTCAGCTATCCCGCGGACGCCCAGATGGACTGCGCCGCGATCGCCACCGAGTCCGGGCGCATGGACCAGGTCATCGCGGACGCGAACGCCCAGATCGCCAAGGCGGAAAGCTCGGCCAAGGGCGCGGGCGTGGCGGGCGCCGTCGCCGTGGAAGGCATGCTTCGCACCGGCCTGCTCGGGCGCATGCCCGGCGTGGGCCAGATGGCCAACCAGGCCACCAACATGGCGCGGCAGCGGGCGGAGCAGGTGAAGGCTCAGGCGGGCCAGACCATCAGCACCGCCGGGACCCGCAAGGCTCTGCTGGCCGGCCTCTACTCGGGCAAGGGCTGCGACGCGCCGGCTGCGGCGGCGGCCCCCACGGAGCCGACAGGCTTCTAGCTGCGGCCGGGATCGGTTTGGCGCGCGCTCGCCGCGTCGTCAGAGGCCGGTCACCCGTGGACTCCGCGCAGGCCGGACGGGCGGGCGTGAGCCCCCATGCGACCTCCCGCGCGTCCGGCTTCCACGGGTGACCGGAACCGCCCGATCGCGCTCGCGCCAGCGGCGAAGCCGGTTGCGTCACGAGAAGGGTTCGCCAAAGGTATCGCCATGGCACTGAAGAAACGGACCGCGAGCGTGGTCGCGAGCGCGCTGATCAGCGTCGTCGTCGCGGCCATCCTGGTCGGGGTCGCGACGGCGGTGCGGGCTTCGCTGACGCCCTACCTGGGCGCGCTCTCCCCGTTCATGCTCTACGTGGCCGCGGTGCTCGTCGCCGGCCTGATCCGGGGGCCGTTCTGCGGCGCGCTGGTGATGCTGGCGGGCGGCGTGATCGGCTATCGGTTCTTCCTGTCTCCCAACGGCGTGGCGCAGCATGGGGCGATGATCGCCCTGATGCTGTTCTGGGGCGTCTCGGCGCCGGTGCTCGTCACGGCCAACGAGCTACGCAACCAGCTGGGCCGCGCCATGGCCCGGCTTTCGGCCGCCCTGGACCGCAGCGGCCGCACCGCCTGAACGGCGCGACTGTCGGGTCGGTGACTCTCCTCCGGCGCGAATGGTGTATGGTGCCGCTGTCGCCGGACGACGGGCCGACGATAGAGAGACAGGGACAAATCCCCGTGCTCCCGCCAGCTGAGAGGGAGTTTCGACCAATGCTCTTCACGTTCTACCCCTGCCGAGCGGACGGTTCGTCCACGGCCCTGGAAACCTTCGACTGCGCGGACGACGACGGCGCCCTGAACCGCGCGGAGCGGGTGCTGGCCGAGCACCTGAGTTCGGTGGAGGTGGTCGTGTGGCAGGGCGAGCGCCGCGTCGGCGCCGTGAGCCGGGCGGCCCTGCCGGCCTGAAGGCCGCGCCCCCTTGCCCTGAGCGGCGGCATCAGCCAAAGCGTTCTCATGCCCAAGGTCTCCCGCGCCATCGTCGCGGTCCGTATCCTGACGGCCGTCAGCGTGGCGCTGGCGGTCATGTGCGCCGTGCTCGCCTGGGCCTGGAGCGCCGCGCGCGAGGAGGCCGCCTGCTGGCGCACCGCCGCGGAGTTCCAGCTTCAGCCCGAGGGCGGCTGCCCGGGCGGCTGACGCGGCCGGGCGCGACCCCTGCGGCGACGACGATCGCCGCGGCGCTCAGGCGTTGAAGCGGCCGCCGACCACGCAGCTCGCCTTGCCGTCCTGCATCCTGATCGTCGCCCGCTGGCCGTAGGGCGGCTGGAAGGTGACCGGCCCGTCGACCGTGGACACCGTCACGGCGCCCGGATTGTTGAACATGCAGACGTGGTAGGACTCGCCCGGCCACCACCACCGCTCGGGCACGGCCGCGCAGCTGACGGCGGCGAACTGCCG
The DNA here is from genome assembly GCF_016793225.1 of Phenylobacterium sp. Lineage (GTDB taxonomy): Bacteria > Pseudomonadota > Alphaproteobacteria > Caulobacterales > Caulobacteraceae > Phenylobacterium. The sequence goes on from NZ_JAEUMN010000107.1 coordinate 8,500, forward strand.
GGTGATCTGGTGGCCGCCATAGCTGAACTGCCGCGGCGCGCTGCGGTGGTTGGTGGCCCAGGACGCCGGCGTCTCGACGATGTCGCACGGGGGGCCCGTGAACGACCACTCGGTCTGCAGCGCCCGCGCCTCGCTCCAGGTCTGCCAGACGACGAAGCTGGGCAGGGCGCAGACGAGGGCGAGGCAGATCACGGCCTGCGCCGCCAGGGCCCACCAGGCCCGCCAGCCGCCGCCGAGGGTCCGGGGCGCATAGGTCTGCGTCATCCCGCCGGTTCCGCGCTCGTCATGCGAGGGAGGCTACTTGCTGAGCCCGCCGCCGTCGACGGACTCTAGTCGGAAAGGCGGATGTCCACGCGGCACCCGTCGGGCGTCGCCACCAGCTCGAGCGAGGCCGCGCCGAAGCGCCACAGCGCCGTGGCCGCACGCCCCGACCGATGAATCCGGACGCGGCCGAGGTAGAGGCTGACCTCGTCTGCGGTGAGCCGCAGGTCGCCGGCGGGATCGCCGCCTCGGCGAACGAGGGCGCTGAATGCGGTCGCCGGGCGGTCTCGCGGGGCGTGCGGATCGAGGGCGGCGGAAAGCGGTCGTACGAGCCCGGGCAGGAACGGCTGCGCCGTGGGGATCTCGACCCGGCCGTCCGTCTCGCCGAAACGCTGGACCAGGTCCGCCGCCGTCAGGCGCCAGGGGACGCCGCGCTGGTCGAGCAGGGTGTGTATGGGCGTCGCGTCGGGCGGTCCGCTCCAGCGCTGCGTGGGATCGTGCGCGCGGCGTCTCGACCGAAGGCTCCCGAACAGGCGGGCGAGCGGCATGGTCAGGGATGATGCGCTCCAGGCCGCGCAAGGCCAAGCTGTTTCGCCGCGCGGGTCGCGGGGCGGCTCAGCTCGACATCGCCTTCTCGAGCGCGAGCGCGAGGGAGACGCAGGCCCCGGCGGTGAGCGTGGTCGAGAGCATCGGATACCGGCTGGGCGTGTCGGGCGTCTGGTGGTCGAAGAGCCACTGGATCAGGAAGGCGGCGATGAAGCCGCCGAGAATCCAGGTGTCCGGCGCGCGGTTATGGGCGAGCAGCACGACCCACGCCGCGACGGCGCACATGGCCGAGAAGGCCTGCCGGGTCAGCCGCGGACTCGGCTCGCGGGTCTCGAGGCCCCACCGGACGCCCCCGAGGAACGCCAGAACCACGGCGCTCCAGCCGAGCAGGCCCGTCAGCGCCGCGCGCATCAGGTCGGCGGGGCCGAAGCAATACAGCAGCGCCGCGACCGGGAAGGGCGACAGGGCGAGGAGGGCGATCGCCCAAAGTCCCGCCGGGATGGATTCCGCCCGCGGAACGGACCGCACGTCATCCATGAGCAATCATTCTCTCCGGAATGCCGTCGAAGCCGCCCAACCGGCCCCAAGCGCAAACGCCATGGCGGCCAGACCGTAGGACCATGGGCCCTGATGAGCCCAGACGTAAAGAGCCCTTTCGATGCCGACCTTTTCGACCGTGAGGGTCCGGGTTCGCCGCGAGACGGCGCGCCCGTTCTGGAACAGCAGGATGTCGACGCGATAGACGCCTGTCGGCGCGCCCGTCGGAAGCGCGATCTCGGCCCGGAAGAGCCCGCGGTCCACAAAGCGCACGCCGCCGTCGTCCTCGTGGTAGAGCCCCGCCTTCTCCTTCAGCCGCACGACCGCCCGCCGCCACACGAAGTAGTCGCCGCCCAGGCGCGAGACCACGACGTCCTTGACGCCGTAGCGGGTCTCGACCCGCTGCTCGGCCGGCGCGTTGATGGTGAGGTGGTCGATGCCCGCGCCCAGGCGCCGCAGGGTCCCGAAGGTGGCGATGTCCCCCAGCGGCCGGTTCGAGGCGGCGCGGTAGAACCCCGGCGCGCCGCGGAAGACCACGGGGCGGCTGTTGAGCCATAGTCCGGCGACCTGCTGCTTGCGGGACAGGCGGACCGGCTGCTCGGGTCCGCGGACGAGGATCACCACGTCGCTGGGCCGGGCCGCGGCGTCGAAGACGGCGCCGTAGAGGACGATGCGGGCGCCCCGGAAGTCCGACTTCACCTGTACGGTCGCGTCGGTGAGCGCCGCCGAGATCACCGGCGACGCCGCGGCCGCCGGAGAGGGCGGGAGGGGCGGCGATGGCGGCCCGGGGGCGGCGATGGCCGCCAGCGCGGCGAGAGCTGCGATCATCCGCTTGCTCCCGACAGCAGGACGAAGGGCTCCTCCGGAGCCAGGAACAGGCCCAGCCCCATGCGCAGCCCGACGATGAGGACGATGAGGGCGAGGATGGCCCTGAGCTCCTCCGCCCGGAAGCGGGACGAGGCCCGCGCGCCGAACTGAGCGCCGATGATCCCGCCCAGGATCAGCAGCGCGGCGAGCAGGATGTCGACGGTCTGGTTGCGTCCCGCCTGCAGCACGCCGGTCAGGCTGGCGGTCACGATGATCTGGAGGAGGCTCGTGCCGACCACCATGCTGGCGGGCATGCGCAGGACGTAGACCATGGCCGGGACGAGGATGAAGCCGCCGCCGACGCCCATGATCGCCGACAGCACGCCCACGAAGGCGCCGAGCATGAGCGGCGGGATGACGCTGATGTAGAGCCGCGAGCGCGGGAACCGCATCTTCAAGGGAAGGCCGTACAGCCAGATCGGCCGGCGGTCGCGCCGGGGCGGCTTGGGCTCTCCCCGGCGGCGCCGCAGGATCGCGCCGAGGCTCTCGATCAGCATCAGGCCGCCGATCACGCTCAGGAACAGCAGATAGGACACCGACACCACCAGGTCGGCCTGCCCGAGGAGCCGCAGCCAGCGGAAGAACTCGACGCCGGCGAAGGCGCCGACGACGCCGCCGGCCGCCAGGACCCCGCCCATGCGCAGGTCCACCGCCCGGCTCCGGCTGTAGGCCATGACGCTGGACATCGAGGACGCCGCCACATGGTTGGCCATGGACGAGACGGCGACCGGGGCCGGAATGCCCAGGAACACCAGCATCGGCGTCATCAGGAAGCCGCCGCCGATGCCGAACATTCCGGAGATGAAGCCCACGACGGCGCCCAGGGCGACGATGAGCGGCGCGTTCACGGAGACTTCGGCGATGGGCAGATAGATGTCCACGGACCCGCGCTACGACCGGAGCGGGTTCGAGGTCAACGCGCCGCGGTGATGATGGGGCCGCCGTCGACCTGCTCGCGCCGGTATTCGGCCAGGGCGCGATCGTAGGCGACGCTGGCGCGACCATCGATGGGGCCGCTGTAGTAGCCGAGGCGGGCCAGGACGCCCTGGGTCTGCCGCACGTTCATGGACCCGCCGGCCAGGCTCGCCCCGCCGCCGGCGGCCGGCTCGCGGGACGCCATGGGCTTCGCCGCCGGCTTCGTCCGCGGGCTGAGGTCGCTCAGCGCGCGCCGGGCTTCCGCGTCGCCGCGCGAAGCCGCCTGACCGAACCAGTGGCGCGCTGCGGCGAGATCCCGCGGCACGCCGCTGCCGGACTGATAGAGCAGGCCGAGATTGTACTGGCTCTCGACGACGCCGGCCTCGGCCGCCTTCCGGAACCAGCGGGCGGCGCTGACCGCATCGGCCGGCCCGCCTTCCCCCCGGAAGAGATAGACCGCCAGGTTGTGCATGGCCTTGGCGTCGCCGGCCTCGGCCGCCAGGATCGTCAGGCGACGGGCTTCCACGGGGTCGCGCGGCAGGCCGGCTTCGCCGCTGTCGTAGAGCTGGGCGAGATACAGCAGCGCCGGGGCGTGACCCGTCTGGGCGAGGGCCTTCAGTTGCGGCAGGGCGCCCGGAAGGCCGGCCTCCACGTCCGCCCGGACCTGGGCGAAGACCGGGGGCGGGGCGCGGTCGGTCGCATCGACCGGCGTGGCGGCCAGCGACGCGGGGCCGCGGGCCATGGCGGCCCGCGACGTCTCGGGCAGCTTCGCCTGTTCGACGGCCGGAGCCGGGCCCTGCATGAGGGTGAGGCCCGCGGCGCCGACGCTCAGGAACGCCGCGCCGCCGGCGATCATCATCGCGGTCTGCAGCGCGGTGTTGGGCGCGGGCCGGCGAGGCTTGGCGCCGAACCCCTGGAACAGCCGCCCCGTCGCGGACGCGGAGTCGACCCGCGCGCGCATCTCGAGCGGCTGCGCCTTGGCCGCCCGCGCCGCGACCCTTGCGCGCTCGATGACCTCGCGCGTGGAAAGCTCCGCGTTCGCCTCGGCCGTTTCCTTGCGCGACTCGAACAGCGCCTCGTCGACGTCATCGGCGATCGGCGCGAACTCCTGCGGGATGTCCGCTTCGGGAACGTCCAGGTCGAGGCGGCGCCAAGGCGGGCTCACCACCTCGTGCTCCGGCTCCGCCTCCGCGCGCGACAGCAGCTCGGGCCCGAAGGGCGCGGCGGCCGGGTCGGCGGCGCCCGCGTTCAGGTTCCGCACGATGTCGGTCCAGTTCGGATCGGCCGCTTCGGTCTCCGGCGGGGCCGCAGGCGCGGCCTCGACGGCGGCGGCGAGGTCCTCGTCCTGTGCGGCTGCGTCCGCAGCCGGGCGCCCGGACAGGGATTTGGTGACCTTCGACAGCTCGGCCTGCAGGCGCTCGAACGCCTCGGCCTGCGTCTGCTCCTGGCGTGCGAGCCGCAACTCCACCGCGCCGGCGATGCGCGCCACCTCCGTCCCCACCTGATCGATGGCCTCGGCGCTCTTCGCGTCGACGTCGCCGAGCTTCCGGCTCACCGCCTCGGCCATGGCGAGCACCTGGCGGCCGATGTCTTCGACCGCCTGCACGGAGCGGCGCTCCGCCGCGCGGACCTGCTCGGTGAGCTCCGCGAACCGGGTCTCGATGCCGGCCCCGGCCGCCGTGGAGAGCATCTCCGCCACCTGGCCGCGGGTCGCCTCGACCTTCTCCGTGAGAGTCTGGGCCAGGGCTTCGAAGCGCGCGTCCAGGGGAGCCGCCGAGTGCCCCGCGCCCCCCTCGACCGCGGAGAGCCGCCGGTCGAGGCCCGCCAGGGCGTTCGTCAGGTCCTCGAGAGCCGTCGTCGTGTGAGCCTCAGCCGCCGCGAGGCGCTCGCCCAGGCGTTGCAGCACGGTCTCGACCACGATCTCGGGTTCGGCCCGGGCCAGTCGCGTCTCGAGCGCGCGGAGCGCCTCGGCCGACCGCGGGCCGGCCGGCTCCGACTCCAGCCGTCCCAGGCGCTCGCCCAGGCTGCCCTGGTGGGTCTGGGCCTCGGCGAGCAGGCTTTCCAGATGGTTCGAGCGCGCCTGCTGCTCGCGCTCGGACGCCTCGATCCGCGCCAGGGCCTGGCGGACCGAATGCTCGATGCCGTTGATCGCCAGGCCGGTGCGCGTTTCCGAGGCTTCGATGCGGTCGGTCAGGCGGTCCAGGGCCGCGGCGACGCCGGCGAGTTCCGGCTGTGGCGGCGCGCTGGGGACGGGGCGAAGGCGCGGCTCTTCCGCCATGCGCGACAGGCGCTCGCCGAACTGGCTCTCGACCGTGATCTCGTCGGGGATGTCATCCTCGAGGATGACTCGGTTCAGCCACTCGCCGAGCGTCATGCCCGAGCGCCTGGCGAGGTCCTTGGCGACCTCTCGGGCCTTGGGGTCGATCCCCTTCACGCTCCAGGGCGCCCCCGCGCTCATCCGAATCGCATCTCCGATGAAGGGAAACGCTACCGGCCATTTGTGGGGGTGTAAACGAAGCCTTAACGCAACATATAGTGGCGAACCACCGTTCCTGTGGATGGCGCGACGCGATTGCGCTAGGGCTCCCGCATGGATATCCGCACGGCGCTGGCGCTCTCAGGAGCCTGTCTGGCGGTCGGCGTCCTCGCGGGCTGGCGGGGCGCGCGACCACCGGATCCGATGCGGGGGCCGCGCATGGTTCCCTGGCGCTTCCTCATGCTGCTGGCGGTCTCGGGCGCGATCATCTTCGGCTTTGCCGCTGCGCAGCTCGCCGGGTTCGGGCCGCCGCCTCGCTAAGCCGCCGCCTTGGGCTCTGAGGCGCCGGGCGGGTCGCCGTTGCGCTTCGGTCGTTTCGCGAGGCCGGCCATGCCGCCCGAGGCCAGGAGGCCGGCGTCGGCCATCAGCCGCGGGATCGCCCATTTGCGCGGCGCGGCCACGAAGCGGGGCTGCCAGGTCGGGTCGTACTTCGCCTTGTAGTGACGCACGCCCTGGAAGTTGTAGATCTCCTCGCCCCGGTCATAGATCAGCCGGCCGACCCGGCTGAGCGTCGGCGCGAGGGGACGGTCGTCGAGCCCGGAAAGCGGCGCCATGCCGAAGTCGAACGCGGCGTATCCCTGCTCCTGGCCCCACCGGATGAGCTCCACGAACAGGAAGTCCATGATCCGCGGCGGGCCTTCGGGCACGAAGCGCATCAGGTCGATGGAGAAGGCGCTGCGGGAGGCCACCGGCCAGAGCGTGGCGAAGGCGATGATCCGGCCGTCCCAGCGCACGACGGCGATGGGGAACTCCAGCACATAGGGCTCGATGAAGCCGCCGAGGGAAAATCCCTTCTCGCCGCCGGCGTGCGTCTCGAGCCAGGCGTCCGAGATGCGGCGGAACTCGGGCATGAGGGGCGGGATGTCCGGAGGCTGGATCATCTCGAAGACGGCGCCGTCGTCCTTGGCGCGGCGCCACGCGCGGCGAAGGTTGCCCCGGCGCGTGCCTTCGATGGTGAAGCTCTCCAGGGGCGCCACCGCGCCCTCGCCCATCTTCTGGATGGCGAAACCCAGCTCGACGATGTCGGGCAGGTCGTCGGCCTCGAGATTGTAGAAGCCGGGGCGGGCCGCGTGGGCGTCCGCCAGTTCGCGGAACCGCCAGAGCAGTTCCAGGCGCTCGTCGCGCCGCCCCACGGTCGAGCCCAGGGCGATCCAGCTGCGCCCGCGGACGCCGAACATGAGGAAGCTCTCGCCCGAGGCGGAGAACAGGAACCGCTTGTCGCCGAGGAGGGCCAGGTTCGACGTGGGCCGCGCGACCTCGGCCTTCGCCAGGATCGCCCTGACGCGGTCCAGGTCGGGGTCTTCCTCGCCCACGATCGGCGGCATCGCGGCCGATCCCAGCATGCGCCAGACCCCGAAGACGAACAGCAGGATGGCCGCGCCGCCCCAGGCCCGGAGGGAACGCGCGGCGTCCTCGTCCGCCATCACCTGCCACCAGGGGAATTCGCCGTAGTCCGCGTTCTGGAACGACCACAGGCCGATCATCCCCGCGCCGAGCAGGAAGCAGGCGGCGGAGAACAGCCACCCGGGGGTCACCTCCATCCGCGTGAGCGCGGCCTTCCGGGGAAACGCATGGTGGAACGGCGCGAGGGCGACCGCGAGCGCGGCCAGCATGGCCGTCTCCTCCCACACGAAGCCCTTGATCAGGCTCAGCGGGGCCGCGACCAGCAGGGTCACGATGGTGGCGGCCCAGGCGGCGTCGAGCCGGGCGCGCAGGCCGAAGGCCAGGACCACGAGGACCAGCCCGAGGATGCTCGACAGGAAGTGGCTGATCTCGATCAGGATCGCCGGCTCGATCTCCATCACGCGTATGAAGCGCGTGGGGATCGAGGGGCGCGCGCCGGACGCGAGCAGCAGCACCCCCAAGGCCAGCGTCAGCAGCGCAGCGCCCCAGGGGGCGAGGGCGGTGACGGCGGGATGGCGGAGAAAGCGCATCGAATCGCTTGTATAGGCGACGTTGGCTGCGGTGTGCTCAAACGTCCGTTTGATTGCCCTTGCCCGTGGTCCGGCGGTCGCTAGAGTTGGCGATCAAAGTGCAAGTATCTTGGGAGACCGGCATGGCCGATTTCGGCGCCTCGGAGCTCGACGCGTTCGCCCGCGAAGTTCGCGCGGAACTCGCCGCAATGTATCCGCCCGAGCTGAAGGACGGCAGCGCGCGGACGGACCCGGAAGCGGTCTGGGGCGGTCGCCGCTTCGCCGGCTCGGACGATCCCCAGGTCACCTGGATGAAGCGCGTGGCGGCCAAGGGCTGGACCACGCCCACGTGGCCCAAGGCCTACGGCGGCGCCGGGCTGTCGGCGGCCGAGGCGCGGGTGGTCGAGAAGGAACTGGCGAAGTACCGCCCGCCGCTGCTGGCCTTCGGCATCTGGATGCTGGGGCCGGTCCTGCTCGAGTACGCCAACGAGGAGCAGAAGCAGGAGCACCTGCCGAAGATCGTCAACGGCGAGATCCGGTGGTGCCAGGGCTACTCCGAGCCGGGGGCCGGCTCGGACCTGGCCGGGCTCGCCACCCGCTGCGAGGACAAGGGCGACCACTGGCTGATCAACGGGTCGAAGATCTGGACCAGCTATGCCGATAAGGCGGACTGGTGCTTCTGCCTGGTCCGTACCGATTTTTCGAAGAAGCACGAGGGCATCAGCTTCGTGCTGATCGATATGGCCTCGCCGGGCGTCGAGACGAGGCCGATCCAGCTGATCTCGGGCGAGAGCCCGTTCTGCGAGACCTTCTTCACGGACGTGAAGATCCCCAAAGGCAACCTCGTCGGCCGGGTGAACGGCGGGTGGGAGATCGCCAAGCGCCTGCTGCAGTACGAGCGCCAGAACATCTCGGCCGGCTTCGGCGAGGGCGGCTCGGCGGGCGGCGCCTCGGGCGACCTGGCCTCGATCGCGAAGACCTACGGCGCGGCCGAGGACCCGGACCTGCGCCGCCGGATCACCGAGAACAAGATGAACTTCCAGGCGCTGCGGCAGACCATCGCCCGCTCGGCCGCGGAGTCCCGGGCCGGCAACGGCCCCTCGGCGACGACGTCGATCATCAAGTACGCGGCCGCCGAGTTCGCCAAGGAACGGTCCGAGCTGATGATCGAGGCGCTGGGCCACCAGGGCCTCGGCTGGGACGGCCCGGGCTTCGAGACGCCCGAGATCATGGCCACCCGCGGCTGGCTGCGGACCAAGGCCAACTCGATCGAGGGCGGCACCTCGGAAGTGAACCTCAACGTGGTGGCCAAGCGCGTGCTGGGCCTGCCCGACCCGAAATAGGAGTACCCCGATGGCCGACTTCGGCGGCGCGGACCTGGACGCCTTCCGGGTCGAGGTGCGGGACTGGCTGGACGCCAATTTCCCGAAGAGCCTGGCGAACGACGTCAACGCCCAGCTGGCCAAGCTGCAGGCGCGGCCCGAGAGCGAGGACGCCCTGAAGTGGCGCCGTGCGCTGGGCGCCAAGGGCTGGGGCACGCCGACCTGGCCGACGAAATACGGCGGCGGCGGGCTGTCGCGCGATCAGGCGCGGGTGCTGGCCGAGGAGATGGCGAAGGTGGGCGCCCGCAACCCCATCGGCGGCATGGGCGTGTCGATGTTCGGCCCGACCCTGCTGGAGTACGGCAGCGAGGCGCTGAAGCAGGAGCACTTCCCCGGCATCGTCTCGGGCGATGTCTGGTGGTGCCAGGGATACTCCGAACCCGGCGCGGGTTCCGACCTTGCGAGCCTGCAGACGCGGGCCGAGGACAAGGGCGACCACTTCCTCGTAAACGGTTCAAAAATTTGGACTTCTGGAGCTCAGTACGCCGATAGGTGTTACTGCCTGGTGCGTACCGATACCTCAAAGAAGCACGAGGGGATCAGCTTCTTGCTGATCGACATGAAGGCGCCGGGCGTCGAGGTGCGGCCGATCCTGCTGATCAACGGCACGTCGCCCTTCTGCGAGACCTTCTTCACCGACGTGAAGGTGCCGAAGGACCAGCTGTTCGGCCCGCTGAACGGCGGCTGGACCATCGCCAAGCGCCTGCTGCAGCACGAGCGCGACGGGATCGGGGCCAGCCTGGGCGCCGGGAACATCGGCGGGGCCGCGGTCGTGCCGACGGTGATCGAGGCGGCGAAGGCCAATGTGGGGCTGGACGCGTCCGGCCGGTTGGCCGACCCCGACCTGCGCCGGCGGGTCACCGAGCACCTGATGGAGAACCGGGCCTTCCAGCTCACCGTCAGCCGCCAGCGCGACGAGGCCAAGGCGGGCAACGGGCCGTCCAACCTGGCCGCCGCGATGAAGTACGCCGGCGCCAAGATCGCCCAGGACCGCAACGAGCTGGTGATCGAGAGCCTCGGCCACCAGGGCCTGGGCTGGGACGGCGAGGGCTTCGGCGCCGGCGAACTGGCCGCCATGCGCTCCATGCTGCGCTCGAAGGCCAATTCCATCGAGGGCGGCAGCTCGGAGATCAACCTCAACGTCGTCTCGAAAAGGGTTCTCGGTCTGCCGGACCCGAAGTAAGGTCTTAGAAGAAGCGGTACGAGAAGCCGCGAATAGGGAGAAACGGCGATGGCGGATTCCGGCGGCGCCCTGGACGCGTTCCGCGCCGAGGCGCGGGCGTGGCTCGAGGAGAACTATCCGAAGTCGCTGCGCGAGGACCGGCGCGCCGGCGAGCGCGCCATGGTCGGCGGCTTCAAGCCCGAGGGCGACCACCTGCTCTGGAAGCAGCGCATGGCCGAGAAGGGCTGGGGCACGCCGACCTGGCCGAAGAAGTACGGCGCGGGCGGCCTGTCGCCGGCCGAGGCGCGGGTGCTGCAGCAGGAGATGGAGCGCATCGGGGCCTACAACCCGATGGTGGGCATGGGGCTCTCCATGTTCGGCCCGACGCTGCTGGAATACGGCACCGAGGAACAGAAGCAGCGGCACATTCCGCCCATCGTTCGTGGTGAAATCCGCTGGTGCCAAGGGTATTCGGAGCCCGGCGCAGGGTCTGACCTGGCGTCTCTGCAGACAAAGTGCGAGGACGCCGGAGATCACTGGAAGATCAACGGCCAAAAGATCTGGACAAGCGGAGCGCAATACGCCGACTGGTGCTTCTGTCTTGTTCGAACCGACACCTCGAAGAAGCATGAAGGCATCAGCTTCGTCCTGATCAACATGCACCAGCCGGGCGTCGAGACGCGGCCGATCCGGCTGATCGCCGGGTCGTCGCCCTTCTGCGAGACCTTCTTCACCGACGCGCGGGCCGAGAAGGACGACATGGTCGGGCCGCTGAACGGCGGCTGGACCATCGGCAAGCGCCTGCTGCAGCACGAGCGCTCGGGCCAGGGCGGCGGCCGGATGACCGGCGGCGCCTCGATCTCGGACCTCGCCAAGAAGTACGTGGGCCTCGACGACGAGGGCCGGCTGGCCGACCTGGACCTGCGCTCGCGGGTCGTGGCCAACCAGATGAACGCCAAGGCCCACGCGCTGACCATCGTCCGCGCCATCGAGGAGTCGAAGGGCAACGTGAATCCCTCGGCGACGACCTCGGTGATGAAGAACTCCGGCACCTGGATCGGCCAGGAGCGGGCCGAGCTGGCGCTGGAGATCATGGGCCACCAGGGCCTGGGCTGGGAGGGCGAGGCCTTCGACAAGGACGAGCTGGAGGCGGTGCGCAACTGGCTGTCGGGCAAGGCCTGGACCATCTTCGGCGGCAGCCAGGAAATCCAGTCGAACATCGTCTCGAAGCGGATCCTGGGCCTGCCGGACACGACGCAGGCGGTGTGACATCCGTCATGGCCCGGCTTGTCCGGGCCATCCACTGGGCTGTGAGGTGACGGTTAGAGTGCGGGGCGCCGCCATCCGTCGCCTTCGACTCACAGCCCAATGGGTCCCCCGGACAATCCCCCGGACGAGCCGGGGGAGGGGGATGACGACGGGCAGCGGCGACGATGGGCTGGGAACAGGGAGGAGCTGGGCATGGCTGACTTCGGCGGACCTGATCTGACGGCGTTCCGGGGCGAGGTCCGGGACTGGCTGGCGGCCAGCTTCCCCGCGTCGCTGAAGGGGCAGGCGCCTCCGGAGGGGCGGGAGCTGACGCCGGATCAGGACGCGTGGCGCAGGGCCATGGGCGAGAAGGGGTGGGGCGTGCCCACCTGGCCCAAGGCCTATGGCGGCGGCGGGCTGTCGCGGGCGGAGGCGAGGGTCATCGCCGAGGAGCTGGCCGCCATCGGGGCCTACAATCCGATCGGCGGCATGGGCGTCATGATGTTCGGGCCCACGCTGCTGGAGTACGGCAACGAAGAACAGAAGCAGCGCCACATCCCGCCGATCGTCCGCGCCGACCTGCGCTGGTGCCAGGGCTTCTCGGAGCCCGGCGCGGGCAGTGATCTGGCGTCGCTACAGACCAAGGCGGAAGACAAGGGCGATCACTGGCTTGTCAGCGGCCAGAAGATCTGGACAAGCGGAGCCCATACGGCCGACTGGTGCTTCTGCCTCGTCAGGACCGACAACACGAAGAAGCATGAAGGCATCAGCTTTCTGCTGATCGACATGCGCTCTCCCGGCGTGGAGACGCGGCCGATACTGCTGATCAACGGCACGACGCCCTTCTGCGAGACCTTCTTCACCGACGTGAAGGTTCCGAAGGAGAACCTCGTGGGGCCGCTGAACGGCGGCTGGACCATCGCCAAGCGGCTGCTGCAGCACGAGCGGCAGGGCATCTCGGGCGCCAACCAGACGGGCGCCCCGGGCGTGACGCCGGGCGGGCCCATCGCGGCGAAGGCGGCGGCCTATGTGGGCCTCGACGACACCGGCCGGCTGGCCGACCCCGACCTGCGCCGCCGGCTGACCGAGCACCTGATGGAGGAGCGGGCGTTCCAGCTCACCGGCCGGCGCGCGGCCGAGGAGGCGCGGTCGAACTCGGGACCGTCGGCGGCCAGCTCGGTGCTGAAGAACGTCGGCTCGAAGGTGCGGCAGGACAAGGCCGAGCTGACCGTCGAGCTCCTGGGGCACCAGGGCCTGGGCTGGACGGGCGAGGCGTTCCACGCGGACGAGTTGGGCGCCACGCGGGCCTGGCTGCGCGGCAAGAGCGGGACGATCGCGGGCGGGTCCTGGGAGGTCCAGCTCAACATCATCTCGAAGCGCATCCTGGGACTGCCGGAGGCGACGCAGAAGGGGTAATGTCGAGCTTTCCAGTCATCCCGCGGCTTGTCCGCGGGATCCATGCCGAGGCCGAGCGCGGCGGAACGATGGGTCCCGCGGACAAGCCGCGGGATGACGGTCAGAGATTTTAGCGAGGACGGATATTTCCGATGGCTGATTTTGGTGGCGGTGCGGATCTCGACACCTTCCGCAAGGAGGTCCGCGAGTGGGTGGAGGCGAATTTCCCCGCCTCGCTCAAGGGCAAGCCCAACCCGATGGCGGGCGAAGGCCGGGCCGAGAAGCCCACGGCCGATCAGGAAGCCTGGCGCAAGGCCGTCGGCGAGAAGGGCTGGGGCACGCCCACCTGGCCGAAGGCCTACGGCGGCGGCGGGCTCTCGCCGGCCGAGGCGCGCGTGATCCAGGGCGAGTTCGCCCGGGCCGGCGCCTACAACCCCATCGGCGGCATGGGCGTCATGATGTTCGGCCCGACGCTGCTGGAATACGGCACCGAGGCGCAGAAGAACGAGCACATCCCGCCCATCTGCCGCGGCGACCTGCAGTGGTGCCAAGGGTTCAGCGAGCCGGGCGCCGGCTCCGACCTCGCGGCGCTGTCGACGAAGGCCGAGGACAAGGGCGATTACTTCGCCATCACCGGCCAGAAGGTGTGGACAAGCGGCGCGCAGTACGCCGACTGGTGCTTCTGCCTGGTGCGGACCGACCCGTCGAAGAAGCACGAGGGCATCTCGTTCGTGCTGATCGACATGCACCAGCCGGGCGTCGAGGTGCGGCCGATCGTCCTGATCAACGGCCAGGCGCCCTTCTGCGAGACCTTCTTCACCGACGCGCGCGCCGAGAAGAAGGACCTGGTAGGCCCGCTGAACGGCGGCTGGACCATCGCCAAGCGCCTGCTGCAGCACGAGCGCAGCGGCATCTCGGGCATGGGCGGCGGCATGATGGGCCCCTCGCTCTCGGACCTCGCCAAGAAGTACGTGGGCGTGGACGAGGAAGGCCGCATCGACGACCAGGACCTGCGCAACCGGATCATCCGCAACGCCATGGAGACCAAGGTCTTCCAGCAGACCGCGTTCCGCGTGATGGCCGAAAGCCGGGGCAATTCCGGTCCGTCGGCCGCCACCTCGATCATGAAGAACGCCGGCACCTGGATCGCCCAGGAGCGCCACGAGCTGACGCTGGAGATCATGGGCCACCAGGGCCTGGGCTGGGAGGGCGAGGCCTTCGACAAGTCCGAGCTCGAGATCGTCCGCGCCTGGCTCTACGGCAAGGCCTTCACGATCTTCGGCGGCAGCCAGGAGGTGCAGTCGAACATCGTCTCCAAGCGCATCCTGGGCTTGCCTGACCTTACGCAAGCGAAGTGATGGATTGACCACGGACCACACGGACAACACGGACGAACGCGTGACAGGACCAGCCGCGGGAAACTTGAGTGGAGGCGCGCCGACGGCGCGCGGTCCTGCCAGCGGCATGTCGATTGTCGGTGTGGTCCGTGTGGTCCGTGGTCGAAATTATTCTGGTCGCCGCGCCGGCGGCGGACTTTATTGAAAACGCACAGAATTTCACGAGGAAAGACATGGCCGTACTGACCGAAGAACAGAGCATGCTGCGGGACTCGGCGAAGAGCTGGGTCCAGGAGAAGTCGCCCGTCACCGCCTTCCGCAAGATGCGCGATAGCGGGGCCGAGCTGGGCTACGACGTGGCCGCCTGGAACGAGATGGCCGAGATGGGCTGGGCCGGGGTGATCATCCCCGAGGAGTACGGCGGCTCGAACTTCGGCTACCTGAGCCTGGGCCTGGTGCTCGAGGAGCTGGGCCGCACGCTCACCGCCTCCCCGCTGATCGCCTCGGGCCTGGCCGCGGCCTCGGCCCTGATCCTGGGCGGCAACGACGCCCAGAAGGGCGAGTGGCTGCCGAAGATCGCCGACGGCTCGGCCGTGGCGACCCTGGCGGTCGACGAGGGCCCGCACCACCGGCCCGACAAGGTCGAGGCGACCGTCTCGGGCGGCAAGCTGACCGGCAAGAAGACCTTCGTGCTGGAGGGCATGGCCGCCAACGTCTTCGTGGTCTCGGCCAAGGAGAACGGCCAGGTCGAGCTCTTCCTGGTGAAGGCCGACGATCCGGGCGTGTCGCGCCAGAAGCTGTCGCTCGCCGACAGCCGCGGGGCGGCCAATGTCGAGTTCAACGGCGCGGCGGCCGAGAAGCTCTCGGGCGGCGCGGCGCTGCTCGAGAAGGTGCTGGACCGGGCGCGGGCGGGCATCTCCGCCGAGATGCTGGGCGCCGCCACGCAGGCCTTCGAGACCACGCTGGACTACCTGAAGACCCGCGTGCAGTTCGGCCAAGTCATCGGCAGCTTCCAGGCCCTGCAGCACCGCGCGGCCAAGATGTTCACCGAGCTGGAGCTGTCGCGCTCGGCCGTCGAGGCGGCGCTGGCGGCCATCGACGCGGACTCGCCCGACGTGCCCGAGCTGGCCAGCCTGGCGAAGGCCAAGATGGGCGACACCTTCCACCTGATCTCGAACGAGATGGTGCAGATGCACGGCGGCATCGGCATGACCGACGCCCACGACGCGGGCTTCTACCTGAAGCGCGCCCGCGCGGCCGAGGCGGCCTACGGGAACCAGGCGTTCCACCGCGACCGCTACGCGCGGATCCAGGGGTACTGATCGCCCCGACATCGCCGAGTTGACGGAGCCCCGTCGGTCGAGAGACCGGCGGGGTTTTCGTTCCTGGGGGAGGGGCTCTCGTCTTCCTTTCCCGCTCGCGGGAAAGGGGGACCGTCCGCCGACGCCGGCGCAGGCCGGCCGGAGAGCGGATGGTGGAAAGGGCAGGCGGCCGGCAGGGCGGATGGGCTCGCTGCAGCATGGCGTCGGGACTGAAGCTTTCCCTCTCCACCCCCCGCTCTTCGGCGGGCGGTCCCCCTCTCCCGCTCGGCGGGAGAGGAAGGGCGTCCGGGTCTGGCGTGGGTGGGGGGCAGGTGGCCTAGCGCCCGCCCTGCAGCACGAAGAACTGGCGGTCGGGGTCGGTCTGGGGGAGGCGCTGGCCGTCGGGGAGGACCACGACGGCGCCGTCGGGGGCGTATTGCAGGATGTAGGCCTTGCGCACGGCGTCGCCGAGGTTCGGGCCGGTGCGGTGCGGGGCGAGGGAGGAGAAGACCACGACGTCGCCGATCCGCGCGGGGGCGGCCACCGCGTCGGGCGCGGCGTCCAGGCAGACGAGGCCGATGTCGGTGGGGCGGTGCTCGAGCGTGCCCAGGCGGTGCAGGCCGGGCGCGATCCAGGGGCAGCCGTTGGCCTCGTCCACGTCGACCAGCGGGATCCAGAGGGTCAGGTACTGCTGGGGCTCGACGAACGAGTAGCCGTTGTCCTGGTGCCAGGGGAAATCCTGCGGCTTCTCGGTCTTCTTGTAGACGGCCTGGTCCCAGTAGAGGCGCACGTCGGGGCCGATGAGGTCGTGGACGATGTCCTTGATCGCCGGATGGGCGGCGAAGGCCCGCAGGACCGGGGAACGCTTCACCAGGTGCAGGGTGAAGGTGATGGCCTCGGCGTCGGTGAGCCGCACGCGGCCGCCGCGCGCGCGGGCGAACTCGGCGTGGGCGGCCTCCATCGGGTCGATCTCGGCGGCGACGGCGGCGATCTCGGCGGGGGTGAAGGCGCCGCGGACGACACAGAAGCCGTCGCGGTTGAAGCCGTCGATCGCGGCCGGCGACAGGCGGCGCGCGGGCTCGGGACGGGCGGGGCGCCATTCGAAGCCCTCGCTCTGCGGGTGGCGGCGCGGGGCCGTGCGTTCGAGGGGGCCGGGATCGTCCATGGGGGCGGCTTCACATTGCTGTCGGCATAGGTAAATGCTGCGCGGCCAGCCGAGTCGAGGACCCACGCATGAAGACCCGCGCCGCCGTCGCCTTCGCGGCCAAGACGCCGCTCGAGATCGTGGAGCTGGACCTGGAAGGCCCGCGCGCCGGCGAGGTGATGGTCGAGATCAAGGCGACGGGGGTGTGCCACACCGACGCCTACACCCTGGATGGGCTGGATTCGGAAGGCATCTTCCCGTCGATCCTGGGCCACGAGGGCGCGGGCGTGGTGGTGGAGGTGGGGCCGGGGGTGACCTCGGTGGCCGTGGGCGACCACGTGATCCCGCTCTACACGCCGGAATGCCGGCAGTGCAAAAGCTGCCTCTCCCGCAAGACGAACCTGTGCACGGCGATCCGGGCGACCCAGGGCAAGGGCCTGATGCCCGACGGGACCAGCCGGTTCTCGTACAAGGGCCAGACGATCCACCACTACATGGGCTGTTCGACCTTCTCGAACTACACCGTGCTGCCCGAGATCGCGGTGGCCAGGATCCGCAAGGACGCCCCGTTCGACACCGCCTGCTACATCGGCTGCGGGGTGACCACGGGCGTGGGCGCGGTGGTGAACACCGCCGGCGTGGAGCCGGGCAGCCGCTGCATCGTGTTCGGCCTGGGCGGCATCGGGCTGAACGTGATCCAGGGCCTGAAGATGGTGGGCGCGAGCCAGATCGTGGGCGTCGACATCCAGCCCAAGCGCGAGGAATGGGGCCGCAGGTTCGGCATGACCCACTTCGTCGACCCGCACCGGCTGGGCGACAAGGACCTGGTGGCGCACCTGGTGGAGCTGACCGACGGCGGCGCGGACTACACCTTCGACGCCACGGGAAACACGACGGTCATGCGCCAGGCGCTGGAGGCCTGCCACCGCGGCTGGGGCGAGAGCATCATCATCGGCGTGGCCGAGGCGGGCAAGGAGATCGCCACCCGGCCGTTCCAGCTGGTCACCGGGCGCGTCTGGAAGGGCACGGCGTTCGGCGGCGCGCGGGGCCGCACCGACACCCCGAAGATCGTGGACTGGTACATGGACGGCCAGATCGAGATCGACCCGATGATCACCCACCGGCTGCCGCTGGACCGCATCAACGAGGCCTTCGACCTGATGCACGCCGGGGAGAGCATCCGCACCGTCGTGGTCTATTAGGACCCGCAGAAGTAGTACGTCCGTTCGCGGGGCGCCGCAGGATCCCGGGTCCCGCGCCGGCTCCGGACCCGCTCCGCCGAGCGCCCAAGAGGTGGGCGCCGTTAACCATGTTACACAACTCACAGAAGAATCCCGTCGGGTCCCCAGCACGCCGTGGTATCTGGTTAGCCAGGCTTTAACGCCGCCACGGGCCATGGAGGCGCCGGGGCGGCCCGCTGTCTGGGGGTCATGACACATGCGTAGCTTGTTCCTAGCGGTCGCTTCGGTGGCTCTGTTGACGGCGACGTCGGCGGCGGCCAGCTCGATCAGCAACATCAACGCCACCGCGGGTTCGCGGGCGAACGTTCCGGGCAGCGGGGAGTGCGTGTCCTCCGTCTGCAACAACAACATCGACCTGCCGGGCGGCGAGGGCGTGCTGCGCAACGCCCCGGGCTCGACCGGCGGGGCGGCTTACAACTCGTTCGTGAACATTGGGCCCTCGTCGATCTTCTTCGAGAGCTCGAACTCGACGTCCGAGGGGAATTTCAGCTCGTTCCAGTCGTTCTCGACGGTGAGCTTCGACTTCCTCAACTCCGAGGACGCGCCGGTGGCGTTCCACTCGGAGATCACGCCCCAGGGGCTGGGCATGTACCTGGCCGACACCAGCGGCGGCTGCCTCTTCACCAACAGCTGCGTCCAGGTCTCGCACCACGTGGCGCAGCTGTCCGACCTGTACGCGCCCGGCGAGACGAACGGGATCATCGGCGCCGTCGGCTTCCAGTTCGACATCCTGGACAACGGCGACACGCTCTACACCCTGTCGGGCTTCCTGGCGCTGGCGCGCAACGCGCTGGGCTGCGACGGCTACTGCGTGGTCGACGCCCTGGGCGAGGAGGCCTTCTACGAGGGCGACTTCCTGGTGGAGGCCACCGGCGCGCGATCGCTGAACGGCTTCGCGCGGCAGACCGACCCGACCGACACCTCGGCCATCGCGTTCGGCTGGGACGCCACCCCGGTGCTGCTGTCGCTGCTGCCCGGCGAGCACACCATCGAGTACCGCACCTCGGTGTTCAGCATCACCAACACCGACTGCATGGGCATGACGAGCGAGATCTGCCTGGTGGCCTACTCGGGCTTCGGTGATCCCATCGGCCGGGGCGGCGGGATCGACGCGCTCCGCGGCGACCTCCGCGCCGGCATGTCGTTCGGCAACATGCCGGGCGGCCTGGGCGGCTTCGACGCCGAGCCGTTCCACGACCTGCCGGGCGGGCTGATCCAGGGCCTGAACTTCTCGCCGGCCCGCTTCTCGCTGCCGGTGTTCCGCAACGGCGTGCTGACCTACGACTCCAGCACGAGCGGCGCGGTGCCGGAGCCCGGCACGTGGGCCCTGATGATCCTCGGCTTCGGCGCGATGGGAGCGGCGTTGCGGCGCCGTCGCATTCCGGCGCATATCTAGCGTCGGCATGACGCAAACAGAGTCGCCCGGGGGCGCGCCGTCGCAAGGCGGTCGCGCCTACCGGGCCTTCATAAGTTACAGTCACCGCGACAAGCAGCACGCGGCGTGGCTCCACCGCACGGTGGAGGCCTACCGCATTCCGAAGAAGCTGGTGGGCAAGGAGACCCCGATCGGGCCCGCGCCCGCCCGTCCGTCCCCCATCTTCCGCGACCGTGACGAACTGCCGGCGTCGGCCGACCTCGGCGGCGAGCTGATGTCGGCCCTGCAGCGGTCGATGTTCCTGATCGTCATCTGCAGCCGCGCCTCGGCCAAGTCGCACTGGGTGATGCAGGAGATCCTCAGCTTCAAGCGCATGCACGGCGAGAGCCGGGTGCTGGCCCTGATCGTCGACGGCACGCCCTACGCCTCGAACACGCCGGGCCAGGAGGACGAGGAGTGCTTCCCGCTCAGCCTGCGCTTCAAGCTGGGGCCCGACGGCCAGCTCTCGGACGTCCCGGCCGAACCGATCGCGGCCGACATGCGGCCCGAGGGCGACGGCAAGCGCCTGGCGCAGATGAAGCTGATCGCGGGCCTGACCGGCCTGCGGCTGGACGAGCTGGTGCAGCGCGAGGCGCAGCGCCGGAACCAGCGGCTGATGATGGTGGCCTCGGGCGCCATGGCCGGCATGGTCGTGACCGGCGGCCTCGCGGTCTACGCCAACTTCCAGCGCATCGAGGCCGACCGGCAGCGCCTGATCGCCGAGAAGGAGAGCGCCGCCGCCCGGGCCGCCTCGGACTACCTGGTCGGCACCTTCGAGCTGTCGAACCCCGCCACCGAGAACCCGCGCACCATCACCGCCCTGACCATCCTGGGCCGAAGCGCCGAGCGGGCGCGCACCGAACTGGCCAACCAGCCCGAGATCCAGGTGCGGCTGCTGGCGACTCTGGGCCGCGCGTACAACAACCTCGGCCTGCTGGGCGAGGCGAAGACCGCGGTGGAGTCGTCGCTGCCGGCGATCCGCAAGGCCGGCCCGGACGGCGCCGAGGCGCTGCTCGTGCTCTCGGCCACCTATGTGCGCCAGGGCGCGCTGGACAAGGCGGCGGCCACCGTGAAGCAGGCGGTGGCGCTGCTGGGCCCGGACCCCGAGGACCACCCCGAGCTTCGCGCGCAGGCCGCGCTGACCGAGGGGCGGATCGCTACCTCGCGGTCCGACGTGAAGGCGGGCGTCGCCGCCTTCGACCGCGCGCTGGCGTTCTATCGGGTCGCGCCCGACGCTTCGCCGCGCGACATGGCGGTGGCCTACAACAACCGCGGCCTGCTGCTCTCGGACGACGGCCAGTTCGACCAGGCCGAGGCGTCGCTGAAGCAGTCGCTGGCCATCTTCCGCCGCGCCTCGGGCGAGAACCACCTGCTCACCGGCCGCGCCTGGTTCGCGCTGGCGCAGAACTCGTTCAACGCCGGGAAGCTGGAGGGCGCCGAGAGCGAGATCGCCCAGGCGCTGAAGATCCAGCGCGTGGTGCTGGACGGCGACAACCCCCTGCTGGCCGACACGCTGTCGATGCAGGGCCAGATCCTGCAGGGCCGCGGGAAGCTGGCGGAGGCCGAGCGGGCGCTCCGCGAGGCGGTGTCCATCTACCGCAAGGCCTTCGAGGGCCAGCCGCACTACCTGATCGGCATCGCCGACGTGTACCTGGCGCTGATCGAGAGCGAGACCGGCCGCACCGAGGCGGCGCTGGCCACCCTGGCCGACGCCAAGCGGAACTACGACGGCAGCTACGGCGAGATCCACCCCAACCACGGCGACCTGCTGGTGAACCGGGCCAAGGTGCTGGCGCGCGCGGGCCGCATGGGCGAGGCGCGCGTCGACTGCGCGGCGGGTATCGACATCCTGCGCAAGACCCTGGGGGCGAACGCCAGCTTCACCCGGCAGATGGCGGCCGAATGCGGCGCCCTGGGGACCTCGCGCCAGGCGCGGCTCTGATCGCCGCGCACGTTCGGGAAGCACGGAGTCTGTGGGTCCCGGTCTTCACCCGCGGCGAAACCGGGATGGCAGCGGGAGGAGGAGCGGTCAGTCCTCCAGTTCGTACACCACCATCTCGGTCCCCTTGAACCGGCGGCTCTCGTAGAGGCCTCGCGCCTCGACGTTGTCCAGTTCGGTGCCGAGCCAGGCGTACGCGCAGCCGCGCTCGCGGCCCCACGCCAGCAGTTCGTCGAGCAGCCGTCCGCCGATTCCGCGCCGCCAGAGGGCCGGCGTCACGCCCATGTTGTCGATGTAGAGCCCCGGCGGCTGGTCGGGCGACAGGTGCACGATCCCGCGGGTCTGGCCCACCACCTGACCGTCGGCCATCGCCAGCACCATGAGGTGCCGGTCGTCGGCCAGGTAGCCCGCCAGGAAGGCCGGCGAGATGTCCTCGTCGAAGACATCCTGCGCCACCCGGTCCAGGAGGCCGGCGTCCGCGGGCCCGACGCGCACGATCTTCGTTTCCATGGCCGCGACCTTAAGGGTTGCCACCGGCTTGTGAACAGCGGCAGGGTCCAAACCTGAACGGGGCGTCAATTCCGGTCTCACCGACGCGAAGGCCGGGGCCCCGAGGGAGGCCGGATCCATGACCCGTTTCGCCATCGCCCTTCTGGCCGCCACCGCGCTTGCGGGCGCCGCCGGCGCGAAGACGCTCACCGTCACCCCGGGCCCCGACGCCCAGGAGCGCATCCAGACCGCGCTGCTCGACGCCAAGCCGGGCGACGTCGTCGAACTCGCCGCAGGCCGCTACGACCTCACCGACGGCCTGTCGCTGGACGTCGACGACGTGGTGGTGAAGGGCGCGGGCCCCGACAAGACCGTGCTCTCCTTCAAGGGCCAGAAGGGCGCGGGCGAGGGCCTGCTCGTGACGTCCGACCGGGTGACCCTGCGCGACTTCGCCGTCGAGGACACCAAGGGCGACGGGTTGAAGTCGAAGGGCTCGGACCAGATCAGCTTCATCAACGTGCGCGTCGAGTGGACCGGCGGCCCGAAGGAGACCAACGGAGCCTACGGCGTCTATCCGGTCTCATCCTCCAACGTGCTGGTGGACCGGACCCTCGTGCGGGGCGCGTCCGACGCCGGCATCTACGTGGGGCAGTCGAAGAACATCGTGGTCAAGCGCAGCCGCGCCGAGTTCAACGTCGCCGGGATCGAGATCGAGAACTCGATGAACGCCGACGTGTTCGACAACGTGGTCACCCGCAACACCGGCGGCATCCTGGTGTTCGACCTGCCGAACCTGCCGGTCATGGGCGGCCATTCGCACCGCGTGTTCCGCAACCAGGTGGTCGACAACGACACGCCGAACTTCGCGCCGAAGGGCAACATCGTCGCCGGCGTCCCCGTGGGCGCGGGCATCATGGTGATGGCCAACCGCGACGTGCACGTCTTCGAGAACCGCATCGACGGCAACCAGACCGCCGCCGTCATGCTGGTCAGCTACACCCAGAAGTTCGACGACAAGGCCTACAATCCCCTGCCCCGCGACATCGTGGTGCGCGACAACCAGCTGGGCCGGAACGCCTGGGACCCGCAGTTCAGCGGCGGGCAGGTCATCAAGGCCATGCTGGGCGGCAAGGTCCCGCCGATCATGTGGGACGGGGTCACCACCCACGCCCAGAGCCCGGGCGTCGCCAAGGTCCGCATCTCGGACGGCCCGGTGCTGAACCTCAACCTCCCGGCGCCGGGGCAGGTGGAGGCCGCGAAGCCCGCCATCACGCCCACCGTGGGCGACGTGCACGTCGCCGAGCCGAAGGCCGTCGTGCTGCCCAAGACGCAGGCCGACCTTGGCGCCTGAGTCCGATCCGGTGTGATGCGTCTGGGTCTTGCCCTTCTCGCGGCGCTGGCCAGCCTCGGCGCCGCCCCGAAGCCCGAGCCGGTCGCGCTCGAGGCGCTGCTGGCCGAAGCGCCCGCCCCCAGGCTCAGCGACTACCGCCTGTTCGCCGACGCTGCCGGCCGGCGGCCGAACGGGGGCGTCACGCCCTACGCCCTCAACACGCCGCTGTTCACCGACTACGCCGAGAAGTTCCGCTACCTCTACCTGCCGCCGGGGGCCAAGGCGCGCTACCGCGCCGACGGCGTCTTCGACTTCCCGGTGGGCGCCGCCCTGGTGAAGACCTTCGCCTATCCGGCCGACCTGCGGCGCCCGGACCAGCAGGTCCGCTACCTCGAGACGCGGCTCCTGGTGCGCAAGGCGGACGGCTGGGTCGCCCTGGCCTACGTCTGGAACGCCGAGCAGACCGAGGCCGTGCTGAAGCGCGCCGGCGCGCGCTTCGAGGTCGCGTTCACCGACGGCCAGGGCGCGCAGCGGCGCATCGACTACGCCGTCCCCAACCAGAACCAGTGCAAGGAGTGCCACCAGCTCGACAGGACGCTGCAACCGGTCGGGCCCAAGGCGCGCAACCTCAACGGCGACTTCGCCTACGCCACCGGCCCGGAGAACCAGCTCGCGCACTGGACCCGCCAGGGCCTGCTGGCCGGCGCGCCGCCGCCGGGGCGGGCGCCGCGCACCGTACGCTGGGACGACCCGGCCGAGCCGCTCGAGGCGCGGGCGCGCGCCTACCTCGACGCCAACTGCGCCCACTGCCACCAGCCGCGCGCCATCGCGTCCAACTCGGGCCTCTTCCTCAACGTGGAGGAGACGCGGCCCTCCCACCTCGGCGTCGGCAAGGGGCCGGTGGCGGCCGGCCGCGGCTCGGGCGGGCTGAGCGTGGGCATCGCGCCCGGGCGGCCGGACGCCTCGATCCTCGCGTTCCGCATGGCCTCGAACGAGCCCGGCGTGATGATGCCCGAACTGGGGCGCTCGCTCGTCCATGACGAGGGCGTCCGCCTGATCCGCGAGTGGATCGCCGCCATGCCGGCCTCATGAGGGTCACCCGGCGCGCCGCGCTGGCCGCGGGCCTCGCCACGTTCGCCGTTCCGGCCGCGGCCGACGGGATCCGCGACGCCGCCCCGCCCGCCACGGACGTGGCCGCCTGGCGCGCCTACGAGGCGCGGCTTCGCGCCCGCATGGCCGACGCGGGCGGCGGGCGCTTCGACCAGACGGCCGCCCGCGCGGCCTTCGACCTCGGCAACGCCGCGCGCCGCGCGGCCGGCGCGCCTCCGCTCGAATGGCACGAGGACCTCGCCCAGGCGGCCCGCGCGCATGCCGGCGACCTCGCGCGGCGGGGCTACGTCGAGCACCTCTCCCCCGAGGGGTTCGACCCCAGTCATCGCTTCTGGCTGCTCGCCCGCCGCACCATAGGCTCTCCGTCCGAGAACATCGGCTACCACTCGGGTGCCCCGGTCGGCGCCGACCACTTCCTGCGCACCTGGCGGCGAAGCCCGGGGCACTGGGCCAACCTGCTGCGCGCCAGCCACTCCCACGGCGGCTACGCCTTCGTCCGCGGGCCCCGCCAGGCCGTGGCGGTCGGCCTCTACTGCCGGCCGCTGGCCGAGCTGGACGAACCGCTGCCCTTCCAGGCCACCGGACCGGACATCGCACGCGCCTTGCGGAACCTGCCGGCCGAGCTGCGGCCGCGCCTCGCCGTTCCCCAGGGCTCGCGCCTCGGCCGCGTCGAAGGGGCGCCTCCGGTGATGCAGATCACCGCGCTGCGCCGCGTGGACGTCGGCCGCGCGGACGTCATCGGCGGCCCGATCTTCCTGGCCGCCCCGGGTCCCGCGGCGGGCTGAACCGGCGCAGGGCGGCCTCCAGGCTGACGGCGCTTGCAGAAAGGCTGGTTTGCCGGACGCCGCGGAACCCCGCTAACCCTCGCAGCCACGCACTTCCGGAGCTTCGCCTTGGCCGACCTCTTCTCGCCGCTGTCCTTCGCCCACGGCCCCGCCATGAAGAACCGCTTCATGCTGGCCCCGCTCACCAACCTGCAGAGCCATCCCGACGGCCGCCTCTCGGACGACGAGTACAAGTGGCTCACCATGCGGGCGCAGGGCGGCTTCGGCCTGACCATGACCTGCGCGGCCCACGTCCAGGCGGTGGGCCAGGGCTTTCCGGGCCAGCTGGGCATCTTCGGCGACCAGCACCTCGAAGGCCTGACCCGCCTCGCCGCCGGCATCAAGGCCGCCGGCAGCGTCTCGTCCGTGCAGCTTCATCACGCCGGCAACCGCAGCCCGAAGGACCTGGTCGGCACGCCCGTCTGCCCCTCCGACGATCCCGAGACCGGCGCGCGGGGCCTCTCCCTGGGCGAGGTGGAGCAGCTGGTGGAGGACTTCGTCGCCGCCGCCGTCCGCGCCGAGCGGGCCGGCTTCGAGGGTGTGGAGATCCACGGGGCCCATGGCTACATCCTGGCCCAGTTCCTCTCGCCCGAGCTCAACCGGCGCGAAGACCGCTACGGCGGCTCGGTGGAGAACCGCGCCCGGATCGTCCGCGAGATCCTCGACGGCGTGCGCGCCCGCACCGGCCCGGACTTCCAGCTCGGCCTGCGCCTGTCGCCCGAGCGCTTCGGCCTCAAGCTGGCCGAGATCCTCGAGACCGCGCAGGCGATCCTCAGCGACGGCAAGATCGACTACCTCGACATGAGCCTGTGGGACGTCGCCAAGGAGCCGGTCGAGCCCGAGTTCCAGGGCCGCAGCCTGATGAGCTGGTTCACCGCGCTGGACCGCGGCCAGGTCCGGCTGGGCGTCGCCGGCAAGGTGACCTCGCCCGCCATCGCCGCGAAGATGCTGGACGACGGCGCCGACTTCGTCCTGATCGGCCGCGCCGCGATCCTGCATCACGACTTCCCGGAGCGGTCGCGCGACCCGGCCTTCACGCCCGCGCCGCTGCCGGTCACCGCCGAGCACCTGCGCAACGAGGGCCTGGGCCCGGCCTTCGTCACCTACATGTCCACCTGGCCCGGCTTCGTTCAGGCGCCGGAGACCGTCGAGGCCTGATCAGCGCGTAGGGGTCCCGGTCTTCCGCTGCGCGGAAACCGGGATGACAGCGAGGGAGAAGCGCCCGGGGGCGGCCTATTCGGGGGGCCGTACGGCCGTGGGGGCGATGGCGGCTGGCATCGGGCCGCCGGTCGCCCAGTCGAGCAGCTCGACCGGATGCACCACGGGCATGCCCACCGCCGGCGAAAGCTGCGCCATGCAGCCCACGTTGCCCGCGGCCAGCACCTCGGCGCCCGTGGCGAGGATGTTCGCCGCCTTGCGGTCGCGCAGCCGCCCGGCCATCTCGCTCTGAAGGATGTTGTAGACCCCGGCCGAGCCGCAGCAGAGGTGGCCCTCGGCGATGGGACGCACCTCGAAGCCGGCCTCGGCCAGCAGCCGCGGCGGCGCCGCCTTGATCTGCTGGCCGTGCTGCAGCGAGCAGGCCGCGTGGTAGGCCACCGTCGGGCGGCGGATGCGGACCACCTCGGGCAGGCCCGCCTCGGCGATGAACTCCAGCACGTCCCGGGCCTGGGCCGCGGCGCCCGCCCCCGGCTCGCCCAGCAGCCGGCCGTAGGCCTTCAGCGCCGTGCCGCAGCCCGCCGCCGTGGTGACGATGGCGTCGACCCGTCCCGCGCGGGCCCAGGCGGCCAGGTTGGCCCGCGCCATCGCCCGGGCCTCGTCGGCGCGGCCCAGGTGTTCGGAGATCGCCCCGCAGCACCCCTCGCCCTCGGCCAGGATCACCTCGTAGCCAGCCCGCGTGATCAGCCGGATCGCCGCGGCGCGGACCTGCGGCGTCATGGCAGGCTCGACGCAGCCCTGCAGCAGGATCACCCGCCCGCGGGTCTTGCCGCGCGGCGGCTGAGGCGCCTGCGCGGCCCGGACCCGCGCCGGCACGAGCCGAAGCAGCGCCGCCAGGGGCGCGAGCTTCAGCCGCGCGAACGCCGGCTCCAGCGGCCGCGCCAGCCGTCCCAGCCGCAACGCCCAGCGCAGGCGCGTCCGGTTGGTCAGCACCGCCGGGATCAGCGCCCGCAGGGTGCGCTCGAACCACGGCCGGCGATGGTTCGCCTCGATGTGCGCCCGCGCATGGTCGATCAGCTGCGCGTAGTCGACGCCCGAGGGGCAGGTCGTCGTGCAGGCGAGGCACGACAGGCACCGGTCGATATGCGTCACCGTGGACGGCGCCGGCGGGCCGCCGTGCTCGAGCATCTCGCGGATCAGCTCGATCCGGCCCCGGGGACTGTCCCGCTCGTCGCCGGTGAGCACATAGGTCGGGCAGGTCGCCGTGCAGAAGCCGCAGTGCACGCAGGTACGGATGGCGGCGGCGGACGCAGCCGTCTTCGGATCGGCGAGCTGCGCCGGGGTGAACGCCGTCCTCACGCGCGGCCCCGCGTGTCAGGCGGCCGGACCGGCCGGCGGCGGGACGTCGGCCGCAAGGCCCTCGAGGGGCGACTCGAATCTCCAGCGCAGGCCATCAGGCGCGTAGCTTACCTCGGATTTGCGCCCCGCGCCCCGCAGCGCCGTCTGGATCAGCCGCGACCCGAAGCCCAGGCGCTGCGGGGCCGCGACCGGCGGGCCCCCGCTCTCGACCCAGTCGACGATCAGCTTCGATCCCTCCGGACGCCACGAGATGGAGACCCGGCCGCCGGGCGACGTGAGCGCGCCGTACTTCATGGCGTTGGTCGCCAGTTCGTAGAGCACGAGCGTGAAGCCGAGCACCACGCCGCTCGCCAGCATCAGGTCCGGCCCCTCCAGCTCCACCTGCGCCGGGTCGATGCGCGGGACCCGGAGCGTCGCCTCGGTCAGCGCGCGCAGCGGGGCCGACTGCCAGTGGGCGGCGAAGAGCAGCTCGTACGCCTCGGCCATCGCCGCCAGCCGCTCGTCGATCAGCGCCGTCGCGGCTTGCGGATCGGGCGCGGCTCGCAGGGTCTGGCGGACCAGCGACTGCACCACGCTCAGGGTGTTCTTCACACGGTGCTGCAGCTCCTGCACCAGCAGCGCGTGCTGGGCCTCGATCCGCTTCATGTCGGTGATGTCGCGCGAGATGGAGAGCAGGTGTCCGACACGGCCGTCGCCGCTGCGGATCGGCGAGACCATCACGTCCCACCACTTCATCGTCCCCTTCGCGGTCGGCGCCTCGGCCTGGAAGCGGCCCACCTCGCCCGCGGCGGCGGCGGCGAGCGCGGCCATCGCCGCCGTGCGCCCCGGCTCAGGGAAGTTGTCGGGCCAGTACACGCCGCGCAGGAGGGCGAAGTCGTCGACCTCCATCACCCGGCGGCCGCCCTCGCTCATGAACTGCAGCCGGCCCTCCCGGTCGATCAGCTTCACGCAGTCGTGGCTGGCCGACATCAGGTCGTTGAGCAGCACGCCCCGCTCCACGAGGTCGGTGTCCAGTCGCCGCAGGTCGTCGAGTTCGGAAGCGGCGTCGCTGCTCATGTCCGTCGGCGGGCTTTCCTTGCATCCGCGCCGATGTCGGCGCTCGTCCCGGGGGGCCGGGCCAGATAGCACAGGTTTTCGAATTCAGGCGCCCTCCATGCGCCCGGGATTGAGGATGCCCAGCGGATCGAACGCCGCCTTCACGCGCGCCTGCAGCGCGCCCAGCGCGCCCTCCCGCGGGCCGAAGGCCTCGCCGCCGCGCAGCCGCAGGGCGTGCCCGCCGAGGCCCGCCGCCACCGCCCGCACCTTCGCCGCCGGCTCCTCGGTCAGCAGCCAGGCCAGGCCGCCGCCCCAGTCGTAGAGCGCGTCCCCCGGCAGCCCGTGCGGCCCTTTCCAGCCCGAGGCCGGCGGCAGCGAGAGCCGCCACAGCGGCCGCGGGTCGCCCGCGAACGCCTCGACCTCGCGGATCTGGCCCCAGAACTCGGCCGAGTGGGCGCCCGAGAGCTCGTCGATCCGGCCGAAGCCCTTCAGCGCGCCGTAGAGCGCCTCGGCCCGCGCCGCCACCGACGTGTCGAAGCCCTCCAGCCGCAGCGCCGTGACCGGCATCTCGGCCTTCAGCGGCCGCGCGCGGGCGGCGAAGCTGGGCAGGTGCGCCGCGGCCGACACCTCGAACGGCCCGTTCAACGCCGCGGTCATCGCCTCGCTCGCGCGCACGTCGGCCAGGCCGAACAGCAGCAGGGTCGCCTCGGCGCGCGGCGCGGGCATCACCTTGATCGTGACCTCGGTCAGCACCGCCAGCGTGCCCCACGACCCGGCCATCAGCTTCATCAGGTCGTAGCCCGTGACGTTCTTGACCACGCGCCCGCCGGCCTTGAACGCCTCGCCCCGGCCCGACACGGCCTCGAAGCCCAGGAAGTGGTCGCGCGCCGCGCCCGCCCGGATGCGTCGCGGCCCGGACAGGTTCGCCGCCAGGATCCCGCCCAGCGTCGGCTCGCCGAGCGCCGACAGGAGCCGCGTCCAGCGCGGCGGCTCGAAGGCCAGCATCTGGCCCTTGGCGGCCACCAGCCGCTCCAGGTCCGCGATCCGCACGCCGGCCTGGGCGGTCAGCGTCAGCTCCTCGGGCGAATAGTCCACGATCCGGTCCAGGCGCGCCGTCGAGAGCACCGCATCGACCGGGTCCATGCCGCCCAGGCCCCGCTTGGTGCCGCCGCCTACGACCTCCACGTGGCGCGCCGCCGCGCCGGCCTCGGCGACGATGGCGCAGACCTCCTCGGGGCTTGAGGGCTTCAGGACCTTGATCGCCTCGTCCAGCATCAGAACCGCGGCAGCTCCGGGAACGCCAGCTTGCCGCGGTGTACGTGCATCCGGCCCAGCTCGGCGCAGCGGTGCAGCGTCGGGAACACCTTGCCGGGGTTCAGCAGCAGGCCGGGATCGAACGCGCACTTCACGCGCTGCTGGCAGGCGAGGTCGGTGGCGTCGAACATCTCGCCCATCAGGTCCCGCTTCTCCACCCCCACGCCGTGCTCGCCGGTCAGCACGCCGCCCACGGCCACGCACAGCTTCAGGATATCGGCCCCGAACGCCTCGGCCTTGTCCAGATCGCCCGGCCTGTCGGCGTCGTACAGGATCAGCGGGTGCAGGTTGCCGTCGCCGGCGTGGAAGACGTTGGCCACGCCCAGCCCGTACTGCGCCGACAGTTCGCCGATGCGGGTCAGCACCTGCGGCAGCGCCCGCCGCGGGATGGTGCCGTCCATGCAGAAGTAGTCGGGGGCGATCCGGCCCACGGCCGGGAACGCGGCCTTGCGGCCCGCCCAGAAGGCCAGCCGCTCGGCCTCGTCCTGCGACACCTTCACGAAGTCGGCCCCGCGCTGCGCCGCCAGCGCCCGCACATGGCCGGTCAGCTCGGCGCACTCGGCCTCGGGGCCGTCCAGCTCGACGATCAGCAGCGCGGCGGCGTCCACCGGGTACCCGGCGCCCACGAAGGCCTCGGCCGCGCGGATCGCCGGGTTGTCCATCATCTCCAGGCCGGCGGGGATCACGCCTGCGGCGATGATGTCGCCCACACAGGCGCCGGCCGCCTCCACCGACGGAAAGCCCAGCAGCAGCGCCTGCGCCGTCTGGGGCTTCGGCAGGATGCGCACGGTCACCTCGGTGACCACGCCAAGCAGCCCCTCGGATCCGGTCACCAGGCCCAGCAGGTCGTAGCCGCCGGCGTCCATCGCCTTGCCGCCCAGCCGGACGATCTCGCCGCTCATCAGGACCAGCTCGCAGCCCAGCAGGTTGTTGGTGGTCAGCCCGTATTTCAGGCAGTGCACCCCGCCCGAGTTCTCGGCCACGTTGCCGCCGATGGTGCAGGCGATCTGGCTGGACGGATCGGGCGCATAGTAGAAGCCCTGCGCCTCCACGGCGGCGGTGACCCCCAGGTTCGTGACCCCCGGCTGCACCACGGCGCAGCGGTTGGCGTAGTCCACCTCGAGCACGCGGTTGAACTTGGACAGGCCCAGCACGACCCCGTCGGCCAGCGGAAGCGCCCCGCCCGACAGCGAGGTCCCGGCCCCGCGCGGCACCACCTTCACGCCGTTCGCCTGGCACCAGCGCAGCACCTGCGACACCTGCGCCGTCGTCTCGGGCAGCACGACGGCCAGGGGCGTCTGCCGATAGGCCGACAGGCCGTCGCTCTCGAACGGGACCAGCGACGCGGGGTCCGACACCACGCCTTCGCCGGGCACGATCCGGCGCAGGGCGCGGACGATCTCGGCCTTGCGGGCGATCAGCGCGTCGTCGGGCGCGGGCATCCTCATGGGCGGGACCGTAGGCGCAGACTCGACCCCGCGCCAGCGCGCCGGCGCCAGGCTCTGGCGTGACCCCACGGCAGGGCCGGAATACTCGCCCCCGCGCGGCTCCAGACCCCTGCAGGAAGGCATCCATGACCGACATCCTCGACCTTTCGGGCCGCGTGGCCCTCGTCACCGGCGCCGGGCAGGGCGTCGGCCGCCAGATCGCCCTGCACCTGGGCGGCGCCACCGGCAGCGGCGGCGTGGTGGTGAACGACTACGTCCTCGACCGCGCCGAGGCGGTGGCCGAGGAGATCCGCGCCGCCGGCGGCAAGGCGGTCGCCGCCCAGTGCGACGTCTCGAACCACGAGGCGGTGAAGGCCATGGTGGCCAAGGCGTCCGCCGACCTCGGCCCCATCGGCATCCTGGTCAACAATGCCGGCAATGCGGGCGCGACCCCCTCGGCCGAACTGGGCAAGCCCTTCTGGGAGACAGGCCCCGACGTCTGGCAGAGCTTCATCGGCGTCAACCTGTACGGGGTCATGAACTGCACCGCGGCGGTCATCCCGGGCATGCTGCAGCGCCAGGCCCCCGGGCGCATCGTCACCATCATCTCCGACGCCAGCCGCTGGGGCGACGCGGGTCTCGAGATCTACGCGGGCGCCAAAGCCGGCGCGGCCGGCTTCATGCGCAGCTGCGCCCGCTCGCTGGGCCGCTACGGCATCACTGCCAACTCGGTGGCCATCGCGCTGACCGCCACGCCGGCCGTCGAGCGGACCCTCAAGGGCGACCCCGAGCGGCTGAAGCGCACCCTGGAGAAGTACATCATCCGCCGCCCGGGCCAGCCCGACGACGTGGCCAACATGGTGCTGTTCCTGGCCTCCGACGCGTCCAGCTGGATCACCGGCCAGGTCTATCCCGTGAACGGCGGCTTCTCGTTCGCGCTATAGGACGTCTGGCTCAAACAGACTGTCATCCCGCGCGGCGCCTGGCGGTCAGCGGATTTGGCGGAGCGGCGACGCGGCCGCGGCGTCGCGCTTGTCCGCCGGGCCGCGGCCTGCCATGCCGCTTCGGGCGGGTGCTCGCGGCCTGGACATGAGCGGGGTGGGGCGATGAACAGCAGCGGCGCAACCGCCCGCAACGCCGCCGGCTTTCCGGCCTACCTCTTCGCGCACGGCGCCTGGTTCCTGGCGTTCGGCGTGCAGATGGTCATCTTCCCCTACCTCGTGCGGGTGGTGCTGCAGGAGAACGAGGTCCGCTTCGGCGTGGCCCAGATGTGCCTGCAGCTGCCGACCACGCTGCTGATCCTGCTGGGGGGCTTCGTCGCCGACCGGGCCGACGGCCGCCGCATCGTCGTCGCCGCCTGCGTCGCGGCCACCGTCACCTTCCTGGGGCTCGGCCTCGCCGTCGCCGCCGGACGGCTCACCTACGGCCTGATGATCGCCTACGCCCTGATCGTGGGCGTGATCGGCGCCTTCGCCACCCCCGCCCGCGACGCGCTCCTCAGCCACGTGGCGCCCGACCCGGCGAACATCCAGCGCGCCGTCTCCGGCGCCTTCCTGGCCCAGTTCGTGGGGCAGATCCTCGGCATGCTGCTCGCCATGGCGACGCCGATCATCGGGGTGACGGCGCTGCTCCTGGGCCAGGCTGGCCTGCTGGGGCTCGCGGGCGTCGCGGCCACGCGCATGCGGCCCCGGGCGAGCGGTGAGCGGCCGCCGCGCGAAGGCCATCCGTTCCGCTTCCTCGGCCGCCAGATCGCCGAAGGCTTCGCCGCCGTGCTCGCCTCGCCGGTGATCGCCCCGGTGCTGCTGCTCTCCATCGGCATGGGCGTCTGCTTCTTCGGCGCCTTCTCCGTGCTCCTGCCGCTCATCGTGCAGGGATACTTCCCGGACACCGCCGACGGCCGCGCGAACCCGGCCATCGCTACCGCCCTCGGCGCCTTCACGCTCTGCTTCTGGGTCGGCTCCACGGTCTCGGCGGTGCTGCTGATGCGCCGCGGCGCGCCGCGCCGGAAGGGCGCGGCCTATCTCGCCGCCCTGGCGTCCGGCGCGCTGGTGCTGCTCGCCTGCGCCCTGCCCATGCCGCTCTGGACCCTCTGCGCGCTGAACTTCGCCTGGGGCCTCGGCGGCGGGGTCGCCATGACCCTGGGCCGCGGCTTCGTCCAGGAACACGCCCCGCCCGAGACCCGGGCGCGGGTGCTGTCCATCTTCACCCTCGGCCAGATGGGCGGCGCGCCGGTGGGCGCCGTGGTCTACGGCGTGCTGGCGCACGCGGTCGGGCCGCGCCTGGCCATCGTGGCGCCGGCCCTGCTGATGGGCGCGATCGTCGCCGCCGTGGCCGCCCGCTCGCGCCTGCTCCAGCTCAGAAGCTGAAGATCCGGTCGCCGACCCCGCGGGTCTGGACTTCCCCTTCGTCGCCCTGCGAAGGTGCCGAGGACCCACGCCAAGGACCTTCGCCATGAACGACGTGCCCGCCTCCAAGCTCGCCCGCGACCCGCGCATCGATCCGCGCATCAAGGCGGTCTTCGGCTGGCCCGACCGGCCGCCTGTGGGCGACATCGCCTCGCGCGAGGCCCTGATCGCCGAGGCCAACACCCCCGCGGCGCTGGCCGCCGAGGCCGCCATGCAGGCGCTATTCGACGCGTGCGACAGCGAGGCCAACGCGCCGAGCGCCGGGCTCTCCATCCGCCGCGAGACCTACGTCTCCCAGCCCGACGGCAACACCATCCAGGCCGCGGTCATCCGCCCCGACACGGCCGAGCGCCTCGCCTGCGTGGTCTACCTCCACGGCGGCGGCATGCAGTCCATGAGCGCCTTCAACGGCATGTACGCGTCCTGGGGCCGGATCATCGCCGCCGCCGGGGTCTGCGTGGTGATGCCCGACTTCCGCAATGCGCTGCGGCCCTCCTCCGCGCCCGAGGTGCTGCCGTTCCCGGCCGGCCTGAACGACTGCGTCTCGGCCGTGAAGTGGGTGGCGGCGAACGCCGAGGCGCTGAACATCGACCCGGGCCGCATCGTCGTCGCCGGCGAGAGCGGGGGCGGCAACCTCACGCTGGCCACCGGGCTGAAGCTGCTGAAGGACGGCGACATCGGCCTGATCCAGGGCCTCTACGCCCTGTGCCCCTACATCGCCGGCCAGTGGCCCCACCCCGACAACCCTTCGTCGGTGGAGAACAACGGCCTGCTGCTGGAGTTGCACAACAACCGCGGCGCCATGGCCTACGGAATCGAGCATCTGCACGCGAAGAACCCGCTGGCCTGGCCCGGCTTCGCCACCGAGGCCGACGTGCGCGGGCTGCCGCCGGTGGTCATCAGCGTCAACGAGTGCGATCCGCTGCGCGACGAGGGCGTGAACTTCTACCGGCTGCTCCTGCGCGCCGGCCAGCCCGCCCGCTGCCGCCAGCTCATGGGCACGATCCACGGGACCGAGATCTTCTCCATCGCCTGCCCCGAAATCAGCCGCGACACCGCCGTCGACCTCGCCCGCTTCGCCCGCGGCGCCTGAGCCGGAACGGCCCCGTCATCCCGGTTTCGCCGCCAGGCGAACACCGGGTCCCGGTCTTCCGCTGCCGCGGAAGCCGGGGTGACAATGCCCCTAGTTCGCGGCGGCGTAGGCTTCGAGCGCGGCGATGTGGGCGGCGGCCTGGTCAGGCGGGAGGAACGAGCCCTGGAAGCTGTTGCGGGCCAGGGTGACGAGGTCGGCCCGGGACAGGTCGAGGGCATTTGCGATCTGCACGTAGTTCTCGCCCACGTAACCGCCGAAATAGGCGGGATCGTCGGAATTGACCGTGGGCCTGAGGCCCAGGTCCAGCATGCGCTTCAGCGGGTGCTGGCGCAGGTCGCTGACGCCGCAGAGCTTGAGGTTTGAGAGCGGGCAGACGGTGAGCGTCAGGCCCTCGGCGGCGAGGCGCTTCACCAGCGCGGGATCCTCGAGCGCGCGGTTGCCGTGGTCGATCCGGTCGACGTGCAGCAGGTCGAGCGCCTCCCAGACGTAGGCGGGCGGGCCCTCCTCGCCGGCGTGGGCGACGCGCTTGAGGCCCCGCTCGCCCGCGGCGGCGAACACCCGGGCGAACTTCGACGGCGGGTGGCCGACCTCGGAGGAGTCGAGGCCGACGCCCACGATGCGGTCGAGGTAGGGTTCGGCGGCCTTCAGCGTGGCGAAGGCGGCGTCCTCGTCCAGGTGGCGCAGGAAGCACAGAATGAGGCTGGAGGTGATGCCGAGGTCGCGCCCAGCCTCGGCCATGGCGCCCAGCAGGCCGTCCGCGGCCACCGCGAACGGCACGCCGCGGTCGGTGTGCGTCTGGGGGTCGAAGAACAGCTCCACGTGGCGGACGCCGTCGGCGGCCACGCGGCGGAAGTAGGCCATCCCCATGTCGTGGAAGTCGCGCTCGGTGAGCAGCACCGCGGCGCCCTGGTAGTAGATGTCGAGGAAGTCCTGGAGGTTGCCGAAGGCGTAGGCCGCCCGCACCTCCTCCACGCTGCGGAAGGGGATCGCCACCCCGTTGCGGCGCGACAGCTCGAACATCAGCTCGGGCTCGAGGCTGCCCTCGATGTGCAGGTGCAGCTCGGCCTTGGGCAGGCCCCGGATGAAGGCGGAGAGGTCGCTCATCCGATTGTCGTCGCGCCTGCGGCCCCCAGGGTCAAGGGGCGGGTCAAGGGCCGGGTCCAGGCTTGCGGAAGCGCAGCATGAACTGGTCGGTGCGGCCGCGCACGGCGGGGTCGAAGACCGATGCGGTCCGCGGGTCGGCGGGATTGGCGAGCTGGTCGCCCGCGGCCTCGAAGCGGAACCCAGCCGCCTCGGCCTCGCGCCGGACCTGGGCCGGATCGATCCGGTGCAGGCGGTCGGGTTCGTCGCCGCGGTGGTCGACGACGACGTAGGTCCCGCCCGGCTTCAGCGCCCGGAAGACGGCGGCGTTGAAGGCCGCCGCGGCGCCCGGCGGGGCGAAGCGGGTGTGCAGGTCGTGGTAGTTCTGGGCGGTGAAGACGAGGTCCAGCGCCTCGGGCGCCGCGAAGGCCGCGGTGGCGCCGGTGACCACGGTCACGTTCCTCAGCGGCGCGGCCGCCGCGCCGGCCCTGGCGTCCGCGAGGTGGCGCGGCAGGAGGCGCACGATTTCGTCCGGGGGATAGGCATAGACGTGGCCGGCGGGTCCGACCGCGGGCGACAGGAGGCGCGTGAAGTAGCCGCCCCCGGGCGTGTACTCGCCCACCTTCCAGCCGGGCTGCACGCCCGAGAATTCCAGCACCTGCAACGGCCTGCGGGCCGCGTCGGCGCCGCGGTCGGCCTCGGTCCGGCCGGGGGCCGCGAGGATGGCGGCCAGCGCGGCCGCAAGGGCGATGAAGCTCATGCAGGTTCCTCCTGCCGGAAAGACGTTCGAAACCCGGCGGATTCGACGCGTCCGCTTCGCGCGTTCCCGGAGGGCTCGTGGGGCCCGCGCCCGGGCTCCCGACCTCGCGGTGGGGGATGTTAACCCTGCGTGAGGTTAGGTGTCGACGCGCAGAGCTGCAGCGGGGAGTCCGAGGTCGAGGTGAGCCTGGAGATCACGATCCGGCCGGAGCGCCTGGCGCTTTCCGCCCCGTTCCGCATCTCGCGGGGGGTGAAGACCCACGCCGACGTGGTGACCGTGGGGCTGCGGGACGGCGAGGCCGAGGGCTGGGGCGAGTGCGTGCCCTATCCACGCTACGGCGAGACCACCGACACCGTGGAAGCCCAGTTGCGGGCCGCGGCGCTTCGGCTGGCCGAGGGCGAGGACGCGCGGCGCGTCGTCGCTGAGCTGCCGCCCGGCGCGGCCCGGAACGCCCTCGACTGCGCGCTCTGGGATCTTGCGGCGCGGCGCGACGGCCGGACGGTCGGCGCGCGCCTGGGCCGCAGCCGCCCGGGGCGTATGGCGACCGCGGTGACGATCAGCCTGGACTCGCCCGAGGCCATGCGCGCCGCCGCCGCGGCCATGGCCGACGCCCCGCTGCTGAAGGTCAAGCTGGACGCGGAGTCGCCGCGCGAGCGGCTGCTGGCGGTGGCGGAAGGCGCGCCCGAGGCGCGGCTGATCGTCGATCCCAACGAGAGCTGGACCCCCGACGTCCTGGACCGGATGGCCGACCTCGTGGCGCGGCTGCACGTGATCCTCGTCGAGCAGCCGCTGCCGGCGGGCGACGACCTGGCCCTGGAGGGGCTGGACTATCCCGCGCCCATCTGCGCCGACGAGAGCGCGCATGTGGCCGGCGACGTCGGCCGGCTGCTGGGGCGCTACCAGAGCGTCAACGTGAAGCTCGACAAGGCCGGCGGCCTCTCCGCCGCGCTGGCCATGGTGCAGCAGGCGCGGGACCTGGGCCTGGGCGTGCTGGCCGGCTGCATGGTGTCGAGCTCGCTGTCGATCGCGCCCGCGATGTGGGTCGGCGCGATGGCCGACGCGGTGGACCTGGACGGGCCCTGGTGGCTCGCGCAGGACCGGGCGGGCGGGTGCCGGATCGAGCGGGGCGTGCTCTATCCGCCACAGCTTGGCTTCTGGGGTGAGGCTGCGCCCGCATCGCGTTGACTTTGCCGGCGCATCATCGATGTCATCGTTCCGTGAAATGACGGAGTCCCCGTGTCGGGCGCTGCGACAGAGACATTCGGCGCCCTCGAGGTGGCCCTCGAGCACGCGGCGCGCCTGCTTCCCCTGGACGCCGCCGCCGCCGAGGAACAGGCCCGGGAAATCCTGAGGGCCGTGGGGGAGGAGCCCCAGGCGCTGCGCCTGCTGGGCGCGGCCCTGCGGCGGCAGGGCGAGACCGAGGCGGCCGAGGCCGCCTACCTGCGCTCGGTGAAGGCTTCGGTGAGCGACCCCGAGCTGGTGCGCGCCGCGGCGGCGCTTTGCGAGAACCGGCTGGCCGTGGCCGAGCAGACCCTGCGCGGCGTCCTGATGCAGCGCCCCACCGATGTCGCGGCGATCCGGATGCTGGCCGAGACCGGCATGCGCCTGGGGCGCTACGACGACGCGGAGAAGCTGCTGGCGCGTTGCGTCGAACTGGCGCCCGGCTTCTCGGCCGCCCGGCACAACTACGCCACCGTCCTCTACCGGCAGAACAAGCCGGTGGCGGCCATCGCCGAGGTCGACCGCCTGCTGGCGGAGGACCCGGCCAATCCCGGCTACCGCAACCTCAAGGCCGCGGCGCTGGGCCGGATCGGCGAGTTCGAGGCCGCGATCGAGCTGTACGGCTCGGTGGTCCGCGACCAGCCCCGCCAGCCGAAGGTCTGGATGAGCCTAGGGCATGCGCTGAAGACGGTGGGCCGGCAGGCCGAGGCGATCGACGCCTACCGCCGGTGCGTGGCCCTGGCCCCCCAGTTCGGCGAGGCCTGGTGGAGCCTGGCCAACCTGAAGACCGTGCGGTTCTCGGACGCCGACGTGGCGGCCATGGAGGGCCAGCTGCGCCGGGCGGACCTGAGCGAGGAGGACCGGTTCCACCTGGAATTCGCGCTGGGCAAGGCGCGCGAGGACGAGGGCGCGTTCGAAGCGTCGTTCGGACACTATGCGCGCGGCAACGCCCTGCGCCGCGAGGGCCTGGACTACGACGCCGACGAGACCCGCGACCAGGTCCGCCGCGCGAAGGCGCTGCTGGCGCCGGCGTTCCTGGCGGCGCGGGCGGGGCAGGGATGCCCGGCGGCCGATCCGATTTTCGTGGTCGGCCTGCCGCGGGCGGGCTCGACGCTGGTTGAGCAGATCCTGGCGAGCCACAGCCAGGTCGAGGGCACCCAGGAACTGCCCGACATCATCAGCCTCGCGCGGCGGCTGGGCGGCCGGGCGAAGCGGGCGTCCGAGGGGCGCTATCCCGAGGTCCTCGCCGACCTGGGCCCGGACGACCTGGCGGCGCTGGGGGCGGAGTACCTCGAGCGGGCGCGGCCGCACCGCAAGCTGGGCCGGGCGTTCTTCATCGACAAGATGCCCAACAACTGGGCCCACGTGGGGCTGATCCACCTGATCCTGCCCAACGCGAAGATCGTCGACGCGCGGCGCCACCCGATGGGCTGCGGCTTCTCGGGCTTCAAGCAGCACTTCGCCCGCGGCCAGGGCTTCACCTACGATCTCACCGACATCGGCCGCTACTACGCCGACTACGTGGACCTGATGGCGCACGTCGACCGCGTGCTGCCGGGCCGCGTCCACCGTGTGATCTACGAGCGGATGGTGGCCGATCCCGAGAGCGAGACGCGGGCCCTGCTCGCCCACTGCGGCCTGCCGTTCGAGGAGGCCTGCCTGCGGTTCTACGAAAACGACCGGGCCGTGCGTACGGCCAGCTCCGAGCAGGTGCGCCGGCCGATCTTCACCGACGCCGCCGACCACTGGCGGAACTACGAACCCTGGCTCGGCCCGCTGAAGGCCGCGCTGGGGGACGTGCTTACGGCCTATCCGGAAGCTCCCGGGGGCGACTGACCCGAAGTTTGTGGGGGATCACATGAGACAACGCCTACCCATCACTCTGCTGGCGACGACGGTGCTTACGGCCGTGGGCTCGCCCGTGTTCGCCCAGACGGCGGCGCAGGACACAGCCGTCGGCCTGGAAGAGGTGGTGGTCACCGCCCAGAAGCGCAGCGAGAACCTGCAGGACGTGCCGATCTCGATCCAGGCGATCGGGACCGAGCGCCTGGAGGCTCTGCAGGTTTCCGACACCAACGACTATGTGCGGTTCATGCCGAGCGTCACCGCGCCCACGGGCGCGCCGGGCTTCTCCAACTTCTACATCCGCGGCGTGGCGTCCGGCGAAAACAACAACCACTCGGGCCCGCTGCCCTCGGTCGGCGTCTACCTGGACGAACAGCCGGTGACGACGATCACCGGGCCGCTGGACATCCACATCTACGACATCGCCCGGGTCGAGGTGCTGGCCGGGCCGCAGGGCACGCTCTATGGCGCGAGCTCGCAGGCCGGCACCATCCGGATCATCACCAACAAGCCCAGCACCTCGGGCTTCGAGGCCTCGTACGACCTTGAGGTCAACGCGGTCAGCCACGGCGACGTGGGCTATGCCGCCGAGGGCTTCGTGAACCAGCCGCTGGGCGACCGGGCGGCCATCCGCCTGGTGGCCTGGGCGCAGCATGACGCCGGCTACATCGACAACGTCCCGGGCTCTTTCGTCTTCCCGACCGGATCGGTCCGCGTGAACAACGCCCGCGAGGTGGAGAAGGACTACAACGAGGTCGACATCGTGGGCGCCCGCGCCGCGCTGAAGATCGACCTGAACGAGAGCTGGACGGTGACGCCCCAGCTGATGGGCCAGCGCACCCAGGCCGACGGCGGCTTCGCCGCCGACCCCACCGTCGGGGACTACAAGATCCGCCGCTACTACCCTGAGGGCTCCGATGACAAGTGGGCGCAGGCGGCGCTGACCATCGAGGGCCAGCTGGCCAACCTCGACGTGCTGTACTCCGGCGCGCACATGCGCCGCTGGATCGACACCGACAGCGACTATTCGGACTACAGCTACTTCTACGACGTGCTGTTCGGCTACGGCGCCTACACCACCGACAACGCCGGCAACTTCATCAACACGTCGCAGTACATCCAGGGCCGCGACTACTTCAAGAAGAGCAGCCACGAGCTGCGGATCGCGAGCCCCGCCGAGAACCGCTTCAAGGCCGTCGCGGGCCTGTTCTACCAGCGGCAGACCCACAACATCGAGCAGCGGTACCGCATCGACAACCTGCAGGACCTGATCGAGGTCCCCGGCTGGAACGACACGCTGTGGCTGACCAAGCAGCTGCGGACGGACCGCGACTACGCGGCCTTCGTCGACGCCACGTTCGACGTCACCGAGCAGTTCTCGATCACCGGCGGCGTGCGGTTCTTCAAGTACAAGAACTCGCTGCAGGGCTTCTTCGGCTTCGACCGCGACTTCTCCTCGCGGACCGGCGTGGCGGCCTGCTTCAATCCCACGGCGGTGGTGGAGGGCGGGCCCTGCACCAACATCAACACGACCACCAAGGGCGACGGACGAACCTACCGGATCAACGCCCAGTACAAGTTCGACGACCGCCGGATGGTCTACGCGACCTATTCGACCGGCTTCCGGCCGGGCGGCGTGAACCGGCGCGGCGGCCAGCCGCCCTACGACGCCGACTTCCTGAAGAACCGCGAGGTGGGCTGGAAGACGAGCTGGGCCGACAACCGGCTGCGGTGGAACGGCGCCTTCTTCTACGAGACGTGGAACGACTTCCAGTTCTCGTACCTCGGCGCGAACGGGCTCACCGAGATCCGCAACGCCGGCAAGGCCAAGATGAAGGGCGTGGAATCCGACATCAACTGGCTGGTCACGGACGGCCTCACGGTGATCGGGTCGATGGCCTACACCGACGCCGAACTGGGCGAGGACTACATCCCCGACCCGACGGCGGCGCCCGAGGCGCGCAAGGGCACGCGGCTGCCGGTGACGCCGAAGTTCAAGGGCAACCTGATCGCGCGCTACGAGTGGACCTGGAACGACTGGGACGCGCACGTGCAGGGCGCGCTGGTCCACACGGGCTCGGCCTTCCCGG
>NZ_JAEUMN010000120.1 GCF_016793225.1 Phenylobacterium sp.
GGCGCGGGCGTTGTCGGCATAGACGTTCAGCTCCAGCCGGCGGACGTTCCACCAGCGGTCGGCCAGGTCGACGACGGCCGCCATGAGCGCCGTCCCGACGCCTCGGCCCGCGAAGGCGTCGTGAACGGCCATGCCGACGCCGGCGGCGTGATGGCGGCGGTGATGCGGTTCGCGGTGCAGGCCGATCATGCCCACCACGCGCCCGTCCATCTCGGCGACCAGCATACGGTTGTTGATGTCCGTGGCGTCGAAGCGCGCCTCGCGGAGCGCCACGGGCGTGAAGGGCGTCTGCAGCGTCCCCCAGACGGCGCGCGGCTGGCCCAGCACCTGCGCCACCTGCGCCATATCGGCCGGCTCGCCGGCGCGGACGGTGATGTCGGTCGTCTCGCTCATGATCGTCTCCGAGGGCCGGGGGACGGGGGCATGAAAAAGCCCCGTCCGGATCCCGGCGGGGCTGGTGGTGGTTGGTCCGCGGCCTTCGTTCGCTAGCGCAGGACATCCCTCACCGGCCCGCCGGGGGCGGTGGCGTTGGGAAGTACGCAAAGGGCGAACATCGCGCGCATCGCGGCGACCATAGCCGCAACGGCGAAGCATGGCAAAATCGCGTGCATGATCGAGGTGACGCCCGCCATCACGCTGGAGGACGACGAGGTGCAGGTCCGCGCGATCCGCGCCTCCGGGCCCGGCGGCCAGCATGTGAACAAGGTCTCGACCGCGATCGAGCTGCGGTTCGACGTGCGCGGGTCGCCGTCCCTGCCCGAGGGCGTGCGGGCGCGGCTGGAGAAGCTGGCGGGTTCGCGGCTGACGCTGGAAGGCGTGCTGGTGCTGGTGGCCCAGTCCCGGCGGTCACAGGAGATGAACCGGCAGGAGGCGCTGGAGCGGCTGCTGGAGCTGATCCGCAAGGCCGCCGAACCCCCGCCGCCGCCGCGGAAGAAGACCAGGCCCACCTACGCCAGCAAGCTGCGCCGGCTGGAGGGCAAGTCCAAGCGCTCGGGCGTCAAGGCCATGCGGGGCAAGGTGCGCGGCGACGACTGAGCGGCTGCGGCGGGCGACCCTCCCCCTGCGGGTGAGGATCGAACGACCGGCTTGGCGCCCTCCTGGGGCAAGGGCTAATGGGCCGACGGCCCGGAGGGGGCTAAAGGCCACGCCCGAGCCGGCGTCCGTAACTCCGCATGAGGCGCGGCGGCGCCGCCCGCGGGTCGTCCCTGGGATTGGGCGCGTATGGGTCCCGGTCTTCGCTGCGCGAAACCGGGATGACAGCCGCGAGCCGGCTTCCAGCGCCCCCTCTGGGGGAGGACCTATTCGACCTCGACCACCTCGGCGTCGCCGACGTGCTTCTTGATGCTCTCGATGGCCGACTTGGCGCCGGACTTCGACGCGTAGCCCTCGGTCGAGAAGATGGTCTCGGCGTTGTACTTGAAGCGCACCCGGAACTCGCCGGCCTTGTCCTTGTAGATCTCGAACTTGTGCGCCATTCCGGCCTCCGCTGCTGAGCTTCGAACGTCGATATGCCAAAGGTCGGGCCGGTTGAGGAGGGCAAATCGCCTGCCGGGCTGGCAAGCTTCCGCCGCAATCCCCTATAAGGTGCAGCCATGCTCCGGACCCCCCTGATCGGCATCGTCGGGCTCGCCGCCCTCGTCTCGGCCTGTGCGCCCACGCTGGGCCCTCCCCCGCCCGGAGGCGCCGCGCCGCCGCCGCGCCCGGCGGCCGGGCCCGCGCCGCCGTTCAACGCGGCCGATTTCGCCTGGTCCCAGCGGCCGGGCCGCAACGTGATCGCCGGGCGCGTGACCTACCGGATCGGCGGCCTGCGCTACACCTGCGCGGGTTCGACGGTGGTGCTGACGCCCGAAACGCCCTGGTCGGCGCGGCGGATGACCTACCTCTACGGCTCGGGCGACCGCGCCGCGCTGCCGGCCGACGAGGTCCGCGCCCGCACGCCGAACGCCCCCGCGGGAGACGCCGGGCCCTACGTGAAGCGCACCACCTGCGACGACGCCGACCAGTTCGCCTTCGGCGGCCTGGCCGACGGGGTCTGGTACGCCATCACCGTGGCGCGGCCGGCGGCCGGGAACGGCGGCACGGTGGCCCTGATGCGTCGGGTGGTGCTGCGCGGCGGCCGCACGACGCCGCTGGCCCTATAGGCGCTCACACCCAGCCGAGCTGGCGCACCGTCTGGTAGCCGGCGAGCAGCAGGACGATCACGCCCACCGCATAGGTCAGCGCGCGCACCGGCACGCGCCGCACCACCACGCCGGCCAGCGGGGCCGCCAGCAGGCCGCCCACGATGAGCCCGGCGACGGACGCGGCGTGGGTGGTCAGGCCGCCCTCCTCCCAGTGGCCCGAGAGCAGCGCGGCCAGGAAGGCGGCCGAGATGGTCGAGGTGACGAAGAACTCCGCGGTGTTCGCCGTGCCGATGGCCAGGCGCGGATCGGCGCCCGAGCCCACCATGGCGGTGGTCACCGTCGGGCCCCAGCCGCCGCCGCCGACGGCGTCCAGGAAGCCCCCGCCCGCGCCCAGGGGGCCGCTCCACTTCAGCGGGAACGGTCGCGGCTCGCGGGCGCGCCAGGCGCGGTAGAGGATCACGGCGCCCATCA
Source organism: Phenylobacterium sp. (assembly GCF_016793225.1). Taxonomy (GTDB): domain Bacteria; phylum Pseudomonadota; class Alphaproteobacteria; order Caulobacterales; family Caulobacteraceae; genus Phenylobacterium. The sequence continues at coordinate 2,595 of NZ_JAEUMN010000120.1, forward strand.
GGGCCAGGTAGGCGGTGATGAACGGCTTCAGCACGTCGCCGTCGATCGAGGTCAGCACGAAGGCGCCCGCCGCCCCGCCGATGCAGCCGCCGGCGGCCAGCGGCGCGAACAGCTTCCAGTTCACGTTGCGGTTCACCGCATGCGAGCCGGCGGACGCCGCAGTGGTGAACACCTCGGCCGCATGCACGCTGGCCGAGGCGCTGGCCGGCGGCACGCCGAAGGCCAGCAGCACCGTGGACGAGATCACGCCGTAGGCCATGCCCAGGGCGCCGTCCACGATCTGGGCCAGGAACCCCACGAAGGCGAAGATCAGGAAATCGGGCATGACGCGAGCCTAGCCCTAATTCCAAGCTCATCTATAGAGATAAACTTATATGCGGCGCAGCGGTGCTGAAGGTCGCCTGTCCCTTACCGTGCAAGGGAAGGGGGACCGCTCGCCGAAGAGCGAGCGGTGGGAAGGGCGAACGGCTGGACGGCACTCCCGCAACGGCAAGGCGGTGCCTGCGGCTTTCCCTTCCCACCATCCGCTCTTCGCCCTGCGGGCTCGGCGGACGGTCCCCCTTCCCGCAAGGCGGGAAGGGAAGGCGTCAGTGGACCTTGGCGCGGGCGATCTGCAGGCCCTCGTCGCCGGCGTGGACGTCGATGACCGCGCCGTCCTCCAGCTCGCCCGCCAGCAGCTTGCGCGCGATCGGGTCGATGAGGTCCTTCTGGATCACGCGCTTCAGCGGCCGGGCCCCGTAGACCGGGTCGTAGCCGCGCTCGCCCAGCCAGTGCAGGGCCGCGTTGTCCAGCGCCAGGGTCATGCGGCGGTCGGCGAGCAGCCGCTCGAGACGCTTGAGCTGGATGCGCACGATATCGTCCATCTCGCCGCGGCCCAGCCGCTTGAAGAGGATGATCTCGTCGATCCGGTTCAGGAACTCGGGCCGGAAATGGTGGCGGACCACCTCCATGACGCCGGGCCGCGCCTTCTCCACGTCCTCGCCGTCGGCCAGCTCGGCCAGGAACTGCGAACCGAGGTTCGAGGTCATGATGATCAGCACGTTACGGAAGTCGACCGTGCGGCCCTGCCCGTCCGTCAGCCGGCCGTCGTCCAGCACCTGGAGGAGCACGTTGAACACGTCCGGGTGGGCCTTCTCGACCTCGTCGAACAGCACGACCTGGTAGGGCCGGCGCCGCACGCTCTCGGTCAGCGCCCCGCCCTCGTCGTAGCCGACGTAGCCGGGAGGCGCGCCGATCATCCGGCTCACCGAGTGCTTCTCCATGTACTCGCTCATGTCGAGGCGGGTCACGGCGGACTCGTCGTCGAACAGGAACTCGGCCAGAGCCTTGGTGAGCTCGGTCTTGCCGACGCCCGTGGGGCCCAGGAACAGGAACGAGCCGATCGGCCGGTTCGGGTCCTTCAGCCCCGCGCGGGCGCGCCGCACGGCGTCGGAGACGGCGACCAGCGCCTCCTCCTGGCCGACGACCCGCTGGCGCAGGCCGTCCTCCATGCGCAGCAGCTTGTCGCGCTCGCCCTCGAGCATCTTCTCGACGGGCACGCCGGTCCAGCGGCTGACCACCGCGGCGATCTGCTCGGCGTCGACCACGTCGGGCGTCATCTGTTCGGCCGCGTCGTCCTCGGCGGCCTCGGCCTCGGCGAGCGTCTTCTCCAGCTTGGGGATCTCGCCGTAGGCGATCTCGGAGGCGCGCTGCAGATCGCCGCGGCGCTGGGCCGCCGACAGTTCGGCGCGCAGCCGGTCCAGGGCCTCGCGGGCCTGGGCGGCCGAGCTCACCTTCTCCTTCTCGGCCTTCCAGCGGGCGGTCATCTCGGCGGACTGGCCCTCGAGATCGTCCAGCTCCTCCTCGAGCTTCTCGAGGCGGGCCCTGGAGGCGGCGTCCGTCTCCTTGGCCAGGGCCTCGCGCTCGATCTTCAGCTGCACGACCCGCCGGTCGATCTCGTCCAGTTCCTCGGGCTTGGAGTCGACGGCCATGCGCACGCGGCTGGCGGCCTCGTCCACGAGGTCGATGGCCTTGTCGGGCAGGAAGCGGTCGGCGATGTAGCGGTTCGACAGCGTCGCCGCCGCCACGATGGCCGAGTCCGAGATGCGCACGCGGTGGTGCACCTCGTATTTCTCCTTCAGGCCGCGCAGGATCGAGACGGTGTCCTCGACCGTGGGCTCGTCCACCATCACGGGCTGGAAGCGCCGCGCCAGGGCGGCGTCCTTCTCCACGTGCTTGCGGTACTCGTCGAGCGTGGTGGCCCCCACGCAATGCAGCTCGCCCCTGGCGAGCGCAGGTTTCAGGAGGTTGGACGCGTCCATCGCCCCGTCCGACTTCCCGGCGCCCACCAGGGTGTGCATCTCGTCGATGAAGAGGATGATCGAGCCCTCGGCCGCGGTCACCTCGTTGAGCACCGCCTTCAGCCGCTCCTCGAACTCGCCGCGGTACTTCGCGCCCGCGATGAGCGCGCCCATGTCGAGCGCCAGCAGCTTGCGGTCCTTCAGGCCCTCGGGGACGTCGCCGTTCACGATGCGCTGGGCCAGGCCTTCGACCACGGCGGTCTTGCCGACGCCGGGCTCGCCGATCAGGACGGGGTTGTTCTTGGTGCGGCGCGAGAGGACCTGGATGGTGCGGCGGATCTCCTCGTCGCGGCCGATCACCGGGTCGAGCTTGCCGTCCTTGGCCACCTGGGTCAGGTCGCGGGCGTAGCGCTTCAGGGCGTCGTAGCCCTCCTCGGCCGAGGCGCTGTCGGCCGTGCGGCCCTTGCGGACCGCCGCGGCCGCGTCCTCCAGGCTCTTGGGCGTGACGCCGGCGGCCTTCAGCACGTTCGCCGCCTCGCCGCCTTCCTTGGCCAGCGCGATCAGCAGCCGCTCGGTGGTGACGAAGGCGTCGCCCGCGGTCTTGGCGCCCTGTTCGGCCTCGGCGAACACGCGCGCGGTCTCGGGCTTCATGTACAGCTGGCCAGAGCCGCCCTCCACGCGGGGCAGCTTGGCGATGGCGGCCTCGGCGGCCTTGTCCAGCTCGTCCGGGCGGCCGCCGGCGCTCTGCACGAGCGCGCGGGTCAGGCCGTCCCGCTCTTCCAGCAGGACCTTCAGGATGTGCTCGGGGGCGAGCTGCTGGTGGCGGCGGGCGAGCGCGAGGCTCTGCGCCGACTGGATCGCCTGCTTGGCGCGGTCGGAATAGATGTCGATGTTCATGGTGTCCCCAACTCTGGCGGAACGCCGGACGCCGCCTTGATCAAGCGCAGCCTCCGGACCACCCCGATGTAGTGTGGCATTACCGCCACACAAG
>NZ_JAEUMN010000137.1 GCF_016793225.1 Phenylobacterium sp.
TCCTGGGCCTTGCGGCGATAGTTCTGGTTGGGCGTCAGGAACAGGTTGCGGGCGAGCTGCTGGGTGATCGTCGACCCGCCGCGCAGGGGCCCGCCGCTGTCCTTGTTGCGCATGTTGTAGATCTGGCTTCGGACGATGCCCCACGGGTTGAACCCGAAGTGCCAGTAGAACCAGCGGTCCTCGATGGCGATGAAGGCCTTCGGCACGTGCGGCGGCAGGCGGTCGAGGTCGATCGGCGGCGCGTACTGGCTGCCCCGCACCGCGATCAGCCCGCCCGAGCGGTCGAGATAGCTCACCGACGGCTGGCGCTTCACGTCGTAAAGCTTGGAGGTGTCCGGCAGGTCCACGGCGAAGACCGCGAAGAAGGCCACCAGGAAGATCAGCCCCCACACGCCCAGCACGAGGGTCCAGTAGATCAGCCCCTGCAGGAACGTGCGCCTGGGGCGGGGCTCACGGCCACCGTCCGGCGACTGCGCATTGGCCATTCGGAGTTTCTTCCTAACCGCTCACGGGCCGTCCGGCCCTGCCTGGTGCCAAAGCCGACGGAACGCCCAACATGCTTGACGAGATATGAACGACTGCCCTCCAACCGCGGCCTTTCGAAGGCGGCGGGGTGACCTTGCGTAACTTCCGGCGGCGCGATCGCAGACCGGCTCTGCATTCCCGCATAGCGACTGAGAACATTTTGCAGTTGCACCTGCGATCTTAACACCGTTATCTTAGCAATGCTCAGTTCGACGCGCGCCGATGGGAGGGGATACCCGGAGGCGGCCAAGACGCGGCGGACCGGGCCGGTACTCAAATCCTTGACGCCGCAACTCCCCGAACGCTGGAGGGCTCCTTGAAGCTCCAATTCCTTGCGGCCTGCGCCGCGCTGACCACCCTCGCGGCCGGCCAGGCCTTCGCCGCCGACGCGATCACCGCCAAGCTGGCCGCTCCGGTGGCCGAGAAGACCAAGTTCATCGCCGGCGGGGCGATGTTCAACTGCGAAGGCGACGCCTGCGTCGCGCTGGCTCCGACCTCGCAGACCTTCGCCGCCGCGACCTGCAAGACCATCGCCGACAAGGTGGGCGTCGTCGCCTCGTTCTCCGGCCGCAAGGCGCTGGACGAAGCCAAGCTCGCCAGCTGCAACGAGAAGGCCCTGGCCAAGGCCGGCGCCACCACGCTCGCCAAGCAGTAAGGCCGCAGACTCCCAGCAGCTCCCCAGTCGAGCTTCTGTCGCCTGGCCCGCCGGCTCCCAGCCGGCGGGCCTTTTCTTTTGCTGAACTTCCCTTACGTCGCACCCGGTCCCACTCGGTTGCGACGCACAACGGCGCGTGCTAGTAGGCGCGCGGCTTTGGGCCGGGGGTCGAAGACGACCTGTTGGTCTATGTGCTTTTCTCGAGCGCTTTCAAGCCTTTAGCCGCAGCGGACCGGTCCGCTTGCGGCGCGCGACATACGACCCGGGCGGACAGTAGTGGCAGACGACTCCAGCGCAGCGAACGTGGGCCTCAGATACGCCCAAGCCCTCTTCGATCTGGCGAGCGACGAGAAGAAGGTCGCCAGGGTCGAGGCCGACCTCAAGTCGCTGAAGGCCGCGATCGCGGACTCGCGGGATCTGCGGGTCCTGCTGGGCTCGCCGACCTTCAGCGCCGAGGACAAGGCCAAGGGCCTCGTCGGCATCGGCGCCAAGGCCAAGTTCGACATGACGACGCTGAAGTTCCTGGGCCTGCTGGCCTCGAACGGCCGCGCCGCCGCCCTGCCGCAGGTCATCGAAGCCTTCGCCAAGCTCTCGGCCGCCGCCCGCGGCGCCGTCTCGGCTGAAGTGACCACCGCCGTGCCGCTGACCGCCGCCCAGGCCAAGGGCGTGCAGGCGGCGCTTCGGCAGTCGCTGGGCAAGGACCCTGAAATCACGACCCGAGTCGATCCGGCCCTCCTGGGCGGGATCAAGGTGAAGGTCGGTTCCCGTCTGTTCGACGCTTCGCTGCGCTCGAAGCTCGACTCCCTGAAATTCGCCCTCAAGAGAGCGTAACGCCCATGGATATCCGCGCCGCCGAAATCTCGGCCATCCTGAAGTCCCAGATCGCCAACTTCGGCGAAGAGGCCGATGTCTCCGACGTCGGCTCCGTGCTGAGCGTCGGCGACGGCATCGCCCGCGTCTTCGGCCTCGACAACGTGCAGGCCGGGGAACTCGTGGAGTTTCCCTCCGCCGGCGTGAAGGGCATGGCCCTGAACCTCGAGCGCGACAACGTCGGCGTCGTGATCTTCGGCGAAGACCGCGCCATCCGCGAAGGCGACGAGGTCCGCCGCCTGGGCGAGATCGTGGACGTGCCGGTGGGCAAGGGCCTCCTGGGCCGCGTGGTCAACCCGCTGGGCGAGCCGATCGACGGCAAGGGCCCGATCCAGAACGTGGCCGAGCGCCGCCGCGTGGACGTGAAGGCTCCGGGCATCATTCCGCGGAAGTCGGTGCACGAGCCGGTGCAGACCGGTCTGAAGGCCATCGACACCCTGATCCCGATCGGCCGCGGCCAGCGCGAGCTGATCATCGGCGACCGCCAGACCGGCAAGACCGCCGTGGCGATCGACACCATCCTGAACCAGAAGGCGGTGAACGCCTCGGGTGACGAGAGCGCCAAGCTCTACTGCATCTACGTGGCCATCGGTCAGAAGCGCTCGACCGTCGCCCAGATCGTGAAGACGCTCGAGGAGCGCGGCGCCCTCGACTACACGATCGTGGTGTCGGCCACGGCCTCCGAGCCGGCCCCGCTGCAGTTCCTGGCCCCGTTCGCCGGCTGCGCCATGGGCGAGTGGTTCCGCGACAACGGCATGCACGCCGTCATCATCTACGACGACCTCTCCAAGCAGGCCGTCGCCTACCGCCAGATGTCGCTGCTGCTGCGCCGTCCGCCGGGCCGTGAAGCCTATCCGGGCGACGTGTTCTACCTGCACTCCCGCCTGCTGGAGCGCGCCGCGAAGCTGAACGAGGACAACGGCTCGGGCTCGCTGACCGCGCTGCCCCTGATCGAGACCCAGGCCAACGACGTGTCGGCCTACATCCCGACGAACGTGATCTCGATCACCGACGGCCAGATCTTCCTCGAGACCGACCTCTTCTTCCAGGGCATCCGCCCGGCGGTGAACGTCGGCATCTCGGTGTCGCGCGTGGGCTCCTCGGCCCAGATCAAGGCGATGAAGGCCGCGTCCGGCCCGATCAAGGGCGAGCTCGCCCAGTACCGGGAAATGGCCGCCTTCGCGAAGTTCGGCTCGGACCTCGACGCGGCGACCCAGCGGATGCTGGCGCGCGGCGAGCGCCTGACCGAACTCCTGAAGCAGCCGCAGTACTCGCCCCTCGCCGTCGAGGAGCAGGTGGTGTCGATCTACGCCGGCACGCGCGGCTACCTCGACAAGGTCCCGACCGCCCAGGTCGGCCGCTTCGAGCGCGAGCTGCTCAGCCACATGCACGCCAAGCACCAGGACCTCCTGGACGAGATCCGCACCAAGAAGGACCTCGGCGTGGTGGAAGAGCGGCTGAAGGGCATCCTCGCCGCCTTCGCGGACACGTTCGCCTAAGCAAGACGGATGGCCGCGGATCAACCCAAAGCGCTGGGCGCCTGGTCGGGCGAGTTCGGCGATCGGTACACGGAGCGCAATGTCGCTTCGGCCGACGCCGTCCGCGGCCGCGCGCGCGTCTGGGGCGAGGTGTTCCGCAAGATCGTCGGCGACATGCCGGCGAGCGCCATCGAGATCGGTCCGAACCTCGGGCTGAACCTGCGCGGCATCCGGGCGCTCTCCGGCATGGAGCTGTGGGGCATCGAGCCCAACCCGGCGGCGCGCGAGCGTCTGGTCGACGACGGCGTCCTGCCGGCCGACCGCGTGGTCGCGGGCTTCGGCCACGAGATCCCGCTGGCGGACGGGGCGGTGGAGCTCGCCTTCACCTGCGGCGTGCTCATCCACGTCGATCCCAGCCTGCTGGACCGGACGATGCGCGAGATCCACCGCGTCTCGTCCAAGTATGTCTTCTGCGCGGAGTACTTCTCGCCGAAGGCCGAGACCATTCCGTACCGTGGCGAAACCGATCTTCTCTTCAAGAACGACTTCGGGTCGCTCTACCTCGACAATTTCCCCGACCTCGTGCTCGTCGACTACGGGTTCTTCTGGCGAAGGACGACCGTGATGGACGACACCACCTGGTGGCTCTTCAGGAAGGCTTGACGGCGTATGGCCAGCGTCAAGGAGATGCGCAATCGGATCGCTGCGGTGAAATCCACCCAGAAGATCACGAAGGCGATGCAGATGGTGGCGGCGGCCAAGCTGCGCCGGGCGCAGAACGCCGCGCAGGATTCGCGTCCCTATGCCCAGCGCATGGCGGCGGTGATCGCCAACCTCGCCGCGGGCGTGTCCGGCGACGGCGCGCCGAAGCTGCTGGTGGGCACCGGGTCGGACCAGCGCCACCTGGTGCTGGTGGCGACGTCGGACCGCGGCCTCGCGGGCGGCTTCAACTCGTCGATCGTGCGCGCGGCGCGTCAGCGGATCGACCAGCTGCTGTCCGAGGGCAAGGACGTCAAGATCATCACGGTCGGCCGCAAGGCGCGTGACCAGCTGCGCCGGCTGCACGCCTCGCGCACCGTCGATTCCTTCGAAGTCGGCGGCAATCCTTCACTCGCCGTCGCCGAGACGGTGTCGGCGCGGGTCCGTGAGCTGTTCGAGGCCGGCGAGGTCGACGTCGTCACGCTGTTCTTCAGCCAGTTCAAGTCGGTGGTCACCCAGACCCCCACCGCGCGCCAGCTGATCCCCGCCGAGGTGGCGGACGGCTCGGCGCCGCTGGACCTCAAGGGCGCCTCCTACGAGTACGAGCCCGACGAGGGCGCGATCCTGAACGAGCTGCTGCCGCGGAACATCACCACCCAGATCTTCTCGGCCATGCTCGAGAACCAGGCCGGCTTCTTCGCCGCGCAGATGACCGCGATGGACAACGCCACCCGCAACGCCGGCGACATGATCGCCAACCTCACCCTCCAGATGAACCGAGCCCGCCAGGCGCAGATCACCAAGGAGCTGATCGAGATCATCTCCGGCGCCGAAGCGATCTAGTTGGAAGAACAGCCCCATGTCTGAAGCCGCCACCGCCAAGAAGCCCCGCGCCAAGAAGCCCGCCGCCGCGTCGGGCGCTCCCGCCCCCGCCGCCGCCCAGGGCGTCGCCACGGGCAAGCTCGTCCAGATCATCGGCGCCGTCGTCGACGTCGAGTTCGAGGGTCACCTGCCGGCGATCCTGAACGCGCTCGAGACCACGAACACCGACCAGCGGACGGGCCAGCCCTTCCGCCTGGTGCTCGAGGTCGCCCAGCACCTCGGCGAGAACACCGTGCGCGCCATCGCCATGGACACCACCGAGGGCCTGACCCGCGGCCAGCCGGTGGTCGACACCGGCAAGCCGATCACCGTGCCGGTGGGCCCCGCCTGCCTCGGCCGCATCATGAACGTCGTCGGCGACCCCGTGGACGAGGCCGGCCCGATCAACAGCGCCTTCGCGAGCCCGATCCACCGCGAGGCCCCGACCTTCGCCGAGCAGTCGACGTCGGCCGAAGTGCTCGTCACCGGCATCAAGGTCATCGACCTGCTCTGCCCCTACACCAAGGGCGGCAAGATCGGCCTGTTCGGCGGCGCCGGCGTGGGCAAGACCGTGACCATGCAGGAGCTGATCAACAACATCGCCAAGGCGTACGGCGGCTACTCCGTGCTGGCCGGCGTGGGCGAGCGGACCCGCGAGGGGAACGACCTCTACCACGAGATGATCGAGTCCAAGGTGAACATGGACCCGAAGGAGCACGGCGGCTCGACCGAGGGCTCCAAGTGCGCCCTCGTCTACGGCCAGATGAACGAACCTCCGGGCGCCCGCGCCCGCGTGGCCCTGACCGGCCTGGCCCAGGCGGAGTACTTCCGCGACCAGGAAGGCAAGGACGTGCTGCTCTTCATCGACAACATCTTCCGCTTCACCCAGGCGGGTTCGGAAGTGTCGGCGCTGCTGGGCCGCATCCCCTCGGCCGTGGGCTATCAGCCGACGCTCGCCACCGAGATGGGCAACCTGCAGGAGCGCATCACCTCGACCTCGAAGGGTTCGATCACCTCGGTGCAGGCCATCTACGTGCCCGCCGACGACCTGACCGACCCGGCGCCCGCCACCTCGTTCGCCCACCTGGACGCGACGACCGTGCTCAGCCGCGACATCGCCGCCCAGGGCATCTTCCCGGCCGTGGACCCGCTGGACTCCACCTCGCGGATCATGGACCCGCTGGTGATCGGCGAGGAGCACTATCAGGTCGCCCGCCGCGTTCAGGAGACGCTGCAGCAGTACAAGGCCCTGAAGGACATCATCGCCATCCTGGGCATGGATGAGCTGTCGGAAGAGGACAAGCTGATCGTGGCTCGCGCCCGCAAGATCCAGCGCTTCCTCAGCCAGCCCTTCCACGTGGCCGAGCAGTTCACGAACCTGCCGGGCGTGCTGGTGAGCCTCGAGGACACCATCCGCTCGTTCAAGGCGCTGGTGGACGGCGAGTACGACCACCTGCCCGAGCCGGCCTTCTACAACGTCGGCACCATCGAGGACGCGGTGGCCAAGGCCGAGCAACTCGCGGCGGAGGCCTAGGTGGCCGGCGCGAAACTCAACTTCTCCCTGGTGTCCCCGGAGCGCGAACTGTTCTCCGGGCTGGTGGACCAGGTGGACGCGCCGGGCTCCGAAGGCGACTTCGGGGTCCTGGCCGGCCACGCGCCCTTCATGACCGCGCTGAAGGAAGGTCCCGTGCGGGTCCACAACGACGGCCGGGTGACCACCTACGAGGTTCGCGGCGGCTTCGCCGACGTGACGCCCGAGGGGCTGACCATCCTGGCGGAGCATGCCCAGGAAGCAGCCTGATCACGGTTGATTTGACTGCCGTAAATTGGCCGTCTTCAGGCCTTGCATAGGGCGTGATGACCACGTTTCATGCCCGGGCTAATCAGGGGTTTAGAGACAGATGCGCCTCGCCATTTCCAGCCTGATCCTCGCCGCCGGCCTCGCGGGCGCCGCCCACGGCCAGGACCCTGCGGCCCAGCCGGCCCCGCCTCCGGCGGCCCCTGCGCCGGCCGAAGCGGCGGCCCAGCCGGCGGCGCCGTCGGCGGCCCCGGCCCCCACGGTGGAGGCGCCTCCGGCGCCCGCCCCGACCCTGCCCACGTCGGGCCCCGGCTTCGACGCCATCCAGGTCATCGAGAAGATCTGCGTGCCCGTGGTGCGCGGTCAGTCGCTGGACGTCGTGGCCAAGGCCAACGGCTTCAAGATGAACCGGCGCGAGCAGACCTGGACCCGGCAGTTCAACGCGGACAACAAGGCGTCGCAGGTCATCGTCTTCCCGACGGGCTCCAACAAGACGGTCTGCAACGTCGAGCTTCGCTACGCCATGGGCTCGGACACCGACATCGCCAAGGCGCTGAACGTCTGGGCGTTCGTCCAGCAGCCGCCGCTCGACCCGACCGCGAACTACACCCAGCCGCAGGACCCGGACGGCCTGAAGCGCGTCCGCCGTTCGTGGGAATACCTCGAGCAGGGCCGCTCGATCGGCCTGAACTACTCGACCGTCCGCAAGCCTGACGACACCCCGCTGTCGGCCAAGTACGACACGGGCACGATGCAGTACCAGGAGCGCACGCTCTAGCGGGCGGCTTCCTCGAAGCGGGGCCACGTCCCCGCCGCCGCTGGCGGCGCTTCAAGTCCGGGACGGCCCGGCCCTTTGAAAGGAGGGCCGGCATGGCCTGGATGATGCTCTTCGTCGCCGGACTGCTCGAGGTGGTCTGGGCTTACTTCATGAAGCAGTCGGAGGGCTTCTCGCGCCTGACGCCGACGCTCATCACCTTCGTGACCATGTTCGCCAGCTTCGGGCTGCTCGCCGCCGCCATGCGCACGCTGCCGCTCAGCGTGTCCTACATGGCCTGGACGGGCATCGGCGCGGTGGGCGCCTTCCTGGTCGGCGTCTTCGTGCTGGGCGAGGCCGCCTCGCCGGGGCGGATCGGCGCCGCGGCCCTGATCGTCAGCGGCCTCGTGCTGATGCGCCTGTCGAGCCCCGCCTGACGTCTTCGCCCAGGGCGGCGTCCAGCCACGCGACGACCGTTCCGGCGACCTCTTCCCAACCCTCCTCGCGGACCAGCCAGTGGCTCATGCCGGGCAAGGTCTGGAACTGCGCGCCGATGCGCTCGGCCGTCTGCCGGACGGTCGCCGCCGGGTGCACCACGTCGCGGTCTCCCACCAGGGCCAGCGTGCGGCAGGGCAGGGGACCCAGCCCCACGCTGGTGGTCATGAACGGATCCATCCACCAGTTCAGCACCTCGCGCAGGGCCCGGCTGCTCTCGGGCCGCAACCGTTCCAGGATCGGGCGGCGGGCGCCCTTGGGAACGCGGTCCAGGCTGTGGTGGCGCATCAGGTGCCGATCCGGCGTGACGCTGCCCGAGAAGAACGGGTCCAGCACCTGGACGCCGAACGCGGTGATCGCCTCCTCGAGGCTGGAGCCCGGGACGCCCCAGGGCGGGGACGGGGCCAGCAGCGCCATGGCGCTCGGCTGCACCTGGCGCGCCGCGAGCTGGCAGACGAGCCCGCCCATGGAGTGGCCCAGCAGGACCGGCCGCTCGGGCAGCGCCTCGCAGAGCCTCGCCACCGAACGGGCGTAGTCGCGCATCGACAGCCCGGCGGGCGAGGCGCCCGGCTCGTGGCCCGGAAGGTCGGGGGCCAGCACCGTCCAACCCCGCGCCTCGAACGGCGCGCGGAACGACTCGAAGGCCCAGCCGCCGCAGAAGGCGCCGTGCACCATGACGACTGTGGGCATCTGTCCTCCCCCGGCCCAACAGGCAGTGTAGACCGATGTTCCCCCTTCGCCTGCAGAATTCAGGCCACCGGGCCGCCCCGGGCCGCGAACGGGGCGAAGGCCGTCGCGACGGCCTCGTACGCTGCGCGCTTGAAGGGCACGACCAGCGCGGGAGCTTCGGCGAGATAGCCCCAGCGCCAGGCGTCGAACTCGGCCGGCGTGTGCGCCGCGAGGTCGAATTCCGCCTCCTTGCCGTCGAAACGGAGCGCGAACCACACCTGCCGCTGGCCCTTCCAGCCGCGCGCCAGCTCGGCCCGCACGAGCGGCGGGTAGTCGTAGGTGAGCCAGCCGTCGGTGCGGGCGAGGTAGGTGGTGGACGTGACGCCGGTCTCCTCCGCCAGCTCGCGGCGCGCGGCGTCCTCGAGGTCCTCGCCGTCGTCGACCCCGCCCTGGGGGAACTGCCAGCAGTACGGACCGTCGGTCTTGGCGCGCTTGCCCAGCCAGACCCGTCCGTCGGGGTGGAACAGCACGACGCCCACGTTCGGGCGATAGAGCGACAGGTCGGCGGCGGTCATGGGCGGTCTTGGCGCGTCAGCGCCTGACGGTGAGGGCGCTGGCCGGGGCCAGCTGATAGCCCCTCTGTTCCACCTCGACGGCCCAGGATGCAACCTTCTCCAGCGTCACCGGATAGGCGAAGCCCGAGCCCAGGGCCTGGCCGCGCTGCAGCGCGCCGGCCTCCAGGGCCGCGAGCTGACCGTCGATGGCCGGGCCCGACAGCTTGTCGTCGATCACCCGCTCGGCCGTCGCCCGCGGCATGCCGCCGCCGCGACGGGCCGCCGAGCCGTCGTCGATGAACGCCAGGCCCCGGGCCTTCAAGGAGCTGGCGAAGGCGTTGTAAGCGGGGTCGGTGGCGAGGAACCGCGAGCCCAGGTAGTTGGTCAGGCCGAAGTAGCCGGTGGCGCGGCTCAGGATCCACTCCAGCCGCTTGACCGTCTCGGGCGGCTGGCCTGTGGCCATCAGGGTGTAGGGCCCGGCGTCGTTCTCCGGGAAGTCGATCGGCTCCATGGGCGCCTCGATCAGCACCTCGTGGCCGCGGGCTCGGGCCATGTCGATCCAGCCCTGCAGCCCCTCGGCGTAGATGCTGAAGGAGAGGGTGATCTCGGGCGGGAGCGCCTCGATGGCCTGGCGCGTGCGTGAGGCGTTGAGCCCCAGGCCGCCGATGACGAGCGACACCTTGGGTCGGCCGTTCGCCTTGAACGGCCGCGCATAGGCTTCCGCCGGCGTGCGCCCGTCCTGGGCGATGATCGGCAGGGGCCCGCTGGGCCCTGGCGCGTAGAAGCCCGCGAGGGGCGCGGGGGGCAGGCCGGCTCCGGCGAAGGGGATCGCGGCCGGCGCGCGGGACCGTGCGGCCGGGGCGCCGGGGGCGAGGGGGCGCTCGGAGAGCCGGACGACGTCGTGATAGGTGTGCGGGCCGCCGCGCGCGGGCTTCAGCGCCTCGCGCCAGCCCGGCGGCGCATGGCTCGCGTCGAGCGGCACCCGCACGCTGAGGCCGTTGTCGCCAAAGGGGCCCAGAAGGTTCACCAGCGCGACCACGCAGCCGGCGAAGAGCAGGCCTGCGCCCGCCAGCCGGACCGCGGGACGGGCGAGCAGGCCGCGGACGTCGATCTGCGGCGCCTTCAGTTTCGGAAGCGCGATGCTGGCCACGGCGGGGAGGTCTCCTCGACCTACCGTGGCGCAACATGGTTAACGCCGGCTTGCCTCGCGAAGCGGGGCGGCCCGGCGGACCGCCCGGCGTCAGCCTACTTCTGCGTGGTCTGCGGCGGCTTCACCTCGGCCACCTTGGCCTTCGAGACGATCTCGGCCAGGCGGGCGGTGGGCTTCGGCAGCTTGGGCGTCGCGGCCACCGAGCCGAACTTCAGGACATCGACCGCGCGGGCGATCTGGAAGTCCTTTTTCTCGTCGAAGCCTTCCGGCGGCGCCTCGGCGGGCTCGTGAGCCCCCTTGCGGACCTTGCCTTCGTCGGCGTTCAGCGCGTTGCGGAACGACGCCTCCGAGAACTGGTAGGCGCGATTGGCGATGATCTGCGCCTCTTCGCGGCTGGAGGCGACCTCCAGGTCCGGCGTGATGCCGGTCCGCTGGATCGAGCGGCCGCTCGGGGTGTAGTACCGCGCCGTCGTCAGCTTCAGCGCCCCGTCGATGCCGCCGCGCAGCGGGATGACGGTCTGCACCGAGCCCTTGCCGAAGCTGGTCAGGCCCACGAGCTCCGCCCGCTTGCGGTCCTGCAGGGCGCCGGCCACGATCTCGGCTGCCGAGGCCGAGCCCGAGTTGATCAGCACCACGATCGGCATGCCGCTGGCGATGTCGCCGGGGCGGGCGTTATAGCGCTCGACATCGCGGGCGTCGCGCCCGCGCTGGGAAACGATCTCGCCCCCTTCCAGGAACAGGTCCGAGACGCCCACGGCCTGGTCGAGCAGGCCGCCGGGGTTGTTGCGCAGGTCGAGGATCAGGCCCTTGGCCTTCGGGTTCTTGCCGCGGATCTCGGCGAAGGCGGCTTCGGCCTCGTCGGTCGTCTTCTCGTTGAAGCTGCCGATCCGCAGGACGATGTTGTCGCCCTCGAGCCGGGCCGTCACGTTCTTCGGCTTGATGACCTCGCGGACCAGCTTCACGTCGAACGGGTCCGACTTCTCGCGCGCGATCGTCAGCGACACGGTCTCGCCGGGCTTGCCGCGCATCTGCTTCACCGCCTCGGTGACGGTCAGGCCCAGCACGCTCTCGCCGTTCACGGCGGTGATGTAGTCGCCGGCCTTGATGCCGGCCCGGGCGGCGGGCGTGCCGTCCATCGGCGAGATGACCTTCACCACGCCGTCTTCGCTGGTGACCTCGATGCCCAGGCCGCCGTACTCGCCGCGCGTCTGGTCGCGCATGTCGTCGAAGTCTTCCGGATCCAGGTAGCCCGAGTGCGGGTCGAGGCTGGTCAGCATGCCGTCGATGGCCGCCTGGATCAGCTTCGTGTCGTCGACCTCGGTGACGTACTGGTTCTCCACCGTGTTCAGCACATCGCCGAACAAGCCGAGCATCCGATAGGTCTTCGCGCGGGGCTGGGCCGAGGCCAGCGCCTGCTGGCTCACGTAGGCCATGGATCCGGCGCCGAGCACGAACGCCGAGGCGCCGATCAGGAGATACTTCTTCATAGCCTGGCTCAGACTCCCTTTGGCGGTGAGCTCACCGCTTATCAAACAGGCTGGAGCGACCATTTTGCGGCGGCCGCCAGCCTGCCCGTTTTCAACCCCGGCTCTTGTTCAACCACCGCGAGGGATCCACCGGGGAACCCTGCTCGCGGACCTCAAGATAGAGTTCCGATGTCGTACTGCGACCCTCGCTAGCCCATCCGACCGGTTGACCCTCCGCGACGGATTGTCCGACCGCGACGGACGTTCTCTCCAGACCAGCAAGCACGAGATGATATCCCCCGGCTAGTCTTAATATCACGATGACGCCCCAGCCCTTTACAGGGCCCACATACTGAACAAGCCCCGCCGCGGGGCTGACGGCGCGCGCGCCCTTGGCGGCGGAGAGCGTCAGGCCGTTCGACCGGCCGCCTCCGGCGATGGGGTCGCCGAACCGCCGCAGGATCGTCCCGGACGTGGGCAGGATCAGGCGCGTGGGCGGCGTCAGCCCGGCCGCGTCGGGCGATGCATCGCCGGTGACCGCGCCCCGCAGCCGCGCCCCCACGGCGGCGTCCGGCGCGGGCAGCGCCTCGGCGGCCAGGCTGTCGCGCTCGAACAGCGCCTCGCTCTGCACCGCCGCCAGACGGCGCTGGCGCATGACCTCGCTGGCGCCCTCGGCGTAGTGCTGCGCGCGGGCCTGGAGCTCCGGAGTCATGGCGCGGACCAGGATCGCCGCCCGGACCGCGTCCTTCGCGTCTTCCGGCGACACCAGGAGCGCCGGGGGCGGGTCGCGCCTGAGCTGCTCGAGCACCGAGAGCAGCCGGGCCAGCCGGTGGCGGTTCACGCCCTGGTCGACGGACAGCACCGTCTCTGCGGCGTTCAGCCGCTCCAGCTCGCCGGTCGTCGCCGCGACCGCCGCTGCGCCGCCGATCGCGAGCGCGCCCAATCCTGCCAGCCAGAGAATCCGCATCAGTCCCTATGATACGGCGAACCGGCCAGGATGGAGACGGCCCGGTAGATTTGTTCGGTCAACATTGCGCGCGCCATGGCGTGCGGCCAGGTCTGGGGGCCGAACGCCAGGGTTCCCTGGGCGGCCTTCACCAGTTCGGCGTCGAGCCCGTCGGCGCCGCCGATGACGAACACCAGACGTCGAACCCCACGGTCGCGCAGCGCGCCGATCTCCTCGGCGAAGGCGCGGGACGGGCGGGCCTTCCCGCGCTCGTCGCAGGCCACCACGTGGCTGTCGGCGAGATGGCTGCGCAGGGCCTCGGCCTCGGCGGCCTTGCCGGGCTTGCGGCTCTCGACCTCGATGACCTCCACGGGCCCGAGGCCCAGCGCGCGCCCCGACGCCGTCGCGCGCTCGGCGTAGAGCTTCACGAGCTCGGTCTCGGGCGACCGCGGGAGTCGGCCGATGGCGACGACGGCGATCTTCAAGCGTCAGGTCAGCGGCGGCGGCGGCCTGAAGCCGCCGAACTCGCGCTCCAGGAGCTCCGCCACGTGGATCGTGGTGCGGTCCTCCAGGTGAGCCCCCATGATCTGGGCCCCGATCGGCAGTCCGGCGCGCGAAAAGCCGATCGGAACCGCGGTCGCGGGCAGGTTCGGCAGCAGGGCCACGGCCGGCCAGGCCAGCTGGTCGAAATAGGGGGTCGACCGGCCGTCGATCGTCAGGGTCCGGGCCGGCATGCTGGACTCGTCCACGTGCGGGAACGCCGTCGTGCCGAAGGTGGGCATGATGACCACGTCGAAGGTCTCGAAGAACGCCGCCCACGCCCGCTGGAAGCCCACCTGCGCATCCAGCATGTTCATGTAGGTGTGGGCGTCGATCGGCGTCGCGCCGGGCTGGCCGCGGCTGATCGCCGTGTTCAGGATCGGCATGTACACCTGATGCTGCGCCGCCAGGTCGGGCATCAGCTCGCTGGACCGGAACACCGCCGCGCCCAGGGCGTCCAGGCGGTCGGCCAGGGTTTCGAGCGCGCCGGCGACCTCGCTGTCGGTGGCGGCGAGCGGGTGCGAGCTCAGCACCAGGATGCGGTAGTCGGCCAGCTCGGCGCGCCGGGGCTCGGGCAGGTCGAGCACATAGCCCTTGGCGTCGTGGGCTTCCGGCCCCGCGATCACGTCCAGCGCGCGCCGCAGGTCGGCGGGAGCCCGCGCCATCGGGCCGACCACCGCCAGCGGGACCGGCCCGCCGTCCAGCCCGGGCGGGGAGTGGCCCCGGCTGGAGACCAGGCCGTACGTGGGCTTGTGGCCGTAGGTTCCGCAGAAGGCCGAGGGCACGCGGATCGAGCCGCCGATGTCCGAGCCGATCTCGAGCGGCGTCATGCCCGAGGCCAGCGCCGCGGCGCTGCCGCCCGACGAGCCGCCGGGCGAGCGCGAGAGATCCCAGGGGTTGCGGGTGCGGCCGTAGACAGGGTTCGTCGCCTGCCAGTCCGCGAGGAACGGGGGCACGTTCGTGAGGCCCATCACGATGGCGCCCGCCGCCTTGAGCTTTTGGATCACCACGGCGTCCCGGGGCGCGGTCCAGCCGCTGAAGGCGGGGCTGCCCCAGGTCGAGGGCAGTCCCTCGACCTGGTTGGATTCCTTCACCGTCATCGGCAGGCCCAGCAGCGGCCGCCGCTCGCCGCGGGCCAGAGCCGCATCCGCGGCCTTGGCGGCGTCCCGCGCGCGGTCGAAGTCGCGGACCACGACCGCGTTCAGCGCGCGGTCGCGGTCCTCGATCCGGGCGATGGCGGCGTCCATCAGCTCCAGCGCGCCGATCTTGCGCGCGGCGAGCAGGTCCGCCAGCTCGCCGGCGGTCCGGTCCAGGACGTCGCGGCTCAGGGTCTCGGACATGGCAGGTCCCTCCGTCCTGAGGATCGTGCCCATCCGCGCCCGGCGGTGTCCAGCCGCGAGTGAGCGGTCCTCAGGCTACGGGTTCGGTCGCCGGCGCGCTTGACCGCAGTTGCTGCGGGCAGAAGAGCTGCTCGGCGATCTGAACCGCGTTGAGCGCCGCGCCCTTCAGCAGCTGGTCGCCCGAGACCATCAGGCAGATCGAGCGCCCGGTCGGGTCGGCCAGGTCGCGCCGGAAGCGGCCGGCGAGCACATCGCCCTGTCCCTGCGACTCGGACGGCATGGGGAAGTGGTTGCCGGCGCGGTCGTCCACGATGCGGACGCCCGGCGCGCCCGACAGCGCCTCGCGCGCCGCTTCGGGGCTGACGGGCTCGGGGAACTTGAGGGTCAGCGCGATGGTGTGCGCCCTCAGCACCGGCACCCGGACGCTGGTGATCCCCACCGGCAGGTTCGGCCGCCCCAGCAGGCGCTGGGTCTCGGCGACCACCTTCAGCTCCTCGCCGTTGTAGCCGCTCTCCTCGTCCACCGCGCTGTCGTGGCTGAACAGGTTGAAGGCGTAGGGGTGCTTCAGCACCTGCGGCGTGAACGCCTCGCCGGCGAGATAGGCGGCGGTCCCCGCGCGCAGTTCCTCCATGGCCGCGGCGCCGGCGCCCGAGGCCGCCTGGTAGGTGGCCATGCGGATCCGCGTCAGCCCGAACGCCTGCTGCAGCGGGTGGATCGGCACCACGGCGATGATCGCCACGCAGTTCGGATTGGCGATGACCCCCCGGTGCGCGCCGATCGTCTCGGGGTTCACCTCGGGCACCACCAGCGGCGTCGCGGGGTCCATGCGGAAGGCCGAGGAGTTGTCCACGACCACCGCGCCGGCCGCGACGGCCCGCGGCGCCCATTCGCGCGACTGCGACGCGCCGGCCGAGAAGAGCGCCAGGTCCACGTCGTCGAAGCTCGCGGCGTCCACCGCGTCCACCGTCAGGGCCTCGCCCCGGAAGGACAGGGTGCGGCCCGCCGAGCGCGGGGAGGCCAGGAGCTTCAGGCGCGACAGGGGGAAGTCGCGGGCCTCGAGGCAGCGGATCAGCTCGACGCCCACGGCGCCGGTGGCGCCGAGGATCGCCACGTTGGGGTGGGCTCTGCGGAAGCTGTGGAAGGTCATGGTCTTGCGTCTCCAGTTGGGCGGAGGCGCGGGGTGCTCTGTCCGGTGATCGGGGCCCCGCGCTTCGGCGGGGCTCTCTCCGGGTGTGTGCTCGCTCAGATCACGCGCGCACCCGTCGACGCCCCGCAGGAGCGGGTCGTTTTCCGGGTGATAATCATGGTCGCGAAGGCGCGCATCGGCGGGGCCTCTACGGGAAACGCGGCCGCCTGTAAAGACGTCCGCCAAACGCCGATCGCCGGAGGCGGCGCAAGAAAAAGGACCGCCCGCCGGAGCGGACGGTCCCTTCGCTTCGGTGGACGAAGACCGCTTAGGCGGCCTTCTCGCCTTCGATCAGGGCGCCCTGGGCGCCGGTGGTGATCTGGACGGTCCGGGGCTTCAGCGCCTCGGGAAGCTCGCGCTTCAGCGAGATCGAGAGGAGGCCGTCGGCGAGGTTGGCGTCGGTGACGATCACATAGTCGGCCAGCTGGAAGCGGCGCTCGAAGTTGCGCTCGGCCAGGCCGCGATGGAGGTACTTGCGGCCCTCGTCATTGGCCGCCTTGCGGCCGGTCACGGTGAGGAGGTTCTCCTTCACCTCGACGTTGAGCTCTTCCGGACGGAAGCCCGCGACCGCGATGTCGATGCGGTAGGCGTTCTCGTCGGTGCGCTCGATGTTGTAGGGCGGATAGCCGGCGGCGCTGTCGGCGGCCGCGGTCTCCAGGAGGTTCGCCAGCCGGTCGAAGCCGACGACGGAGCGATAGAGGGGCGAAAAGTCGATCGTACGCATAGGGGTCACATCCTTCTTTCAAAGCAAGGTTGCGTATGTGCGTTGAGCCTGTGGCGACCCGATTGGCGTCGCCGGCAGCCCAAGGAGGCCCGGACATCCAGCGCCTCCGCCCATCAGTTAGTGGCGGGAAAACTGCGTTCAAGGGGCTTGCCGCGGCGCCGCTACGCCCTAGGTTTCCGACCAATCCCAGGAGGAATCCCCCGATGCACCGTCTTGCCCCCCTCGGCGCCGTCGTTCTGGCGCTGTCCGTCACCGCGCCGGCCGTCGCCGCCGACGCCAAGCTGCAGGCCGCCGTGGCCGGCGCCCAGCGCAGCGACGCGCACAAGGCCCGAGACGCGGCCCGGCGTCCCGTCGAAACCCTGACCTTCTGGGGGATCAAGCCGAAGCAGACGGTGATCGAGCTGTCGCCCGGCAGCGGCTACTGGACCGAGATCCTGTCGCCCTACGCCAAGGCGACCGGCGGGACCTACTACGCGACCGCCGCCGACCTGAACAATCCGAACCTCTCCGAGGCCGCCAAGGCCGGCCGCACCGCCTTCGAGAAGCGCTACGCCGACACGGCGAAGTACGGCGAGGTCAAGCTGGTGAACTTCGGGCCCATGTCGGGTCCGCTGGGCGCGCCGGGCTCCGCCGACGTGGTGATCACCGCGCGGAACCTGCACAACTGGGCGCCCAACGCCGCCTTCCTCGACAAGGTCCTGAAGGACGTCCACGCGGTCCTGAAGCCCGGCGGCGTCTTCGCCGTCGAGGAGCACCGCGCGGATCCGAAGCCGTCGGCCCCCAACTGGTCGACCGGCTACATGACCGAGGCCGAGGTCATCGCGGCGTTGGAGAAGGCGGGCTTCAAGCTGCAGGCGAAGTCCGAGGTGAACGCCAACCCGAAGGACACGAAGGACCACCCGTTCGGCGTCTGGACGCTGCCGCCGTCGCGCTGGACCACCGCGGGCGGACGCGGTTCGGATCCCAACTTCGACCGCACCAAGTACGACGCGATCGGCGAGTCCGACCGCATGACCCTGCGGTTCGTGAAGGCGCGCTGAGCGGCCTGCGGCTTTGACCTCGGCGGCGGGCTTCGCTAGCCCTGTCGCCGGGGGACTGAACGAGGGGGGGGGCCGCGAAAGGACGCCGCGCGCCCATGATGCCTGTCTCCCGCCGCGCCTGGATGGCCGGCGTGCTCGCCGTCGGCGCCTGCCAGCGCGAACCGCCCAGGCGGTCGCGGGCGGCCGTGACGATCGCCGCGGCCGTCGCGGGGCCCTGGCGCTCGCCGGCGGACCGCGCCCGCGACAGGTTCCGCCATCCCGTCGAGAGCCTGCAGTTCTGGGGCCTTTCGCCCGGCGCCACGGTGGTGGAGTTCTGGCCGGGCGCAGGCTGGTACACCGACATCCTCGCGCCGTTCCTGGCGGCGACGGGCGGGCGGCTCTACGCGGCGCACCTGCAGGCGACCGACGCCGGGGATCCGGCGGCGCGCGATGTGGTCGAGGCCTACCGGGCGCGGTTCGCCGCCGACCCCAGGCTCTACGGCAAGGTCGAGCTCACCGCCTTCGGACCCACCAGCGGGCCCGTGGCGCCGGCGGGGACGGCCGACCTCGCGCTGTTCCTGCGCAACCTGCACAACTGGATGGCCGCCGGCATCGCCGAGAAGGCGTTCCGGGACGCCTTCCTGGCCCTGAAGCCGGGCGGAGTCCTGGGCGTGGAGGAGCACCGCGCGCGGCCGGGCGGCGTCCCCGACCTGCTCGCCGAGGACGGCTACGTGGACCAGACCTATGTCGTGAAGCTGGCGCAGGAAGCGGGTTTCCGGCTGGCCGCGACCAGCGAGATCAACGCCAATCCGAACGATACGAAGGACCACCCCTTCGGGGTCTGGACCCTGCCGCCGGTCCGCCGCTCGTCCCCCCGCGGCGAGGCGTTCGATCCCGCGTTCGACCACACCCGCTACGACAGGATCGGGGAGTCCGACCGGATGACCCTCAGGTTCGAGAAACCGCGCTAGCCGATCACGGTGTGTTTACACGCGCGGCGCGTGCGGCGAAGCTCACCTGATTCACGAGAGCCAATGGGGCGATGGCCACTCTTGAGGAGCTGACCGACCGCATCCGCCGCGCCGCCGCGGCCGGCGGGGGCCTGTCGCGCTCTGTGACCCTCGACCTCAAGGGCGAAGGCTTCATCCATCTCGCCGGCGATGCGGTCACCAACGAGAACGCGCCCGCCGACCTCACGGTGCGCGTCAGCCGGGCTGATCTGGTGCGGCTGGGCAAGGGCGAACTCAACCCGATGAGCGCTGTGATGACCGGCCGCATGAAGCTGTCCGACATGGGCCTCGCCATGACGCTGACGCCCGAGATCCAGGCGCTGTTCGAGAGGGTGGTCTAGCCCGCCCGCGATGTCCGAGCCCGCCCCCCTCCTCGACATCCCCGAAGACCCCACGCCCCCGGGCGCGGAGCCCGACTGGTTCGTCGGCGCCGGCGGCGCGCGGCTGCGGGCCGCGCTCTTCACGCCGCCGGGCCGGGCGCGGGGCTCCGTGGTGCTGTCCGGCGGGCGCACCGAGCCGATCGAGAAGTACTACGAGACGATCCGCGACTTCATGGACCGCGGCTTCGTGGTCCTGGCGCACGACTGGCGCGGACAGGGCCTTTCGGCGCGCGAACTGCCCGACAGGCTGAAGGGGCACGCCAAGGGGTACCGAAGCTTCCTGGACGACTTCCGGCGGCTGCTCGACACCTACCAGGACCGGCTCCCGAAGCCGTGGATCGCCGTCGGGCACTCCATGGGCGGCTGCCTGACGCTGCTGGCGCTGGCCCACGGCGAGCGGCGGTTCGCCGGCGCCTGCCTCTGCGCGCCGATGCTCGGGATCAACTTCGGCAAGGTCTCGCCCGCCGCCGCGGCGGCCCTGACCTGGCTCAACATGCGGATCGGGCGCTCCGGCCGCTACACCCTGGGCCAGGCCGGCAAGCCCTTCGACGACACGTTCGAAGGCAACGCCCTGACCCACGACGAGCGGCGGTTCGCGCGGCACCGGGCGCAGATCCGAGCCAACCCGGACCTCGCGCTGGGCTCGCCGACCTACGGCTGGCTCGACTTCGCGCTCCGCGCCACCGCCTACCTCGCCCGGCCCGAGCGCCTGAGGGGCGTGACCATTCCCGTCGAGATCGTGTCGGCGGCCGAGGACAAGCTGGTCGACAACACGGCGCACGCCGCCGCCGCCCGCAATCTGCCCCAGGGGCGTCTGGTCACCGTGCCGGGCGCCTACCATGAGATCCTGATGGAGACCGACGACATGCGTAACATCTTCCTCCGGGTGTTTGACGCGCTCACGGGCAAGGCCGCGCCGAAGCCGGCCGACGCGCCGAAGGCCGCCGCCCCCGCGGCTCCCCCCGCGCCTGCGGCTCCGCCCGCGGCCAAGGCGCCCGAGCCCGAGTCGAAGCCGCCGGCCGAGCAGCCGGCGCCGGCCGCGGTCGCGGCTGTGGCGCCCGCGGCCACCAAGCCTCAGGCAGTCAAGACCCGGCCTGCGCGCAAGCCGGCCGCGAAGGCGGCGTCGGCCAAGTCCGCCCCCAAGCCGGCGGCGAAGCCCGCGGCGGCGAAGGCGCCGCCCGCCAAGGCCGCTGCGCCCGCCGCGGCGTCCAAGCCTAAGGCGGCGGCGAAGGCCGCGCCGGCCAAGGCGCCCGCCGCCGCGAAAGCCAAGCCCGCTGCCAAGCCTGCCGCAGCCAAGGCGTCGACCGCCAAGCCCGCAGCCGCCAAGCCTGCAGCCGCCAAAGCTCCCGCCGCGTCGAAGGCGGCGGCCGCCAAGCCCGCGGCGGCCAAGGCGCCGGCCGCCCCCAAGGCTGCGAAAGCCGCCCCGAAGGCGGCCGCCAAGGCGCCTGCGAAGCCGAAGGCCGCGGCCAAGCCGGCTGCGTCCAAGCCTGCAGCGGCCGCGAAGGGCGCCGCGAAGGCGCCCGTGGCCCGCAAGACGCCCGCCAAGAAGGCCTGATCAGGCCGCCGACCGCCGCAGCGCGACCAGGGCCTCGTCCAGGCAGGCCCGGTCCCCGGCGATGGCGATCTGGCCTCCGTGCGGGCCCACGGGGGCGCCGCGCCAGTCGGTGGTGATCCCGCCGGCGCCCGCGATCAGCGGGATCGCCGCGTCGATGTCCCAGGCCTTCAGGCCGGCCTCGACCACCAGGTCCATCGTGCCGGCGGCCACCATGGCGTAGGCGTAGGCGTCGCAGCCCAGGCGCGCCAGCCGCGCCGCGGCGCGGACCTGCGTCCAGGCGCCCAGTTCGGCGCCCGTGAAACAGGCCTCGGGATCGGTGGTGGCGATGATCGCGTCGGTCAACCTGGGACAGGGCCGGACCTTCAACGGGCGCTCGCCCTGGGACGTCACCACCCGCGAGCCGCCGGCGTGTCCGATGTAGACCTCGCCCAGGTAGGACTGGCCGATGGAGCCCAGGACCGGCTTGCCCTGGAAGCGAAGGCCGATGAGCGTGGTCCAGAGCGGGAGCCCGGCGATGAAGGCGCGCGTCCCGTCGACCGGGTCCAGCACCCAGACGAACTCGGCGTCGGGCCGGTCCTCGCCGTACTCCTCGCCGATGACGCCATGGTCGGGATAGCGCGCGGCGATGAGCTGGCGGATCGCCCGCTCCGCGCCCTTGTCGGCCTCGGTCACGGGGTCGAAGCCCACGTCGAACTTGTTCACGAGTCCATGCGCGCCGCGGAACAACGGCAGGATGGCGTCCGCGGCCGCACGATTGAGGTCCAGCAGGAAGGCGTCGAGCTCGCTCAGGCGGGGCTCGGGCAGGCGGGCGTCCGGGAGGGGGGCGGTCATGCGACCGCCATAACCCGCCTGGGCGTCGGGCTTAAGCCTCGACTTCGCCGTTCATGGCCTTGGCGAGGTCCAGCAGGCGGCGGCGGGGCCGTTCGCCGAGCTGGTAGTACGCATGGATCAGGTCCTGCGTTTCCTTGCTGGCCAGCGTTTCATTGGTGGACGCCGTCTCGCGCTCGAGATGCTCGCGCTGATCGCGGGTCAGGCCCTCGTAGAAGTAGCTGACCGGAACCTCCAGCACCTCGGCGAGTTGCCAGAGGCGGGCGGCGGACATGCGGTTGGCGGCGCACTCGTACTTCTGGATCTGCTGGAAGCGAACCCCGCACGCGTGCGCCAGCTCCTGCTGGGTCAGGCCCAGCAGACGGCGGCGGCGACGCAGGCGCCGACCCAGGTGGATGTCGATCTCGTCCATGGAATCCCCGGCCATGATTTCCCTTCGTCCCGCTTCGGGACTCCGTGGTTGAGACATCGCAAGTGGCACGCCAGCAGCCTCCATTGCCGAACGCGGGCGGCCCAGCCTAGGAAGGTAAATGGCCGCACGTAACCATTCATACGTGGCAGAACTGTTTTGGATGCTTGAAGCGGCGCTATTTGATGCCGTTCGCGCAGCCGCCCGCCTTTTCCCCATCGATTCTGTTTCAGATTCCGGCGCTTGGCTGGCCCGGAAGATCGGCCCCCTGACGCGCGCCCACCGCGTGGCCGAGACGAACATCCGGCTCGCCTTTCCTCGCCTGAGCGACGCCGAGGTTAACGATCTCCTCCGGGCGCAGTGGACGGAACTCGGTCGGTCGCTAGCAGAGTTCGTGATCCTCGACCGTGTTGTAGCCGACCCATCGCGGCTGGAGATCGAGGGCGAGCCGGCGCTGCGCGCGGTCGCCGCCGGCCAGGGGCCGGTCGTGTTCATCTCGGGCCACTTCTCCAACTTCGAGCTGATGGCCGCCGCCATGGTCCGCTGCGGCGTCCAGGTGCAGGTGACCTACCGGGCCATGAACAACCCGCACATGGACCGGCGGGTGCGCCGCACGCGGTTCAGCTACGGCGTGCGGATGTTCGCGCCGAAGGGGCTCGAGGGCGCGCGCGAGCTGATGCGGGCCATCGAGCGCGGCGAGTCCGTCGCGCTGCTGAACGACCAGAAGTTCAACGGCGGGGTCGCGGCGCCCTTCTTCGGCGTGCCCGCCATGACGGCGCCGGGACCCTCCACGTTCGCGCTCAGGTTCGGGATTCCCCTGCAGCCGCTCAGCGTGCAGCGGACGGGCCCGGGCGCCCGCTTCCGGGTGATCGTCCACGAACCGATCAGGCTGGAGAACACCGGCGACCGGGAGGCCGACATCGAGGCCGGCGTCCGCCGCATCAACGCCTTCATCGAGGATCGCGTGCGCGCCCGCCCCGCCGAATGGTTCTGGGTCCACCGCCGGTGGCCCAACGAGGTCTACCGCGGCGCGCCGGCTAGCTCCGCGTCGCCTGCCAGCGCTTGAGGGACTCCGCGGGACCCGCATAGGCCTCCTGGAGCTCGGCGCTCCAGTAGCGCAGCTGCTCCAGCGGGATCTGCTGTCCCGTCACGGCGCAAAGGACATAGCGGCCGGGCTTCAGCACGGCGTAGTCGCCGTCGCCGTAGTGTAGCTTGGCGAGGTCGGCGCCGAGGTTGCGGTCGTGGGCGTTCATGGGCGCCTATGTAGCGCTTCACGCCGGCTCAGAACAGGTCGCCCTGTCCCGGCAAGGGCGCCGCGCCCTTCCGGGCGGGCCGGCGGGCCGGCGCGGGACTCGCCGCCGGGTCGCCATCGATCACGGCCTGCCGCCGGGTCTTGTCGCCGAAGGTGATGGTGACGCCTTCGCCGCTCGCCAGCAGGCCGCCGTTGACCACCAGCGAGCCGTCGGCGCGGTTCACGCGCGCGAAGCCCCGATAGAGCGGCCGGTCGGGATCCACCGCCACGTACAGCTTCGAGACGCCGGACAGCCGCTCGGTGGCGCGGTCGAAGCGGCGCGTGACCGCGGGCGCCAGCCGCGCTGCGAGGCTGTCCAGCCGGTGTCGCCAGACTTCCTGCGGCCGCTTGAGCAGGCCGGGGGACAGGCGCGCGGCCACGCCGACCAGGTCCCGCTCGTGCGCCGAGAGGTTCTTCTGCAGGCTTGCGGTCAGCCGGCCCGAGACGATGTCGAAGCGCTGCTCGGCCAGCCGCACCAGGTCCGGGACCCGCGCCAGCGCCCGCCGGGCGTGTTCGACCCGTCCGCGCCGGTCCTCCACGGCCCGGGCGCCGCAGCGGTGCATGCGGCCGGCCAGGTCCGAGACCAGCGCCTTCAACTCGGCCAGGACCGGGGTCGCCATCTCGGCCGCGGCCGTGGGCGTCGGCGCGCGCCGGTCCGAGACGAAGTCGATCAGGGTGGTGTCGGTCTCGTGCCCCACCGCGCTGATCAGCGGAATGGTCCCCGCCGCGACGGTCCGGGCCAGGGTCTCGTCGTTGAACGGCCAGAGGTCCTCCACCGAGCCGCCGCCGCGCGCGACGATCAGCACGTCCGGCCGCGGCACGCGCCCGCCGGGCTCCAGGGCGTTGAATCCCTGGATGGCCTTGCAGACCTGCGCCGCGGCGGCGTCGCCCTGCACCACCACCGGCCACACGATCACCCGGCAGGGCCAGCGGTCGCGGATGCGGTGCAGGATGTCTCGGATCACCGCGCCGGTCGGGCTCGTCACCACGCCGACGACGGCGGGCATCTCGGGGATCGGGCGCTTGCGGGCCGGGTCGAACAGGCCCTCCGCCGCCAGCCGCTGCTTCAGCCGCTCCAACTGCGCCAGCAGCGCCCCGATGCCCGCCACCTCCATCGTCTCGATGACGATCTGGTAGCGCGAGCCCTGCGGGTAGGTCGTGATCTTGCCTGTGACGATCACTTCCAGTCCCTGTTCGGGCCGGATCGAGAGGTTGCGGACGCTGGTCTTCCAGACCACCCCGTCGATGGCCGCCCGCTCGTCCTTCAGCGTCAGGTAGACGTGGCCGTTCGAGTGATGGGTGACCTTGGACAGCTCGCCCCGCAGCCGCACGAAGCCGTAGGCGTCCTCCAGCGTCCGCTTCAGCGCGAACGCCAGCTCCGACACGGAGTAGGGCCGCGCGTTGCCGTCGGCGTCGGTGAGGGGGGCGGCGTCGGTCATGAGTCCCGCAAGGCTAAGGGGGCGCGCGCAGGGCCACAATCACGATCTCCCCCCGCGCCCGCGCTCCCGTCACACCCCGACAAGCCCGGGGATGACGGAGGGGAGCGGACCGAAGAACCCGCCTCCAGACGGAAAGAGACGCGCCCGGGACCTGAGGCTCTGGCGAGCTTCGGTTCCGGTCGCGTCTCCCATCCCCAACGGATAGCGGTTCCGCGCGGGCGCGGAATTCAGATGTAGCGGCGCAGGCTCCGGGCGAGCTCGGCGGCGCTGGACTTCTTCTTCGCCTGGGCCGGCTGGTAGGCCACCTGGGCATGCTCGTGGCAGTAGGGACCGTTCTCCTCGGAGCGGCGGCCGCAGAAGGTGAAGTTGTCGAGCGCGGGGTCGCCGATCGGCCACTTGCACATGTGGGCGCCGAGCGTGAGCACGGTCGCCGTGCCCGGCGCTTCGTCGACGTAGCGGACCGGAGCCGGGGCGGCGGCGTGGGCGACCGGCTCGGCGATCCGCCGCGGCGCGGCGGGCGAGTGGGTCAGCGCGCGCGCGGGGCGAGGCGCCTTGAAGGTGGTGCGCTGCGGCTTCGAGGGCGTGGCGCGGCCCGACAGCCCCAGCCGGTGAACCTTGCCGATCACCGCGTTGCGGGTGACGCCGCCCAGCTGCTTGGCGATCTGACTGGCCGAGAGGCCGTCCTGCCAGAGCTTCTTCAGAAGTTCGACGCGTTCGTCGGTCCAGCCCATGGTCTCGCCTCCCAACCAGAGGTCCCGGAAGCGCCCCCGCGCCTCGGGATTCAATATGTTGTGGCAGTGGACGTCTTCGTCCCTCACCAACCACTATCAGTAGTAAACAACTCGCTAACGGCCACAATAGGCGCCCCAACTTCCATCCACAGGAACTAGATGTGGGGGTGCGCCGTCCACAATCGGCGCCCAGGCTTGCGTGCGCCGCGCGACCGGCGCACATGGGGACGATGCGAGACCTGCCGATCGCCGAAGTCGTCCTGCCGCCGCAGCCGCGGGCCTACCACGGGGTGAACTGGGAGGGGCTGAAGACCCTCTACCTGCGCGAGGTGCGCCGCTTCCTGAAGGTGGGCATGCAGACCCTCGCCGCGCCGGTGGTGACGGCGCTGCTCTACATGCTGGTGTTCGTGGTGGCGGTGGGCGGCTTCCGCGAGGTCCACGGCGTGCCCTACGGGACCTTCGTGGCCCCCGGCCTGGTGATGATGCAGATCCTCTCCAACGCCTTCGCCAACTCGTCGTCGTCGCTGCTGCAGGCCAAGTTCAACGGCCTGATGGGCGACTTCGTCACGCCGCCGCTGTCGGCCGGGGAGCAGGTGATCGGCTTCGGCGCCGGGGCCGCCACGCGGGGCATCCTGGTGGGCGCGGTGAGCCTGCTGGCGGTCCTGCCGTTCGCGCGCCTCCCGCTCGCCCAGGCCTGGGCGGTGCTCTACTTCGGCGTCGGCGCGGCGCTGATCATGGGCTTCATCGGCATCATGGCCGGCCTCTGGAGCGAGAAGTTCGACCACATGGCCGCGGTGACCAACTTCGTGATCATGCCGATGACGTTCCTGTCCGGCACCTTCTACCTCGTCGAGCGGCTGCCCGAGCCGTTCCAGACGGCCAGCCACTTCAACCCGTTCTTCTACCTGATCGACGGCTTCCGCTTCGGCTTCACCGGCCAGGCCGAGAGCAATCTGTGGATCGGCGCGACGATGACGGCCGTCCTCGTGCTGGGCCTCGCGTGGGCCTGCCTGTGGATGTTCAGGGTCGGCTACAAGATCAAGACCTAGCGGCCGGCAGGTCGGCGACCCACGCCAGGGCCTCGGCCTGCTCCCCCGGCAAGAAAGCGCGCGCCTCGACCTGCGGCACGAGGGGATCGATGAAACGGACCCAGGCGCGCAGCCAGGGCTCGTCCGTCACCACGGCCGCGCGCGGAAACCGGGTCCACTGGCCCAGGTGGCCGAGGTGGTAGCGCAGGTCCTTCATCACGGCCTCGGCGGTCATGGACTCAAAGTCGGTCATGTCGGCGTAGACGCCGACGCGGCCGTGCGCGGCGAGCTTGGCGTCCAGCGTCCCGACGATGCGTCCGTAGTCGGCGGCGTCGAGGGTTCCCGAGATCCGGTAGGCCAGGACATGGTCGGGGGCATCGAGCAGCTGCAACATGGCGGGCTCCTTCTGGTCCAAGCCTGCCACCCGGCCCGCCCCGCGACCTTGCGCCTCGTCAAGGGACGCCCCTTGCGGAGGAAACATTGACTTGACCGGTCCTTGAGAGGAAAACGCCAAGCCTTCCGGTCCCCGTCGCGCACCGCGGCGGGGATGTTCCTTTTCAGGAGGGTACTCTCGTGGCCGAGACGACCGCCACCGCTCCCGTTCCCAGCGACCACATCATGGGCGTCTACGCGCGCGCCCCGCTGGCGTTCGAGCGAGGCGAGGGGTCGCGTCTCTACACCGCCGACGGAGAGGCCTACCTCGACTGCATGGCCGGGATCGCGGTCACCGCCCTGGGCCACGGCCATCCCAAGCTCGTCCAGGCGGTGAAGGACCAGGCCGAGCAGCTCTGGCACACCTCCAACATCTTCCGCATCCCGAACCAGGAGAAGCTGGCGAAGCTCCTCACCGACAACACCTTCGCCGACGTCTGCTTCTTCACGAACTCGGGCGCCGAGGCGATCGAGTGCGCCATCAAGACGGCGCGCAAGTACCACTGGTCCAAAGGCCACGCCGAGCGGATCGACATCATCGGCTTCGACGGCTCGTTCCACGGCCGGACGATCGCGGCCATCTTCGCGGCCAACAACCCGAGCTACGTGGAAGGCTTCGGCCCCCCGCTGCCGGGCTTCGTGGGCGCCAAGTTCGGCGACATCGAAGGCCTCCGGGAGCTGGTCGGCCCGACCACGGCCGCCATCCTGCTCGAGCCCGTGCAGGGCGAGGGCGGGGCGCGCTCGTGGACTGAGCAGCAGCTCAAGGAAATCCGCCAGCTCTGCGACGAGACCGGCACGCTCCTGATCTACGACGAGATCCAGTGCGGCCTCGGCCGGACGGGCCGGCTCTTCGCCTACGAGTGGGCGGACGGCCAGGCCGATCCCGACATCATGGCGGTGGCCAAGGCGCTGGGCGGCGGTTTCCCGGTCGGCGCCTGTCTGGCCACGGCCGAGGCGGCCAGCGGCATGACGCCCGGCAGCCATGGCTCCACCTATGGCGGCAACCCGCTGGCCATGGCGGTCGGCGTCGCCTCGGTCGAGGAGCTGGCGAAGCCCGAACTCCTGGCCCACGTGCGCGAGGTGGCCGGCTACCTGACGCAGCAGATCGCGGGCCTGAAGGACCGCTATCCGGACGTCGTCGTCGACATCCGCGGCAAGGGGCTGCTGATCGGCGTGAAGCTGGCGACCCCCAACCGCGAGTTCATGCAGCACGCCCGCGACCAGCACCTGCTGATCGCCGGCGGCGGCGACAACTGCGTGCGCCTGCTCCCGCCCCTGACCCTCAGCCTCGACGAGGCGCGGGAGGCGATCGAGCGGCTGGAAGGCGCCTGCCAGGCGGCCCGGGCCAAGGCTGCGACGGCGGTCCCGGCATGAGCCGGCCGGTCCGCCACTTCCTCGACCTCTGGAAGCTGGACGCCGCCGACCTCCGCGCGATGCTGGAGGACGCCAAGGCCCGCAAGGCGGCCCGCGCCGGCTGGCCGCAGGGACGCCCCGACGCCGACGCGCCCGCGCGCGAGCGGACGCTGGCGATGATCTTCGAGAAGAACTCCACCCGGACGCGCTTCTCGTTCGACGCGGCCATGCGCCAGCTCGGCGGCGACGTGATCATCTCCAACGCGGTCGACATGCAGCTCGGCCGCGGCGAGCCGATCGAGGACACCGCGCGCGTGCTCAGCCGCATGGTCGACGCGGTGATGATCCGCGCCAACGTGCACGAGGAGGTGGAGCGTTTCGCCCACTGGGCCGCCGTGCCGGTCATCAACGGCCTGTCCGACAAGGGTCACCCCTGCCAGATCATGGCCGACCTCTTGACCTTCGAGGAGCACCGCGGGCCGGTGGCGGGCCGGACGTTCGCCTGGGTCGGCGACGGCAACAACATGTGCTCCAGCTTCATCCAGGCGGCCGCCAAGCTGGGCTTCCGGCTGAACATCGCGACGCCGGCGATCTTCCACCCCGACATGATGGACCTGGCGCGCGCGGCCGAGCTGCAGGGCCAGGTCACGACCACCGACGACCCGCGCGAGGCGGTCCGAGGCGCCGACTGCGTGATCACCGACACCTGGGTTTCCATGGGCGACACCGATCACGACGAGCGGATCGAGGCGCTGGAGCCCTACCAGGTCGACGGCCGGCTGATGGCCGAGGCGCACAAGGACGCGGTCTTCCTCCACTGCCTGCCGGCGCACCGCGGCGAGGAGGTGACAGACGACGTCATCGACGGCCCGCAAAGCCTGGTCTGGGACGAAGCGGAAAACCGTATCCACGCCCAGAAGTCGATCCTGGCCTGGTGCTTCGGCGCGATCTGAGAAGCCTCCTCTCCCCTCGGGCTTCGCCTCGGGGGAGGGGAGTCACGCCTCGAAATACCGCGCGATGATGCGGGCGTAGACCTGCTGCAGCCGGCGGATCTCGTCCACCGGCGCGCGCTCGTCCACCTGGTGCATGGTCTTGCCCACCAGCCCCACCTCGATCACCGGGCAGAGCGCGCGGATGAAGCGGGCGTCCGAGGTGCCGCCGCTGGTCGAGAGCTCCGGGGGCTTCCCGGTCACGTCGGCCACCGCCGCGGCCACCAGGTCGGTGAAGTCGCCGCGCTCGGTCAGGAACGCCTCGCCGCTGATGGCCGAGGTGACGGTGATCCTGCCCTTGAAGTCGGCCGAGGCGCGCCAGGCCTCCAGGTCGAACCAGTCGGCCAGCTGCCTGCCGGTGTGATTGGGGTTGAACCGCACGTTCAGCCGCGCCCGCGCCACGCCCGGGATCACGTTCGTCGCCGTGTTGGGCATGTCGATCATGGTGACTTCCAGGTTCGACGGCTGGAACTCGGGATAGCCCTCGTCCAGCACCCGCGACTGCAGCGCGCCCAGCATCCGGATCAGGGCGCGGGCCGGATTGGCGGCCCGGTGCGGATAGGCCACATGTCCCTGCACGCCCTCGACCGTGATTTCGGCGTTGATCGAGCCGCGGCGGCCCACCTTGACCATGTCGCCGAACGTCTCCGCCGAGGTGGGCTCGCCCACCACGCAGTGGTCGATGACCTCGCCCTCGGCCATGAGCGCGTCCACCACCCTGGTGGTGCCGTCCGTGGCCACGCCTTCCTCGTCGCCGGTGATCAGGAACGAGATCGATCCCGTGACCTGGCCGGCCGCGATGGCGTCGGCCGCCGCCGCGGCGAAGGCGGCGATGGCGCTCTTCATGTCCACCGACCCGCGCCCGATCAGGACACCGTCCACCACCTCGGCGGCGAAGGCGTCCTTGGACCAGGCGCCCGCCTCGCCCACGGGCACCACGTCGGTGTGCCCGGCGAAGCAGAGGTTCGGCCGCGCCGTCCCGTAGCGGGCGTAGAGGTTCTCGATGTCGCCGAACCTCATCCGGCGGCACGCGAAGCCGAGGCCGTTGAGCGTCGCCTCGACGATGTCCATCGCCCCGGCGTCGGCGGGCGTCACCGACGGGCGGCGGATGAGGTCGCGGGTGAGTTCGACGGCGTCTATGGCGGGCGGCATTCCGGCGCTCTACCTAGAAAATTCAACCTGCGCGAGGGACTGATGCCCAAGATCGAACTGGAGGCCGTCGCCGAGGCGACCGGCTGCAGCTACCCCGACCCGTTCCGCGCCGTATGCCTGGGCGCGCACTGGCGCAAGCTCGGCGACGCCGTCGGCCTGACGGACTTCGGCGTGAACCTCGTGCGGCTCCCGCCCGGCAAGTGGTCCAGCCAGCGCCACTGGCACACCGAGGAGGACGAGTTCGTGTGGGTGCTCGAGGGCGAGGTGACCCTGGTCGAGGACGACGGGGAGACCGTCCTGCGCCCCGGCGACTGTGCCGCCTGGAAGGCCGGCGAGCGCGCCCATGCGCACTGCCTGCAGAACCGGAGCGGCGCCGAGGCGGTCTATCTGGAGGTGGGCTCGCGGCGGCCGGCGACCGACGCCTGCGACTACCCCGACATCGACATGATCGCCCGGCCCGCCGAGCCATTCTATCGCCACCGCGACGGCACGCCCTATCCGGCGGCCTGAGCCCCGCCCCGAAGGATGCGGGACGGAAGTGGCGTCGCCGCGCCGGCCCTAGTCGCGCAGCAGTTCGTTGATCGAGGTCTTCGAGCGGGTCCGCTCGTCCACCGTCTTCATGATCACCGCGCAGTAGGTGGACGGCAGGGTCGGGTCCACGGGGTTGGGCCGGCTGCCGGACACCACCACCGAGTAGGGCGGCACCTCGCCGGTGAAGGTCTGGCCGGTCTTGCGGTCGATGATCGGGGTCGTGGAGGTGATGAACACGCCCATCGAGAGCACCGAGCCCTCGCGCACGATCACGCCCTCGGCCACCTCGGCGCGGGCGCCGATGAAGCAGTTGTCCTCGACGATCGTCGGGTTGGCCTGCAGCGGCTCGAGCACCCCGCCGATGCCGGCGCCGCCCGAGATGTGGCAGTTCTTCCCGATCTGGGCGCACGACCCGACGGTCGCCCAGGTGTCGACCATGGTGCCCTCGTCCACATAGGCGCCGACGTTCACGAACGACGGCATCAGCACCACGTTCCTGGCCACATAGGCGCTGCGCCGCACCACGCACCCTGGCACCGCGCGGAAGCCGGCGGCCTCGAACTGCGCCGCGCCCCAGCCTTCGAACTTCAGCGGGACCTTGTCCCAGAAGGGGCCGGGCTCCATCACGGTCGACGCGTTCAGGCGGAAGGAAAGCAGGATCGCCTCCTTGGCCCACTGGTTCACGGTCCAGGTCCCGTCCGCGCCGCGCTCGGCCACGCGTAGGCGGCCTGAGTCCAGTAGCGACAGGGTCTCGTTGACCGCGTCGCGGACCTGCCCCCGGGTGGAGGTGTTGACCGTGTCCCGCTCGGCCCAGGCGGCCTGGATCACGGACTTCAGTTCGCCGAAGGCGTTGGTCATCAGGCGGCTTCCTTGAGCTTTGCGGTCGCGAGGAACGGCGCGAGGCGGTGCGTGCGGTGTTGGACGAAGGCGGCGGTCGACTCCTGCGCGTGGGGGCCCACCAGCACGGTGGTCATGCCCAGCTCGGCCGCCGGGGCCAGGTTGCGCGCGGAATCCTCGAAGAAGGCGGTGGCGGCGGGCTCGATCGCATGCGCCGCGCCGATCGCGGCGAAGGCGGCGGCGCTGGGCTTCGGCTCGTAGCCGGCCGCGGCGATGTGGAAGACGTCGTCGAACAGGTGGCCCAGGCCCAGCCGCTCCAGCACCCGTTCGGCGTGGCGGTCGTCGGCGTTGGTGAAGATCAGCCGCCGCCCCGGCAGCCGCTCCAGCGCGGCCAGCAGCTCCGGATCGTGCGCCAGCGCCTCGAGCGACAGGTCGTGGAAGATGGCGTGGAACTCGTTCGGGTCCACGCCATGGTGCAGCATCAGGCCCTTCAGCGTCAGCCCATGCTCGGCCAGGTACGCCTTCTGCACCTTGAAGGCCTCCGCGCGCGGCAGGCCGGTGACCCGCTCGACGAAGTCGGTCATGCGGTCGACGACGGCGTCGAGGAAGCCGCACTCCGCCGGGTAGAGCGTGCCGTCCAGGTCGAACAGCCAGGTGTCGATATGCGTGAGGTCGGCGCTCACGCCTTCACCAGGGTGCCCGAGCCGTGCTCGGTGAACAGCTCGACCAGCATGGCGTGCGGCCGGCGACCGTCCAGGATGACCACGGCCTCCACGCCGCTCTCCACCGCGGCGATGGCGGTCTCCAGCTTCGGGATCATCCCGCCGGTGGCCACGCCGTCGGCGATCGCCTGGCGCGCCTTGGCGATGGTCAGGTCGGTGATCCGCTGCTTGTTGGCGTCCAGCACGCCCGCCACGTCGGTCAGCAGCAGCATGCGCTTGGCGCCCAGCGCCCCGGCCAGCGCGCCGGCCACGGTGTCGGCGTTGATGTTGTAGGTCTGGCCGTTGTCGTCCACGCCGATGGGGGCGATGACCGGGATGTAGTCGTGGTCGGCCTTGATCAGGGCCTCGATCAGGGTGGTGTCGATGTGCTTCGGCTCGCCGACGAACCCGAGGTCGACGATCTTCTCCTCGACGCTGTCCGGCGCCCGCTTGGTGCGCTTCACCTTCTCCACGGTGATCAGCTTGGCGTCCTTGCCCGACAGGCCCACGCCGCGCACGTCGGCCTCGGCGCCGGCCTGGGTGATCCAGCTGGCGATCTCCTTGTTGATCGCGCCCGAGAGCACCATCTCGGCCACTTCCATCGTGGCCTGGTCGGTCACGCGCAGGCCGTCGATGAAGGTCGACTTCACCCCCGCCTTCTCCAGCCAGGCCGAGATCTGCGGCCCGCCGCCGTGCACCACCACCGGATGGACGCCCAGCATCTTCAGCAGCACCACGTCGGCGGCGAACAGCTTGGCCACCGACTCCTCGCCCATGGCGTGGCCGCCGTACTTGATGACCACCGTCTCGCGGTCGTAGATCTGGATGTAGGGCAACGCCTCGGCCAGCGTCCTGGCCGTCGCCCAGCCCTGTTCTTCCACGTCCTGGCTCAAGCGCGCCGTCCTTCGAAATCTGCGGGGGTCCGATAGCGGACAGGTGCGCCCCTGTCACCCGCTGCGCAGCGTGATAGTCAAAGCATCACAAATCGCAGGGAGGTGGTGATGCGTGGTGGGGTTGTG
>NZ_JAEUMN010000174.1 GCF_016793225.1 Phenylobacterium sp.
AGCCGGCCGTCACCGTCAGATGGGCGAAGCCCGTGAAATCGGCCTGGCTGACGTCGCCATAGCCCTCGAAGTCGTCGAAGACGATCGTCCGCGCCTGCGCGGCCACGCCGCCCGTGAGAGCCGACGCCACGGCGGCGGCGACGATTGTTCTACGCATGAGACACCCCCTGGTACTGCGGGGCCGATCACAGGCCGGGCGGCGGCATGCGGGAAGTGCGCCGGGGTGCAGCGGCATGCGCGAAGGTGCACGCGCGCCGCCCCACCTGCGCTTTTCGCGGGGCGACCCGTAACCTTAGCCGTTCTCCCGCGTTGGGCGCGGATGGCCGACATCCTCGACTGCGTCGTGGTGGGCGCAGGCCCCGCGGGCCTGACCGCCGCGATCTATCTCGCCCGGTTCCGGCGGCGGTTCCGGGTCATCGAGTCCGGCGAGAGCCGGGCCGCCTGGATTCCCCGCAGCCACAACCACCCCGGCTTTCCCGACGGCGTGCGGGGCCGCACGCTGCTCGAGCGCATGCGCCGGCAGGCCGAGCGCTATGGGGCCGAGATCGTGCGCGGCCGGGTGGAGGATCTCGCGACGTCCCGCGGCGGCTTCCGGCTGGCCACCGACGCGGGCGAGTTCGCCGCCAGGAGCGTCATCCTGGCGACCGGCGTGCAGGACGTGGCGCCTGCGATCCCCGGCCTGACCGACGCGGTGGCGCGCGGCCTGGTGCGCATCTGCCCGATCTGCGACGGCTACGAGGTCACGGGGCGCCGCATCGGGGTGCTCGGCTGCGACGACCACTGTGCGCGCGAGGCGGTCTTCCTCAAGGGCTATTCCGACGACGTGACCTTCATCAACCTCGGTCAGGACGCCCTCCCGCGCGCCACGGCGCGGATGCTCGAGGCCGCGGGCGTGGCCGTGGTCGAGAGCGCCCTCCGCGGCGTCACGATCGAGAAGCGCCGCATCACCGCCTTCGACTTCGAGACGGGCGAGCCACGAAGCTTCGACGCCGTCTACTCGGCCCTGGGCGTGACGCCCCGCACGCGGCTCGCCGTGCAGGCGGGCGCGAAACTCGACGCGGGCGGACGCCTGATCGTGAACGGCCACCAGGAAACCACCGTGCCCGGCCTCTTCGCGGCCGGCGACGTCGTGCGGGGGCTGAACCAGATCTCCACGGCCCAGGGCGAGGGCGCGATCGCCGCCACCGAGGTGCACAACCGGCTCCGCGCCGCCGCCGGGAACAAGCGCGGCAACTGAGCCGTTCGCCCGGCATGGCCAAAGCTCCGCCGCCCCGCAAGGGCATGCCCGATCCCACGCTTACCGAGACGCAGTTCCGGGCCCGCTACCTGGAGCAGTTCCACGACCCCGCCTTCCGCGCCCTCGACGCCGAGCTGGAGCGGATCGTGCAGACCGCCTGGGACGCCTACTCGAACCACCGCAAGGCGCCGGTCACGCGCAAGGCGGGGCCCGGGTTCGCCGACCCCGGCTACGATCTCTCGGTCGACTGGCTGGCCGCGCGCGACGAGATCCAGGCGGCGAAGGCGCGGCACGACGACCCGAACGGCCCGCTCCGCTTCCTCATCGTGAACGCGTCGGCCCGCAGCGAGCACACCTGTCCGGGCGAGATGTCCAAGTCCTGGCGCTTCGTCGAGATGGCCGCCGACATCTTCCAGACGGCCGACAACACCGCGGTCCGCGTCCTCGACCTCTCGCGCCTCGCGTCCGAGTACGGCCGCAACATCCACCCGTGCAAGGCGTGCTTCTCCACCGCGCCGGCGCTCTGCCACTGGCCGTGCTCCTGCTACCCGAACCACAGCCTGGGTCAGGTGCACGACTGGATGAACGAGATCTACCCGATGTGGGTCGAGGCCCACGGGATCATGATCATCACGCCGGTGAACTGGTACTCGCCCACCTCGCCGCTCAAGCTGATGATGGACCGGCTGGTCTGCGCCGACGGCGGCAACCCCGACCCGACCCGAACGCACGGCAAGACGGTGAGCGAGGCCAAGCAGATCGAGCTGGACGGCTGGGACTATCCCCGTCACCTCGAGAAGCGCCAGTTCGCGGTGGTGGTGCATGGCGACGTGGAGGGGGCCGAGAACGTCCGGCGCGCCCTCGCCGACTGGCTCAGCTTCATGCACCTCTGTCCGGCAGGCCCCAGCGCCCAGCTCGACCGGTACATCGGCTACTGGAAGCCCTACGCCACGAGCCACGACGAGCTGGACGCCGACACCGCGATCCAGGAGGAGGTCAGGAACGCCGCGCGCACCCTGCTGATGGGCGTGCAGCGCGACCCCATGGGCGAGTTCACCGGCTCGGAGCTGCAGGCCCCCCGCGAGAAGTAGCGGTCCCCGGCGCGCCGGCCGCGGCTCCGGGGATGACGACGCCCGGCAAAGCTGGCCTCATGCGTTCGGGAGGTGGCGGATGAAGACCTATCGTATCGGCGTCGTGGGACTGGGCCAGCGGATCGCGCATGTGCTCGCGGCGATGGAGGAGGTCGGGTGGAACCTGGACCTCGCGGCATATGTCGACCCGAACCCCGTCGGCGCGCCGATCCTCGAGACGACGCGCATCCGCCCGGGGCGATCCTGCGCCGACGTCGCCGAGCTGCTTGCGCGGGGGCCCTACGATCTCCTGATGCTGGGCGCGCCCAACCACCTTCACTACGAGCACCTGACGCTGGCCCTCGGCGCCGGCGCGCCGATCTTCGCCGAGAAGCCGATCGTGCGGACCGAGGACGAGACGGAGGCGCTCGCCCGCCGGCTGGCCGATCCGAAGGCGCCGCCGGTCTACGTCGGCCTGGTGATGCGTTCGCTGCCCATCGTGCGCGAGGTCCTCGCGCGCGTGGATTCCGGCGCGCTCGGCGAGATCGTCTCGCTGGACGCCACCGAGCACCTGCCGCCCGAGCACGGCGGCTACCTCGCCCGCAACTGGCGTCGCCGCGCCGAATGGGGCGGCTCGTACTTCCTCGACAAGGTGGTGCACGACTTCGACATCTTCGGCCGCGTCGCGGGCGCGCGGGCGGCGCGCGTCGCCAGCTTCGGCGGCCGACGGATCTTCACGCCCGCCGGGGCCGAGCGGCCGCGCGTCTACGAGGACGGCTCCGCGGCCTACGCCCTGCGCGACGCCGGCTGGGGCGCGGCGAACGACGCGTTCCACTCCGACATGGACGTGACGGACCATCAGGTCGCGATGGTCGAGTACGAGAACGAGGTCCGCCTCTCGTTCCACGCCAACAGCCACGTGGGCCTGCAGGAGCGCCGCTGGTACGTAGCGGGAACCGAGGGCACCCTGATCGCCGATCTTGTGCGCAACAAGCTGATGGTCCGCGGCGCGCTCCACCGCGGCAAGCCCGAGCGCGTCGACTTCGAGACCCGCACCGCCGACGCGCACAACGGCGCCGACCAGGCGATGGCGCTGGACCTGCTGGCGGCGCTCGAGGGCCGGCAGGCGTTCCCGGTGACGCCGTATGAATCCATGGAAGCCGGCCTGACCGTCATGGCCATCGACCGCGCGATGGCGGAACGGACAATGGTGGACTGCGCGCCCATGTGGGCCCGCTACGACGCGGCCAAGGCGGGACGCTGAAGCCGCCAAGCCTTCCCGTCATCCCCCGACGCCCCGCCTCCGTCATCCCCCGGCTTGTCCGGCGGATCTACTGGGCGCGGCTTCGGGGCTTTCCATGCGGCGTTCCCAGCGGCCGGCTCACAGCCCAGGGGGGTGGCCCGGACAAGCCGGGCCATGACGAAGCGATCGGACCTCCCGTCCTACGTCTCAGCCGGGCCATGACGTTCAGGCGGCGGGCGGCGAGAGCACCCGGTCCCCCAGCAACGCCTGCAGGTGCGGCGTGCGGGGATACGGGTCGTGGCGGTACTGGCGGAAGCCCTCGGCGTAGGTGACGCCGAAGTCGCGGCCGACGCGGCGGGCCCATGCCTCCATGGCGGCAAGGTGGTCGTCGACGGCGTGGTGCTTGCGGACCCAGTCCGCCTGGCTCACGTGCCGGTCGAGCATCTCGCGGCGCAGGGCGAACGTGTCGCCGACGTCCACCGCGAAATCCCGGCCGTGCGGCCGCCCCTCGCGATCACGGCCTGCGGCGGCGTCGCAGAAGTAGAGGTGCGGGATGGCGCCCAGGGGGGCGGCCGACCCGGTCCTGTAGTTGGCCACGGGCGCGGCGAAACACGCATCCCTGACGAGCAGGCTGATCGCCTCGTGGTCGGGATGGTAGTCCACCGGCGCGGCGGTGATGACCACGTCGGGCGACAGTTCGCGGAGAAGCTCGGTCACGCGCCGTCGCGATGCGTCGTCGTTGAAGACGCCGAGGTCCGGGAAGCCCAGGCAGCGGTAGTCGGCGCCGATCAGCGCGGCGGCGTCCTTCGCCTCCGCCTGCCGGATGCGGCCCGTCTCCTCGGGCCCGAACGCCGCGGAGCCGCCCTCGCCGGCCGTGGCGGTGACGATCGCGACCTGGTGGCCCGAACGCGACAGCAGGGCCAGCGTGCCGGCGGCCAGCCACTCGATGTCGTCGGGGTGGGCGTGGACGGCGAGGATTCGGGCCATGCTGTCACCGGTCGAACTTGGTGGAGAGCACGAGCGACGTGTTGGTGCGCTCCACGCCCCGGACCGCGCCGATCTCGTCGATGGTGGCGTCCATCTCGGCCACGCCGGCCGCTTCCACGGCGGCGATCATGTCGAACGGGCCGCTCACCGACTGCAGCCGCCGCACGGCCGGCATCCGCTTCAGCGCCGCCGTCACCGCCGCGGCCTGCTTCGGCTCGACCGTGAGCATGACGAAGGCGTGGACCCGCCCCTGTTCGTAGGCCGGCGCAAGCTTCACGGCGTAGCCGGAGATGGTGCCGTTGCGCTCCAGCTTGGCGAGCCGGCTCTGCACCGTGGTGCGCGACAGGCCGAGCGCGCGGGCCAGCTCGGCCACCGGCGCACGGGCGTTCTCGCGCAGCCGCGCCAGCAGGTGCTCGTCAAGGTCGTCCATCGGCGTTCCGCACAATCCTGTCGTCGATATGCCCAAGTTAGCCGTCCATATCGACCAAACGCCAGTTGAAAGCGGCGGAGGCCCTCGCGAATCTCGAAGTGGAAGCCGGAGAGGTCAGAAAATGCGCAAGGTCGCCGTCGTCGGGGCAGGCAAGATCGGTTCGACCGTGGTCGATCTGCTGGTGGGGTCGGGCAGCTACGAGGTCGCGCTGGTCGATCAGTCGGCCGAGGCGCTGGAGGCCTTTGCGGGCCGGGCGCACGTGGAAACCCGGGCGCTGGCCATCGAGGATCCCGCCGCCCTGGGCGAGGCCTTCGCGAACGCCTTCGCCGTGGTGAACTGCGCGCCCTTCCACCTGACCACCGTCGTCGCGCGCGCCGCCAAGACTGCAGGCGCCCACTACCTCGACCTCACCGAGGACGTGGCCTCCAGCCGCGTGGTCCGCGAGCTGGCGGCGGACGCCGCCACCGCCTTCATCCCGCAGTGCGGCCTCGCGCCGGGCTTCATCACCATCGCGGCCTGGGACCTGATCAAGCATTTCGACCAGCTGCACGACGTGCGCCTGCGCGTCGGCGCCCTGCCCCGCTATCCGTCGAATGCGCTCAACTACAACCTGACCTGGTCCACCGACGGAGTGATCAACGAGTACTGCGAGCCCTGCGAGGCGATCGTGAACGGCAAGCTCCGCGAGACGCCGGCGCTCGAGGAGTGCGAGGAGTTCGCCCTCGACGGCGTGGCCTACGAGGCGTTCAACACCTCGGGCGGCCTGGGCACCCTCTGCCACACCCTGGACGGACAGGTGCGGAACCTGAACTACAAGACCATCCGCTACCCCGGCCATGCGGCGATCATGAAGGCGCTGCTCAACGACCTGAACCTGCGCAACCGTCGCGACGTCCTGAAGGACATCCTGGAGAACTCGGTCCCGGCCACGATGCAGGACGTGGTGATCGTGTTCGTGACGGTCTCGGGCATGAAGAGCGGCCACCTGATGCAGGAGACCTACGTCAACAAGGTCTTCGCCCAGGAGGTGATGGGCGAGGTGAAGAGCGCCATCCAGATCACCACCGCCGGCGCGATCTGCGCGGTGCTGGACATGCTCGCCGACGGCGCCCTGCCGCAGACGGGGTTCATCCGCCAGGAGGACATCCCGCTGCACGCCTTCCTCGCGAACCGCTTCGGCCGCTACTACGCGGGCGAGGTCCCGGCGCCGGCGCTGCGCGTGGCGGCCGAATAATCGGGTACCATGATGACCGTGCAGACCAAGATCACCTCCGCCGCGGCCGAAGCCGCCGTCGTCCTGGCCCGCCTCGGCGTGGCCGAAAGCCTCTGGACCGGCGGCGGCCGGGCCGTGCGCTCGCCCGTCACCGGCGAGGTCATGGGCCATGTGCATGACGCCTCGCCAGCCCAGGTCGACGCCGCCATCGCCGCCGCCCACGACGCCTTCCTGGCCTGGCGCAATGTGCCCGCCCCGCGGCGCGGCGAGCTGGTGCGCCTGTTCGGCGAGGAGCTGCGCGCCGCCAAGGCCGACCTGGGCGCGCTCGTCACCCTGGAAGCCGGCAAGGTCACGTCCGAGGCCCTGGGCGAAGTCCAGGAGATGATCGACATCTGCGACTACGCGGTCGGCCTCTCGCGCCAGCTCTTCGGCCTCACGCTCGCCACCGAGCGGCCGGACCACCGCATGATGGAGACCTGGCACCCCCTGGGCGTCGTCGGGATCATCTCGGCGTTCAACTTCCCGGTGGCGGTGTGGTCGTGGAACTCGGCCCTGGCGTTCGTCTGCGGTGACGCCTGCATCTGGAAGCCCAGCGAGAAGACCCCGCTCACGGCCCTGGCCGTGCAGGCGCTGTTCGAGCGCGCCGCGGCGAAGTTCGGCGACGCGCCCGCGGGCCTGTCGTCGGTGGTGATCGGCGGCCGCGAGGTCGGCGAGGCCCTGATCGATCATCCGAAGGTGCCGCTGGTCAGCGCCACCGGCTCCACCGCCATGGGTCGCGCCGTAGGGCCGCGACTGGCGAAGCGCTTCGCCCGCGCGCTGCTGGAGCTCGGCGGCAACAACGCGGCGATCATCGCGCCCAGCGCCGACCTCGA
>NZ_JAEUMN010000188.1 GCF_016793225.1 Phenylobacterium sp.
CGGCCCATCAGCGACCCGTAGGCGCGCGCCTCCTCGATGGCGTTCAGGTCGGCGCGCTGGATGTTCTCGATGACCGCGATCTCGAAGGCCTCGACGTCGCCGAGCTCGCGCACGAGGGCGGGGACGGCCCTGAGGCCCGCCCGCTGCGCCGCCCGCCAGCGGCGCTCCCCGGCGACGATCTCGTACTCGCCGGGCTGGCCCGGCGCCGGCCGCACCAGGATCGGCTGCAGCACGCCCTTGTCGCGGATCGAGGCTTCGAGCTCCGCGAGGTCCTCCTCGGCGAAATGCCGGCGGGGCTGTTCGGGGTTGGCGCGGACCAGCTCGATCGGGATCTCGCGCACGCCCTGCGCGGGATCGATGGCGTGGCTGATCTCCTCCGCCTCGCCCAGCAGCGCCGAGAGGCCCCGGCCCAGTCCCCTGCGGTTCTCCGCCATCTCAACTCACCTCGAGCTGGGCCTGCGCCCGCCGCCTGCGTTCCCGCAGCACCACTTCGCGCGCCAGCTTCAGGTACGCCTGGCTGCCCGCGCACTTCAGGTCATAGACCAGCGCCGGCTTCCCGAACGACGGCGCCTCGGAGACGCGCACGTTGCGGGGGATCACCGTCTGGTAGACGGTCTCGCCGAAGTGCCCGCGCACGTCGTTGGCCACCTGCTGCGACAGCGAGTTGCGGCGGTCGAACATGGTCAGGACCACGCCCTGCAGCTCCAGCGCCGGGTTCAGGCTGCCGCGGACCAGGTCGATGGTCCGCATCAGCTGCGTGAGCCCTTCCAGCGCGAAGAACTCACACTGCAGCGGCACCAGGACCGCGTCGGCCGCGGCCATGGCGTTGACGGTAAGCAGGTTCAGCGAGGGCGGGCAGTCGATGAGGACGTAGGTGTAGGCGGCGTTCGCACGGAAGGGCGCGATCGCGTCGCGCAGCTTGAACGAGCGGCGCGCCTGCTGGCCCAGCTCCAGCTCCACGCCGGAGAGGTCGGGGTCGGCCGGCACCAGGTCGAGCCCGGGCACCGAGGTCTTCACGATGGCGTCGGCCAGCGCTTTCTCGCCCATCAGGACGTCGTAGAGGGTC
This sequence comes from Phenylobacterium sp., assembly GCF_016793225.1. GTDB lineage: Bacteria > Pseudomonadota > Alphaproteobacteria > Caulobacterales > Caulobacteraceae > Phenylobacterium. The sequence continues at coordinate 1,067 of NZ_JAEUMN010000188.1, forward strand.
TTCTTGCGCAGGGCCCGGCCCACGCCGAGGCCGGTGGAGGCGTTGCCCTGCGGGTCGGAGTCGATGAGCAGCACCTTCTCGCCCACGGCGGCCAGCGCCGTGCCGAGGTTGATGGCGGTGGTGGTCTTGCCCACGCCGCCCTTCTGGTTGGCCACCACGAGGACACGTAGGGCCCGGTCAGACCTTCCTGGCACGTCCCAGCCTCCTCACGCGCACGATGCGCCCCCGCGGGTCGCTTCGAGACGGAAGGGTGTCCGCATCGAAGTCCCAATATCTTGTAGCCTCCTTCAGATCAGCCGCAACATCTTGTCCCTTGAGGAACAAGCCTTGCGCGCCAGCCTGCAGGTATGGCCGGGCATACCCCAACAGCCGATGGAGCGGGGCGCAAGCCCGCGCGGTGACGATGTCCACAGGCAGGCTAAGGTTTTCCGCGCGCGTGTTGTGGACCGTGGCGGGCAGGTCCAGTTCGCGCACGACCTCGGACAGGAACCGGCACCGCTTGGCCATGCTCTCCACCAGGTGGACGTGGAAACCCGCGCGGCCCTTGCCGAGGATGGCGAGAACCAGCCCCGGAAAGCCGGCGCCCGCGCCCAGGTCGGCCCAGGTGCGCGCGTCGGGCGCGATCTGCAGGAGCTGGGCGGAATCCCAGGCGTGCCGGTTCCAGAAATCCGGGAGGGTCGCCGGGCCCACCAGGTTCATCACCGCGTTTCCGGCGGTCAGCATCTCCAGGAAGCGCTGGAGAGCGGCGACCTCAGTCTCGGTCGCGCCGCTGGCCTGGGCGAAGCTCGGCGCGTCCCTGACCCCGTCCGCCTCGCCGCCCTGGCGGCCATCCGCCTCCGCCGGACGGGGAGGACTTGCCGGTTCGCCGGTCATGCCGCGCGGCGGCGGACATGGGCCAGGAGGGCGGTTAGCGCCCCGGGGGTCACCCCCTCGATCCGGGCGGCTTGGCCCAGGGTCAGCGGGCGGACCGCGGCCAGCTTCTCGCGGACCTCATTCGAGAGCCCGCCGATGGCGACGTAGTCCAGCTCGGCGGGAAGACGCAGGTCCTCGTCGCGCCGGAAGGCCTCGGCGTCCGCGGCCTGGCGGTCGAGGTAGCCGGCGTAGGCGGCGTCGATCTCCACCTGCTCCCGCACCGCGGGGTCCCAGGCGCCGATCTGCGGCCAGATGCGGGCGAGGTCCTCGAAGCCAATGGTCGGGTAGGCCAGGAGCTCGCTGAGGCTGCGGCGCTGGCCGTCGGCCTTGACCGGGAGGCCGTGCCGCTGGGCTTCCGCGGGCGTGAGCGTCAGCGCCCGGGCCGCCTCTCGCGCCGCCGCAAGCGCCTCATGTTTCACGTGAAACACCTGGCTGCGCCGGGCGCCGACGACCCCGAGCTCGACGCCGCGACCCGTGAGGCGCTGGTCGGCGTTGTCGGCGCGCAGGGTCAGCCGGAACTCGGCGCGGCTGGTGAACATGCGATAGGGCTCGGTCACGCCGCGCGTCACGAGGTCGTCCACCAGCACGCCGATGTAGCCCTCGTCCCGGGCGAACTGCACGGGCTCGGCGCCGGACGCCGCCCGGGCCGCGTTCAGGCCGGCGACGAGGCCCTGGGCGCCAGCCTCCTCGTAGCCCGTGGTCCCGTTGATCTGGCCGGCCAGGTAGAGGCCCGCCAGCCGCTTGACCTCCAGCGTCGGGTAGAGCTCCCGCGGATCGACGTAGTCATACTCGATGGCGTAGCCGTGGCGGCGGACCTTCACCGCCTCCAGGCCCGGGATGGTGCGCAGGAACAGGTCCTGGGTCTCGGCCGAGACGGAGGTCGAGACGCCGTTGGGGTACACCGTGTCATCGTCCAGGCCCTCGGGCTCCAGGAAGATCTGGTGGCTGGTCTTGTCGCGGAACCGGACCACCTTGTCCTCGATGGACGGGCAGTAGCGCGGCCCGCGCCCGGACACCCGCCCCCCGTACACGGCGCTCTCGCCCAGGCGCTCGGCGATGATCCGGTGCGTCTCGGCCGTCGTGGCGGTGATGCCGCACTGGATCTGCGGGACCGTGATCCGGTCGGTGAGGAACGAGAACGGGATCGGGTCGGCGTCGGCCGACTGCATCTCCAGACGGTCCCAGGCGATGGTCGACCCGTCGAGGCGCGCGGGCGTGCCGGTCTTCAGCCGTCCCATCCGCAGGCCCAGGGCGTACAGACGGTCCGACAGGCCGATCGCCGGCGCGTCGCCGATGCGCCCCGCGGGAATGCGGCTTTCGCCCTGGTGGATGACGCCCTTCAGGAAGGTCCCGGTGGTCAGCACCACGCAGCCCGCGGCATAGGCCTGGCCGCTCGCGCCCAGCACCCCGGCGACGCGGCCGTCCGCGACCAGCAGGTCCTCGACGGCCTCCGCCCGGATCTCGAGGTTGGGAGTGGCGGCCAGTTCGGCCTGCATGGCCTCGCGGTAGAGCCGGCGGTCGATCTGCGAGCGCGGACCGCGGACGGCCGCGCCCTTCGATCGGTTGAGCATGCGGAACTGGATGCCCGCGGCGTCGGCAAGCCGCCCCATCACGCCGTCCAGCGCGTCGATCTCCCGCACCAGGTGGCCCTTCCCCAGGCCTCCGATGGCGGGGTTGCAGCTCATCTCGCCGATGGTCTCGAGCTTGTGGGTGAGCAGCAGGGTGCGCGCGCCGAAGCGCGCCGACGCCGCGGCCGCCTCGCAGCCCGCGTGCCCTCCCCCGATGACGATCACATCCCAAGTCATGGAGCGCGGCATATAGTCGATCGCGGGCCGGGTTTCACGTGAAACAGTGGCGCGCCCCGGGCGCGCAGCATCGGAGCCGGACCTCCGCGCCTACTTCCCGATACAGAACGTGGCGAAGATCCGGCCCAGGACGTTCTCGGGGTCGATGCGTCCGGTGATCCGGTCCAGCGCCCGCGCCGCCAGCCGCACGTCCTCCGCCGCGAGCTCCAGATGCTCGTCGTGCCGCAGCGCGCTCCGCAGGCGGTCGGCGGCCTCGTTCAGGATCTCCTGGTGGCGCAGCCGCGTCGCGGCCGGCGGTTCGGCGCCGGCCAGCGCCTCGACCACCCGCTCCTCGAGGGTGGCTCGAAGCCAGGCCAGATCGCCCGGCCCCCGCGCCGTGAGCTCGGCCACGCCCAGCCTGAGCCGGCGGGCCTGCTGCGCCGCCCAGGCCCCCGCCCGGCCGACCGGAAGGTCCCGTTTCGTGACCACGCACAGATCGTTCGGGGCCAGTTCCATCGGCACGGCCGGGGTCTCGTCGGACGCGCCGTCCACCAGCCAGAGCCGCAGGTCGGCGCCGGCGGCCCAGGCGCGCGCGCGGCGCACGCCTTCGGCCTCGATCTCGTCGCCCGTTTCCCGCAGCCCGGCCGTGTCGGCCAGGACGGCCTTGTAGCCCGCGAGCACCATGGGGACCTCGATGATGTCGCGCGTGGTCCCGGGCGTCGCCGTGACGATGGCGGCGTCCCGCCCCGCCAGGGCGTTCAGCAGCGTGCTCTTGCCGGCGTTGGGCGCGCCGATCAGGGCGATGCGGTAGCCCTCCCGGACCCGCTCGCCGCGCTCGGCGTCGGCGGCCGCGGCGTCCAGTTCCGCGACCAGCTGCTCCAGTGCAGGCCGGGCGCGCGACGCGACGTCGGCCGGCACCTCCTCGTCCGGGAAATCGACGGCGGCCTCCAGCATGGCGAGCGCCTCGAGCAGCCCCTCGCTCCAGCGCGCCTGCACGTCCGACAGCCGGCCGCCCACCTGCTCCAGCGCCTGCCGCCGCTGCGCCTCCGTCTCGGCCTCCACCAGATCGGCGACGCCCTCGGCCTGAGCCAGGTCCAGCTTGCCGTGTTCGAAGGCGCGACGGGTGAACTCGCCCGGCTCGGCGAGGCGAAGGCCCAGCGCGGCCAGGGCCGCGATGACCGCCGCGACCACGGCAGGGCCGCCGTGGAGCTGGAGCTCTGCCACGTCCTCGCCCGTGTAGCTGTCGGGGGCCGGGAAATAGAGGACCAGCGCCTGGTCCAGCGCCTCGCCCGCCGCGCCCCGCAGGGTCCGCAGGGCCGCGCGACGCGCCCGGGGCACGCCGCCCGCCAGCGCGCGCAGGGCCGGCCGCACCGCCGGCCCGGACATCCGCACCACGGCGACGGCCGCCCGCCCCGGGGCCGTCGCCGGCGCGAAGATGGTGTCGGTCATTTCGGGGTCGTGGCGGCTTCCATGAACTTGCGGAACTGCTCCTGGGCGCCGGCGCCGAAGCTCATCCAGTTCTTCATGAAGTCCTCGGGGTTGAGCAGGCTGATGTTGGCGTCGATCCGCTTGCTCATCTCGCTGACCAGATGGTCGTTCAGCGCGCTCACGTCGGGCAGGCCCAGGAACCGTCGCGCCTCTTCCGGGGAGCAGTCCACCTCGATCGTCATCTTCATGGTCTATGGCCTTCCCTATGGTCTCCGAATATGGCTGCGACCTGACCCGTTCCGCTAGTGCCGCGGCGCGGGCTTTCGACGACGGAGGACGATTATGGGCGAACGCATCAGCATCTCGACGCCGGACGGCGCGTTTTCGGCCTATGTGGCCCGGCCCGCCGCCGCCAAGGCGCCCACGGTGGTGGTGATCCAGGAAATCTTCGGCGTGAACAAGGTGATGCGCGACATCACCGACGGCCTCGCCGGCCAGGGCTTTCTGGCGGTCTGCCCCGACCTCTTCTGGCGCATCGAGCCGGGCGTCGACATCACCGACCAGTCCAAGGCCGAATGGGACAAGGCGTTCGCGCTCTACAACGCCTTCGACGTGGACCAGGGGGTGAAGGACATCCAGGCGACCATCGACGCCATCCGGGCCGACGGCCAGAGCAACGGCAAGGTGGGCGCGGTGGGCTTCTGCCTGGGCGGCCTGCTCGCCTTCCTGTCTGCGACCCGGACCGACGCCGATGCGGCGGTGAGCTACTACGGCGTCGGCATCGAGGGCCGCGTCGGCGAGGCCGAGGGGCTCTCCAAGCCGCTCATGCTGCACATCGCCGAGGAGGACGGCTTCGTCCCGAAGGCGGCCCAGGCGGCGATCCGCCAGGCCCTGGAGGGCCGCCCGCAGGTGGTCATCCACACCTACCCCGGTCGGGACCATGCCTTCGCCCGCGAGGGCGGCGAGCACTACCACGCCGGCGACGCCGCCCTGGCCGGCGACCGCTCGCTAGCCCTCTTCCGGGAGGCCCTGGCCTGATGCGCGCGATCCAGTTCACCCGCACCGGCGGTCCCGAGGTCCTCGAGGACGTCGACCTCCCGACGCCGGAACCCCGGCCCGGCCAGGCGCGCGTGCGCCACGAGGCGGTGGGCGTCAACTTCATCGACACCTACCACCGCACAGGCCTCTACCCCGTGAAGCTGCCCTGCGTGCCGGGCGGCGAAGCGGCGGGCGTGGTGGAGGCGGTCGGCGAGGGCGTCACGGCCGTCAAGGTGGGCGACCGCGTCGCCTACTCCGGCGGCTTCGGGGCCTACGCCGAAGCCAACTGCGTGCCGGCGGACCGGCTGGTGAAGCTCCCGGACGGCGTCGACGCCCGTCTTGCGGCCGCGATCCTGCTGAAGGGTATGACCACCGAAGCGTTCGTGCGGCGCACCTACCCCGTGAAGGCCGGCGAGACCGTCCTGGTGCATGCCGCCGCGGGCGGCGTGGGGCAGATCATGACGCAGTGGCTCAAGGCCATCGGGGCGGAAGTGATCGCCACCGTGGGCTCGCCCGAGAAGGCGGCGCTGGTCCGCGAGCTGGGAGCTGACCACGTCATCCTCTACCGGCAGCAGGACGTGGCGGCCGAGGTGCGCCGGATCACGGGCGGCAAGGGTGTGCCGGTCGCCTACGACTCTGTGGGCAAGGACACCTTCGAGGGCACCCTGGCCAGTCTCGCGCGTCGCGGCCTGTTCGTCAGCTTCGGCAACGCCTCGGGCCCGGTTCCGCCCTTCCCGCCCGCCCGCCTCGCCGCGGGCGGGTCGCTCTACCTGACGCGGCCGACGCTGTTCGACTACGTGGTCACGTCCGAGGAGCTCGCGGACAGCGCGGCGGCGGTGTTCGACATGGTGTCGTCAGGCCGCATCCGGATCGAGATCGGTCAGACCTTCGGGCTCGCGGACGCCCGCGCGGCGCACGAGGCGCTGGAGGGTCGGAACACGGTCGGGGCGAGCCTGCTGATCCCCTGATCGGGGATGACCGGGTAGAGCTTGGCTGTTTCACGTGAAACATCGAAGCCCCGGTATGGCCAGGTCCTACCGGCGCCGCTCTCGCGCAGGGAAGCGGGCCCTCGCGCGGCCGCGGCGCGCCGCTGCGCCACAGGCGCTGTTTTGCCATGGGAGCGTTGTTTTCGTACGGTTTTCGCTCTGCTCCGAGAACCGCGTTCTGTCGGATCGCCTTGGCTCGGCGGAGCTAACGCTTGAGCCTGTCACCCGCGGAGCCGGTCGACTTAACCGCAGAGGGCGCGGAGGGGGCGCGGAGGGGGCGCGGAGACCTCTGCGCTCTCCGCGTTCCTCTCTGCGTCCTCCGCGGTTCAATCGAGCGCCTGCGGCGGCCCCACATGGCTGACAAGCCGGGCTGCGCCAAAGGCCCGAGCAGGCTTCAGGTGTTCATCGACTGGAAGAAGTCGTCGTTGTTCTTGGACTGCCGAAGCTTGTCGAGCAGGAACTCGATCGCGTCCTGCGCCCCCATCGGCGACAGGATCCGCCGCAGGATGTAGGTCTTCTGCAGGTTCGCCGGCGGCGTGATGAGCTCGTCCTTGCGGGTGCCGGACTTCAGCACGTCGATCGCCGGATAGATGCGCTTGTCGGCCACCTTGCGGTCGAGGACGATTTCCGAGTTACCGGTGCCCTTGAACTCTTCGAAGATGACCTCGTCCATCCGGCTGCCGGTGTCGATCAGCGCGGTGGCGATGATGGTCAGCGACCCGCCTTCCTCGATGTTCCGCGCGGCGCCGAAGAAGCGCTTCGGGCGCTGCAGCGCATTGGCGTCCACGCCGCCGGTCAGCACCTTGCCCGAGGACGGCACCACCGTGTTGTAGGCGCGGCCCAGGCGGGTCACCGAGTCCAGCAGGATCACCACGTCGCGCTTGTGCTCGACCAGGCGCTTGGCCTTCTCGATGACCATCTCGGCCACCTGGACGTGGCGCGTCGCGGGTTCGTCGAAGGTGGAGGAGATCACCTCGCCCTTCACCGTGCGCTGCATGTCGGTGACTTCTTCCGGGCGCTCGTCGATCAGGAGGACGATCAGGTAGCACTCGGGGTGGTTGGTCTCGATCGACTTGGCGATGTTCTGCAGCATCACCGTCTTGCCGACGCGCGGCGGCGCCGTGATCAGGCAGCGCTGGCCCTTGCCGAGGGGCGCGACGATGTCGATCACCCGGCCCGACCGGTCCTTCAGCGTCGGATCGTCGATCTCCATCCGCAGGCGTTCGTCGGGATAGAGCGGCGTCAGGTTGTCGAACATCACCTTGTGGCGGACGTTCTCGGGCGCCTCGAAGTTGATCTGACGGACGTTCACCAGGGCGAAGTAGCGCTCGCCCTCGCGCGGGGCGCGCACCGCGCCCACCACCGTGTCGCCGGTGCGCAGGCCGAACTTGCGGATCTGCGAGGGCGACACATAGACGTCGTCCGGCCCCGGCAGGTAGTTGGCCTCGGGCGAGCGCAGGAAGCCGAATCCGTCCTGCACCACTTCCAGCGTCCCCGAGCCCTCGATCTCGACGCCCTCTTCGGCGAGCGTCTTCAGGATCGCGAACATCATGTCCTGCTTGCGCATGGAGTTCGCGGACTCGACCTCCATCTGCTCGGCGAAGGCGAGCAGGTCGGCGGGCGACTTGTCCTTCAGCTCCTGCAGGCTCATGCGGGTCAGGCCCATGGCGGCGATCGCCTTGGCCGCCTCGCTGGGCTCCTCGGGCTCGGCGTCGGCTTCGACGCCCTCCGCGCCGGCTTCTGCGGCCGCGTCCGCCAGGGCGGGGTCCAGGGCGTCGACGTCCATGGCGGGACCGTCTTCGGCGGCCGGGGCGTTGTCTTGGTTTTCGTCGGTCATATTGATTTCACTTCGGATTCCCGCGCCCACGGACGCCGTCCGGGTGCGGTGGGGTAAGCATGTGGACGCCCGCGGGCGCCGATTTGACTTCGTTCTGGGAGCCGGCGGACCGCGCGATGTCGCTGCGGGGCCGGAAAAGATGCGGGGCGCGCCGGAGTCCGACGCGTGGGCCAGGGGAACCACGTCCGGGGGCGCGGGTCAAGGCTGGCGACGGGCCGCCTCCGAGCCTGAGCGCGCTTCGATCCGGAAACCGGCGCCCGTCAGCCGAACTGCAGCGTGACCGCCAGGACCGCCAGGACCGCCAGCAGGAACGGGATCTCGTTCGTGGCGCGCCAGAACTTCCCCGACCGCGGCCGCTCGCCGGCGGCGATCCGGCGGCGCGCGCCCGAGAGGAAGCCGTGCCAGCCCGACAGGACGACGACCACGCCCAGCTTCACGATCATCCAGGGCTGCGCCAGGAACCCCCAGCCCGCGCCGGCGGCGTAGACGTGCCAGAGGATCAGCGTGACCCCGAGCACCCACGTCAGCCCCATGGCCGGGTTGATGATGATCCGCAGGAGCTTGGCCTCCCACACCTTGAAGTGGGCGTCGAACTCGCTGCCCGGCGGGGCCGTCTCGGTGTGGTAGGCGAACAGCCGCGGCAGGTACATCATCCCGCTCATCCAGGCGATGACCGCGATGATGTGCAGACCCCGCAGCAGGTCGTAGCTCAGGAATTGCGGCCAGCTCATGCGGCTTTCCCCCCGTCCCTGCACGCGCACTTGCCATGCGCCGCGGGGCAGAGCCAAGGCCCGAAGGGCCGCACGCCGTCCTGCGGCAGGGCGTCCTGCACCGCGTCCGCGAGGGCGCCGATGAACGCCGGCGTGGTCCCGGGGGTCCGCGCCCGCAGATAGGGCGCGACGCCGGCCTCGGCGGCCAGCGCCGCGTATTCGTGGTCCAGCTCGACCAGGGTCTCGACGTGCTCGGAGACGAAGGCGATCGGCGAGATGATGACCCCCTTCCCGTCCTCGGCGGCGCGGCGGATCTCGGTCTCGGTGGACGGTTCCAGCCACTTCAGGGGTCCGACCCGGCTCTGGAACGAGACGCGCCAGTCGGGCAGTTCCGGCAGCAGCGCCGCCACGGCGGCGGCGGTCGCCTCGATCTGCGCGCGGTAGGGATCGCCCCGGTCCACCACGTTCTGCGGCAGCCCATGGGCCGAGAACAACAGACGCAGGCCGTCCGGCCGCCCGCCCGCCTCCCAGGCCTTGCGGATCTGCTCGGCCACCGCCTGCACCAGGCCGGGCGCGGTGGGATAGCAGCCGACGGTCCGCGTCCGGCCCACGCCCTTGTAGGTGCGCATCCAGTCCGCGAGCGACGACCCCGTCGTGGTGGTGGAGAACTGCGGATAGAGCGGCAGCAGGACCACCTCGTCCGGCGCGAACTGGGCCACCGCGCGCGCGGTCTCGCGGGCGAACGGATGCCAGTAGCGCATGGCGATGAAGACCCGCGCCTCGATCTCGGGCGCCCGGCTGCGCAGCTCGGCCTCGAGCGCGTTCGCCTGGGCCTGGGTCTCCTCCAGCAGGGGGGAGCGGCCGCCCATGATCGCGTAATTGGCCTGCGCGAGCTTCTCCCGGCGGCTCGCGATGAGGCCGGCCAGCGGATGGCGGATCAGCGTCGGCAGGCCGATGATCGCCGGATCGCGGAACAGGTTGGCCAGGAACGGCCGCACGGCCGCCAGGCTGTCCGGGCCCCCGAGGTTGAAAAGGACGACGGCGACCCGGGTCACGGCGCGACGGGCGCCTCCACGCGCCGGCCCGTCACGCGCTCGACCACGCGGGCGATGTTCTCGATCGGCGTCTCTGGCATCACCCCGTGGCCGAGGTTGAAGATGTACGGCCCGTCCGACCACTGGGCGAGCAGCCGCTCTACCCGCGCGTCCAGCGCCGGCCCGCCCGTGGCCAGCAGCAGGTTGTCGAGCGCGCCCTGGATGGCCTTGCCGCCCGACTGGATGCTCCGGCCCAACGCCGCCGAGGCCTGGGTGTCGAGGGCGACCGCCTGCACGGGGACCTTCGCCGCGTACGAGGCCACCAGCGCGCCCGCGCCGCGCGGGAAGCCGATGAAGGGCGCGTCGACCCCGGCGGCCCTGACCTTCTCGACGATGCGGACATGAGGGCCGATCACGATCCGCTCGAAGACGTCCTCGGCCAGGTTGTCCGCCCAGCTCTCGAAGAGCTTCAGCACCTGGGCCCCGGCGCGCGCCTGCATCACCAGGTAGCGGGCCGTGGACTCGACCAGGACGTCCAGCAGCGCATCCAGCGCCTCGGGATGGCGATAGGCGTAGGCGCGCGCCGCCTCGCGCTGGGATCCCCGGCCTTCGAGCATGTAGGTGGCGACGGTCCAGGGGGCGCCGGCGAAACCGATGAGCGCGCGGTCGGGCTCGAGCTCGGCGCGGACCCGCGACAGCGTCTCCCCCACGTTGGCCAGCTTCGCCGTCGAGCCTTCGATGGCGTCCTGCAGCGCGGAAATCGGCGGCAGCTCGCCCAGCCGCGGCCCCTCCCCCGCCTCGAACCAGACCTCCTGGCCCAGGGCCAGCGGGATCAGCAGGATGTCGGCGAACACGATGGCCGCATCCATCGGGAAGCGGCGCATGGGCTGCAGCGTCGCCTCGGCGGCCATCTCAGGGTCGAAGCAGAAGGCGATGAAGTCCTTGGCCCGGGTCCGCAGCGCCCGGTACTCGGGCAGCGATCGGCCGGCCTGGCGCATGAACCACACCGGCGGCCGCGCCAGGGTTTCGCCCGAAAGCACGCGCAGGAGGTTGGGCGTCTGGCTCATGAGAGCCTTTAAGCCTGCCCCGCCCCGGGGCTCAAGGCGCTGTCGGCCGGACCGCTCTTCTTCTTCTCAAGAAGACTCTTGAAAGAGGTTGGGACAGAGGCGGTAGGGCCTGTCGGCGGCGTGGAAAACCTTGACGATCCCTTAACGGCGCCCCGCTCGTCCCCAGGGTGTCCCAGGGCGGCCGCGCCGGTCCACAGGCCCTGTGAGTCACGGGGACCCCGGCTCCCGCGCCTTGAGACGCTTGAGGAATCGGCCGGGGTTCCGGGGACAAGCCCCGGTATGGAACGGCGGATCCCCGGTCGTCGACAACAGCCGGCCATTCGGGCCGCGCAGGCGCCGGCCTGGGGGTTAACAAATGCTTAAAGCGGCAAACCGTCCCCGCCTTCCTCCGGAACGCGCCACATGCGAAAGGCGGGTCCGATCTATCCCCATCGCCGTCCAGCTTCGCTAAGACTGCGTCCACAGGAACCGTCCCCAGGGTTTTTCGGAGTCGCCTTGCCCAACACCTCGCCGCCCCGTCTCGCCACCTACTTTCACGTCCACCTGGTGTCGGATTCCACCGGGGAGACGCTGAACGCCATGGCGCGCGCGGTCTGCGCCCGCTTCGAGAACGTCCTGCCCATCGAGCACATCTACGCCCTGGTGCGCTCGCAGCGGCAGCTGGACCGGGCCCTCAACGACATCGAGGAGGCGCCCGGCATCGTGCTCCACACGATCGTCGACGAGAAGCTGCGCGCCGCGCTGGAGGAGGGCTGCCGGCGCCTGGACATGCCGTGCCTGCCGGCGCTCGACCCCCTGGTGAGCGCGATGCAGCGCTACCTGGGCGCGGCGACGACCAGCCGGGTCGGCGCGCACCTGCGGCTGGACAACGACTACTTCAACCGCATGGACGCCCTGAACTACGCCATCGGCCACGACGACGGCCAGGGCGGGCAGGACCTGGACCAGGCCGACGTGGTGCTGCTCGGCGTGTCCCGGACCAGCAAGACGCCCACCTGCATCTACCTGGCCCACCGCGGGGTCCGGGCGGCCAATGTGCCGCTGGTCCCGGGCCGGCCCCTCCCCGAGAAGCTGTTCCAGCTCCGGAACACCCTGGTGGTGGGGCTGCTGATCTCGCCCGACCGGCTGATCCAGATCCGCCGCAACCGGCTGCTCAGCCTCAAGGAGACGCGGGACACCAGCTACACCGACCAGGAAGCGGTCCGCGAGGAGATCATCGCCGCGCGGCGGCTGTACGAGCGGCACGGCTGGCCGACGATCGACGTCACACGGCGCTCGGTGGAGGAGACGGCCGCGGCGGTCCTGAACCTGGTGCACAAGGGCCACGGCCAGGTCGAGGTGCTGGGGTGAGCATCGTCCTGGCTTCCCAGAGCGCCGCGCGCCGCGCCCTCTTGCACGGCGCGGGCGTCCCTCACGACGCGGTGGTGGCGGGCGTCGACGAGGACGCCGTCAAGGCGACCCTGCTCGCGGCCGGCCAGGGGCCGCGCGAGGTGGCCGACGCCCTGGCCGAGGCGAAGGCGCTCCGCGTCTCGCAGGCCAGGCCGGGCTGGGTGATCGGCGCCGACCAGACCCTCGACCTGGACGGCCGTCTCTACGACAAGGCGCCCGATCTGGCGGCGGCCCGATCGCGCCTCGTTGAGCTGCGGGGAAAGACCCACAGGCTGCATTCCGCCGTGGTGGTCGCGAAGGCCGGGAGGCCCATCTGGCGGGAGATCGCCACATCGAGCCTGACCATGCGCGACTTCAGCGACGCGTTCCTCGAAGACTATCTCGCCAGGGAAGGGGAGGCCGCCCTGGGCTCTGTGGGCTGCTACCGCCTGGAGGGGCCCGGCGCGCAGCTCTTCGCCGCCATCGAGGGCGACTACTTCGGCATCCTCGGCCTGCCGCTCCTGGGCCTCCTCGACTTCCTGCGGCGCGAGGGGGCGCTCGCCGCATGATCACCGGCAAGACCGTCGTGGCGGGGGTCGTCGGCCGGCCCGTGGCCCACTCCCTCTCGCCCATCCTGCACAACGCCTGGCTGGCCGCCGCCGGGATCGACGGGGTCTATGTCCCCTTCGCGCCGGACGCCCACGGCTTCGAGCGCCTGGCGAACGGTCTCCGCGGCGGCGCCGTGCGGGGCGTGAACGTCACCGTGCCGTTCAAGGAGGCCGCCCTCGCCGTGGCCGACAGGGCCAGCGAGGCGGCGCGGACCGCGGGCGCGGCCAATGTGCTGGTGTTCGAGGCCGACGGGCGGATCCTGGCCGACAACACGGACGGCTACGGCCTGCTGCGGGCGTTCGCGGTCCAGGCCCCGCGCTGGGACGTGGGCCTGGGACCGGTGACGGTGCTGGGGGCGGGCGGCGCCGCGCGCGGGGCGGTGGCGGCGTTGCTGCTGGCCGGCGCGCCGAAGGTCTGGGTCGTGAACCGGACGCTGGCCAAGGCCGAGGCGCTGGCCGCGGCGCTCGGGCCAAAGGTCGTGGCCCTGCCCTGGGGCCACGCGGCGGGCGCGCTCAGCGCATCCACCGCCGTGATCAACGCCACGAGCGCCGGGCTCGGCGGCGGCGAGGCGCCCGACGCGCCGCTCGAGACCACCCAGCCCCAGGCCGTGGTGATGGACATGGTCTACAAGCCGCTGGTCACCCCCTTCCTGCGCCGCGCCATGGAGCTCGGCCGGCCGGTGGTGGACGGGCTGGAGATGCTGGTCCGGCAGGCCGAGCCGTCGTTCGAAGCGTTCTTCGGGGCGCCGCCGCCGGCGGAGGTGGACGTGCGCGCCCTGGCCCTGGAGCACCTGGCATGAAGATGATCGGTCTCACCGGCTCGATCGGCATGGGGAAATCGACCACCGCGGCGATGTTCCGCGAGGCCGGCATCCCCGTCTACGACGCCGACGCCGCCGTGCACGCCCTCTACGACGTGGGCGGGGCCGCGGTGGGGCCCGTGGGCGAGGCCTTCCCGGGGGTCGTGAAGGACGGGCGCGTGGACCGCGAGGCGTTGCGCCAGCGCGTGCTCGGCAAGCCCGAAGAGCTCAAGCGGCTGAACGCCATCGTCCATCCGCTGGTCGGCCAGCACCGGGGCGGCTTCTTCAAGGACGTCGAGGCGAGCGGCGCCGACATGGTGATCCTCGACATTCCGCTGCTGTACGAGACCGGGGGCGACCGCAACATGGACGCCGTGATCGTCGTCTCGGCGCCCGCCGAGATGCAGCGCGCCCGGGTGCTCGAACGCGAGGGCATGTCGCCCGAGCGCCTCGAGGCCATCCTCGCGCAGCAGACGCCGGATGCCGAGAAGCGCGCGCGCGCCGACTACGTCGTCGACACCGGCCAGGGCCTCGAGCACGCCCGGGCCCAGGTCGCCGCGATCATCGCCAAGCTCCGGGAGAGCTGACGTCCCTTCTCTGTCATCCCGGCTTCGGCGAAACCGGGATGACAGCCGTTTGAGTTAGCGCTCCCACCCAACCCCCGACCATCCCGGCGAATGCCGGGATCTAGATGGGATGGCTGGAAAGCGGGTTCCACAAGCCCGGAGCCCTTCCCACCACCATCCCGCCCATGGATCTGGGTCCCGGCATTCGCCGGGACGATCGGAAGCTTTGGGTTGAACCTGGCCCCCCACAGCGCCCCCCACCCTTTCAGCTGTCATCCCGGCATCGGCGAAGCCGAAAGCCGGGACCCATACGCGCCCGATGGCAGGGGCGGCCCGCGGCCGTCACCGCCGCGCCCCCTCCGGACCCACGGAGTCTATGGGTCCCGGTCTTCGCCTCCGGCGAAACCGGGATGACAGCCGTTTGAGGTAGCGCTCCCACCCAACCCCCGATGAGGGGCCGCCAAGGGGCCGGCTGGCGTTCGCGGGAACATTGTGCGAACATCGCCGCTTGCGGGCGAGAAGCTGCGAGAGGCGTTGAGCTGTGGGTGATTTCAGCCGCCTGGGGACGGCGCCGCGGACGCGGTTGCCCGGCCGCCGCGAAGCACGGCATGAACGGGGCATGGGGCGTGAGATCGTTCTCGATACCGAAACCACCGGCTTCGACCCGCTGACGGGCGACCGTCTGGTGGAGCTCGCGGCGCTGGAGATCGAGCAGTTCGTCCCCACCGGCCGCAGCTTCCACGTCTACATCGATCCTTGCCGCGACATGCCCATCGAGGCCGAGCGGGTGCACGGGCTGACCAGCGGCTTCCTGAAGGGCAAGCCGCGGTTCGAGGACCCCGAGGTGGTGGACGCCTTCCTCGAGTTCGTCGGCGACGCCCCGATCATCGCTCACAACGCCGCGTTCGACCGCGGCTTCGTGAACTGGGAGCTTTCGCGCTGCAGCCGGGTCGAGATCCCCGAGCACCGCTGGATCGACACCCTGGGCCTGGCCAAGCAGCGCTTCCCGGGGATGCACAACTCGCTGGACGCCCTCTGCAAGCGCTTCCGCATCTCGCTGTCCGAGCGCGAGAAGCACGGCGCGCTGATCGACGCGAAGCTGCTGGCCGCCGTCTATCTCGAGCTGAAGGGCGGCCGCGAGCGGCGGCTGGAGCTTACCGCGTCGACGGCGGTGGGTTCGGTGGCGATGACAACCCGGGTCGAGTACGGGCCGCGGCCGCGACCCCTGGCCCCCCGTTCGACCGAGGCCGAACGGGCGGTCCACGCGGCGTTCATCCGCGAAAAGGTGAAGGGCGAGGCGCTTTGGGCCGAATTCGGCCTGGCGGTGATCGAAGCCGAGGACCGGGCGGCCTGAACGCCGCCCGCGCAGGCTTGTGCGCCTAGGGTCCCTATTCAATACCCGGCCATCCCGGCGAAGGCCGGGATCCAGATGGAAGGGCTCAGATGGGGGGCCCTTGCTTCGGAGCCCTTCCCATCATGATCTCGCACGCAAATCTGGGTCCCGGCATTCGCCGGGACGCTCGGAAGATATCCAATAGGGCCTGAACCCTAGGCGTGGCCGACCTGCGGCTCCTGCTGCGCCTTGCGCGCCGCGTAGACCCCGGCGAAATCGATGGGATCGAGCAGGAACGGTGGGAAACCGCCTTCGGAGCTCACCTCGGCGATGATGCGCCGGGCGAAGGGGAACAGGTAGCGCGGGCACTCGATCAGGAGCACCGGTTCCATCTCGTCGGGCTGGACCCCGCCGATCTGGAAGACGCCGCCGTACAGCAGCTCGACCACGAACAGGGCGCCGTCCGAGCGGTTGGCCTTGGCGGACAGCTTCAGGTCGACCTCGAAGAGCCCGTCCTCGCGCCCGCGGGCGTTCATCTCGACGCCGAGATCGATCTGCGGCTGGTCCTGGCTGGGGCGCAGGGCGTCCGGCGCGCGCGGATTCTCGAAGCTGAGGTCGCGGATGAACTGGGCGAGGATGCGGATGCCGGGCTCGGAGCCTTGCAGCGCCATGTCGCCGGCGTCGGTGTCGGTCATGACTGGAGCGGATTTCTCATCTGGAGGCGGCAGGATCGCGCGCTTTCGGAGGACGCGGCTATCATGTGGGTAGGTCCGATGCAACGCCGCCCCTGACGACCGCGTTCCGGCGGACTATATGGGTGAAATGGGCGTATAAGGATGCGTTCGCCCCGCACTGACCTGAAAGCGGCTCGTTGCAAGTCCTCGAACTGATCATCTTCGCCGGCCTCGCGGCCATCGTGCTCTACCAGCTCTACTCGGTGCTGGGCCGGCGCGTCGGACGCCAGCCGGGCGAGCAGCCGGCGGCGGAAGCGACGCCGAGGCCCCCGCGCGCGCCCGAGCGCCTGGCGGAACCCGCCGACGACGGCGTGGAGCTGACGGGCCTGGCCGCGGTGAAGGCCAAGGATCCGGCCTTCGACATGACCCGGTTCCTGGGCGGCGCGAAGTCGGCGTACGAGATGATCGTCAAGGCGTTCGCCGAGGGCGACAAGGCGACGCTCCGCAACCTGCTGGCGCCGCAGGTGCTGGAGAGCTTCGAGGCGGTGATCGACACCCGCGCCCGCGAGGGGCGGACCGAGACGGTGGAGTTCCTGCAGGCGCCCCGCGCGGACCTGGAGCGGGCCGACGTGACCGACGGCGACCTCGCCCGGCTGACCGTCCGGTTCCTGGCCGAGTTCCGGAGCCGCACCAAGGGTCCGGAAGGCGAGGCCGTGGACGACCGCCGCACCGCCGAACTCTGGACGTTCGAGCGGCGCCTCAAGGCCCGCGACCCGAACTGGACGCTCGTCCACGTGGACGCCGCCGAGGCGTGAGCCTGCCGGGGGGCCGACGGATGGCGGCGGCCTTCGCCGCCCTGAAGCTCGCCGTCTCGGGTCTGGCTGCCCTGACTCTGGCTGGGTGCGCCACGCCCTACGAGCATGGTCCGCCGCCGCCGGGCTTTCCTACGCCCGGACCGCCGGCGCCGCGTCCGGAGGCGCCCGAACCGCGCCGGGTCGAGCTTTCGGCCCTGCCGGGCTGGTCGACCGAGGATCACAACGCCGCGTTCGGCGCCTGGCGGGCGGTGTGCCACGCGTCGAAGGACCCCGGCCTCTCCGACCTTTGCGCCCGGGCGCGGGCCGTCCGGGACGTGGCGCCGGGCGTCGGGCGGCCCTTCCTCGAGGCCTTCTTCATCGCCGAACGGGTGGAGGGGGAGGGCGTGCTGACGGCCTACTTCGCCCCGGTCTACCCCGCCCGCCGCCGTCCCGACGGCGAGTTCAGCGCGCCTGTAAGGCCGCGCCCCGCGGACCTGCTGGTCGAGGACGGGGCGGTCCTGCAGTCGCTGCCGGACGGCTCGCGGACCAGCTATCCCGACCGCAGCGCCATCGAGGCGCGTCCGTCGGAGGACGCGCTGGCCTGGATGCGGCCCGAGGACCTCTTCTTCCTGCAGGTGCAGGGCTCGGGGGTCCTCGTGTTCGAGGACGGCGCGCGGCGCAAGGCGCTGTACGCCGCGCACAACGGCCGCCCCTTCGTGGGGATCGCCAACCCGATGCGGGACCGCGGGCTCCTGGCGCGGGACAACACCTCGGGCGATGCGATCCGCGGCTGGCTGGCGGCCAATCGCGGCGCGGCCGCCGACGAGATCATGCGGCTCAACCCCCGCTACGCCTTCTTCCGCCTCGCGCCGGACGACGGCCGGCCGCCGGCGGGGGCCGCGGGCGTGCCGCTGCCCCGGGGCCGCGCCGTGGCCGTCGACCCCGCGTTCCACGCCATGGGCGAGCTTCTCTGGATCGACGCCAGCGCGCCGCTGCTGGCGGGCGCCTTCCCGACCTACAGCCGCCTGGTGACGGCGCTCGACACCGGCGGGGCCATCAAGGGCGACGTGCGCGCCGACCTCTACCTCGGCGAGGGCGAGGCCGCGGGCCTGGAAGCCGGCCGCGTGCGGCACACGCTTCGGCTCTGGCGGATCGTGCCGCGATGAAGCGCCACCCGACGCCGGAAGAGCTTCACCTGTGGGGCAAGGTCGCCGCCACGGTCCACCCGCTGCAGAACCGCGCGGGCCCGCAGCCGCAGACCCTGGACGCCCCCGCGCGCATCGCGCCCGCAAGGGTGGCCGAGGCGGCCAAGGCGCTGCGCGAACGCGTGGACGCCATCGAGCCTAACCGCCGCCATCGCATCGCCCGGGAACGCGAGGAGATCGGCGGGCGGATCGACCTCCACGGCATGACGCAGGACCGGGCGCGCCGCGCGCTGGAGGCGTTCCTGCAGCGGGCCTGGGACGACGGCTGGCGCGCCGTCCTGGTGATCACGGGAAAGGGCGTCCAGGGCGACGGCGTGCTGCGCCGGCGCGCTCCGGACTGGCTGGGCGCGCCCGAGGTGTCGCACATCGTCGCCGGAATCTCGGAGGCGTCGCGCCGTCACGGCGGGGAAGGGGCGCTTTACGTCGCCCTGAAGCGCAAGCCGCGCTGAGGCGGGCTAGCTCTTGCGCGCAGCCTTCTCCGCGAGGCCCGAAGTCCCCTCGCGGGCCTCGAGGCGCGCCGCGACGTCGTCGAGGCTGACGCCGGCGGCCGCGAGCAGGACCAGCCAATGGTAGATCAGGTCGGCGCTCTCGGCGGTCAGGGCGTCGCGGTCGCCCTGGGCGGCGGCGATCACCGTCTCCACCGCCTCTTCGCCCATCTTCTTGGCGGCGCGGTCCAGGTCGCCCAGGAGCTGGGCCGTGTAGGACGTCGAGGCGTCGGCGCCCCGGCGGCTCTCGATGGTCTGGGTCAGGCGGGCCACGACGTCGGTGAAGCGGCTCATGCGGGTACGGGCTCCGTCAGGCGCACCGGGATGCCGGCCGCGGCCATGGCCGCCTTGGCCTCGCCGATGGAGATCTCGCCGAAGTGGAAGATGGACGCCGCCAGGACGGCGTCGGCGCCGGCCTCGACCGCCTCGACCAGGTGCCGCGTGGTCCCGGCGCCGCCCGACGCGATGACCGGCACGCTGACCGCCTCGGCCACCCGCCGCAGCAGGTCGAGGTCGTAGCCGGTCTTGGCGCCGTCGCGGTCCATCGAGGTGAGCAGGATCTCGCCCGCGCCCTTCGCCACCACCTCGACGGCGTAGTCGATGGCGTCCAGGCCGGTCGGATTGCGGCCGCCGTGGGTGAAGACCTCCCAGTGGTCCCCCCGCCCCGGCGTCGTCACGCGCTTGGCGTCGACGGACACGACGACGGCCTGGCTGCCGAAGGCGTCGGCGCAGCGGCTCACGACGTCGCGGTCCTGCACGGCGGCGGTCATGATCGAGATCTTGTCGGCGCCCGCCAGCAGCAGCCGGCGCCCGTCCTCGACGCTGCGGATCCCGCCGCCCACGCTGAGCGGCATGAAGCAGACCTCGGCCGTGCGCGCGACGACGTCGAGGATGATGCCGCGGTTCTCGTGGCTGGCGGTGATGTCCAGGAACATCAGCTCGTCGGCGCCGGCCGCGTCGTAGGCCTGGGCCTGCTCGACGGGATCGCCGGCGTCCACCAGGTTCACGAACTGCACGCCCTTCACGACCCGGCCGTCCTTCACGTCGAGGCACGGGATCAGGCGGGTCTTGAGCGTGGTGCTCATGCGGCCAGCCTCAGCGCCTCGGCGGGATCGATGGCGCCGTTGTAGAGCGCCCGGCCCAGCACCGCGCCCGCGACCGGCACGCCCGGCCGCGCCTTGAGTCTGGCGATGTCGTCGACGCTGGCGAGGCCCCCGGCGGCGATGACCGGGATCGCCACGGCGTCGGCCATGGCGCCGAACGCCTCGACGTTGAAGCCCATGACGGTGCCGTCTCGGTCGATGTCGGTGACGATCAGGGCGGCGACGCCGGCGTCCTCGTAGCGCCGGGCCACGGTGATGGCGTCCAGGTCGGAATCGGCGGTCCAGCCCTCGACCGCCACCTTGCCCTTGCGGACGTCGACGCTGACGGCGATCTGCTCGGGCCATTCGCGGGCGGCGTCGATGACGACCTGCGGCTGCTTCACCGCCACGGTGCCCAGGATCACGCGGCTGACGCCCGCCTCGATCCACCGCTCGACGTCGGCCAGGCTGCGGATGCCCCCGCCCAGCTGCACCGGCACCGACACGGCCGAGAGGATGGCCTCGACGCCCTGGGCGTTGATCGCCTCGCCCTTCACCGCGCCGTTCAGGTCGACCACGTGGATCCAGTGGAAGCCGGCGTCGGCCCACTGGCGCGCCTGGGCCCCGGGGTCGGCGTTGAACACGGTGGCGGTCGACAGGTCGCCGTGCAGCACGCGTACGCACTGGCCGTCCTTCAGGTCGATGGCGGGATACAGGATCAAGGGCGCCACTCCAGGAATGCGGCCAGGAGGCCGAGGCCGGTCCCCTGCGATTTCTCGGGGTGGAACTGCACCCCGGCCATGTTGTCCCGCGCGACGGCGGCGGGGAAGCGCCCGCCGTGGTCCACGTAGGCCGCCACGTCCGCCGGATCGGTGGGGAACATGGCGTACGAATGGGTGAAATAGACGGGCTGGCCCGCCCGGGGTCCGGCGAGCAGCGGCAGGTCCGAGACGACCTCCAGCGTGTTCCAGCCCATGTGCGGCACCTTCAGGTGCGGGTCGCTCACCGCGATCTTCCGCACGTCGCCCTCGATCCAGCCGAGGCCGGCGGTGACCCCGAACTCGTGGCCTCGCGAGGCCATGAGCTGCATGCCGACGCAGATGCCGAGGAAGGGCGCGCCGCGATCGCGCACGGCGGCGTTCAGGGCTTCGATCACGCCGGGGCGGGCGGCGAGCGCGTCCATGCAGGCCTTGAACGCCCCGACGCCGGGCAGCACCACGCGGTCGGCGGCGGCGACCCGGTCGGGGTCGTGGGTCACGACGATCTCGGCCTTCCCGGCCGCGGCGCGGACCAGGGCCTTCTCGGCCGAGCGCAGGTTGCCCGACCCGTAGTCGATCAGGGCCACTTGCTGCATGGGATGATCCTTACAGCACGCCCTTGGTGGAGGGGGCGTGGCCGTGGGTCTTCGGGTCGAGCTCGACCGCCTGGCGCAAGGCCCGGGCCAGGGCCTTGAAGCCGCTCTCGGCGATGTGGTGGCTGTTGGCGCCGTAGAGGCACTCGAGGTGCACGCAGGCGCCCGCGTTCATGGCGAACGCGTGGTGGAACTCCTTGAAGAGCTCGGTGTCCATGTCGCCGACCTTGGGCGTGCGGAAGTCCACCCGCCAGATCAGGTAGGGCCGGTTCGACAGGTCGATAGCGCACCG
Source organism: Phenylobacterium sp. (assembly GCF_016793225.1). Classification (GTDB taxonomy): domain Bacteria; phylum Pseudomonadota; class Alphaproteobacteria; order Caulobacterales; family Caulobacteraceae; genus Phenylobacterium. The sequence continues at coordinate 22,421 of NZ_JAEUMN010000188.1, forward strand.
CGACAGGGTCTCGTCCATCGGGATGTAGGCGTGGCCGAAGCGGCGGATCCCCTTGAAGCCCGGCAGAGCCTCCTTGATCGCCTGGCCGAGGACGATGCCGGTGTCCTCGACGGTGTGGTGCATGTCGATGTGCAGGTCGCCCTTGGTCTCGACCTCGAGGTCGATGCCGCCGTGGCGGGCGAAGCTGTCCAGCATGTGGTCGAAGAAGCCGATGCCGGTGGACACCTTGGACACGCCGGTCCCGTCCAGGTCCAGGGCGATCCGGATCTGGGTCTCCTTGGTGTTGCGGACGACCTCGGCCTTGCGGCTCATCTTCCTCAGTACCCCTTGGACGCGGCCAGGTCCTTCAGCGAGACCTGCGGGCGCGGACCATAGTGCGAGATCACCTCGGCCGCCGCCAGGGAGGCGAGCTGGCCGCACTGCTGCAGCGGCCGTCCCCGGGATAGACCGAACATGAAACCGGCTGCGTATTGGTCGCCCGCGCCGGTGGTGTCCACGACTTTCTCCACAGGCTCGGCGCGGACGGTCAGCCGTTCGCCCTGCGAGAGGATCACCGAGCCCTTGTCGCTGCGGGTCACGGCGGCGAGGTCGCAACGGGTCCGCAGGGCCTCGCAGGCCTCGTCGAAGCTGTCGGTCTCGAACAGCGCGAGGAGCTCGGCCTCGTTGGCGAACAGCAGGTCCACCTGGGTCTCGATGAAGCCCAGCAACCCGCCGCGGTGACGCTCCACCACGAAGCTGTCGGACAGGGTCAGGGCGATCCTGCGGCCGGCGCCGTGCGCGAAGGCCGCCGCCTTGGCAAAGGCGCGCCGCGCCGCCTCGGCGTCGAAGAGGTAGCCCTCGAGGTAGACGATCTGGGCCGCTTCGACCGTGTCCTGGTCCACGTCGTCGTCGGTGAACTGCACCGAGGCGCCCAGGTAGGTGCACATGGTGCGCTGGGCGTCCGGCGTCACGTTGATCATCGAGACGGCGGTGGCCGGCCCGCCCTTCAGCGGCGCGTTCTCGAAGCGCGCGCCGATGCGGCGCATGTCCTGGGCGAAGGTGCGGCCCAGCTGGTCGTCCGCCACCTTGCCCATGAAGGCGCCGCGGCCGCCGAAGCTGGCCAGGCCCGCGATGGTGTTGGCCGCCGAGCCGCCCGACGCCTCGACCGCCTGCTGCATCTTCGAATAGAGCCGCGACGAGGCCTCGGGGTCGACCAGCATCATGGCGCCCTTGGTCAGCCCGTTCTCCGTCAGGAACGCGTCCGTGCACGGCGCGATCACGTCGACGATGGCGTTGCCGATCGCGGCGACGTCGTAGAGTTCGGGCATGCGTGGCTTTTCCGGTCCGATCTGGTGGGGCGGCTTAGCCGGATTGGGGTTCCGGAGCAACGCCGGGCGGCAGCAGAGACCTGTGCGGCGCACGATCACGGGCCCGTGATCGTCCATGCGCACGTCTAGGGCGCGTCTGATGGCAGGAACCGAGGCTTCGGCGGCATACCTGACGCCGAACTCCTGACGTAACCTGCGCCGGTTAGACGTCAGCCTGGGGGTCCGTCCATGCTCACCCGCCGCGCGTTCGCCGCCTTGTCCGCCTGCGCCTGCATCGCCCCGGCGACGGCCGTGGCCCAGGCAAACCCCGGAGGAAAGTGGGTCTGCCCGCCGTGCGGATGCGACCACGACGGGAAGGTGTTCGACGCGCCCGGGACCTGCCCGGCGCCGGGCTGCGGCATGGAGCTGGTTCCGCAACCCGAGCAGACGCCCGCGCCGGCCCCCAGCGCGCCGCGCTAGAGCCTGTCCGGTCTCGACGGGAGCATCAGGACCGGTCGAAAAGGCTCAATCTCTTCGAAGGGGAGCGCGTCCTCGCGGCGGAACCGGCTTCCACCTTCGCCGAACGCGCTCAGCCGCCCCAGCGGCCGCCGCGCATGCTGTGGTTCGACATCCGGCCGCCGAAGCCGCCGCGGCTGACCACGCTGGTGCGCGACATCATCTTCTCGGGCGGCCGCACGATGTCGGGGCGCTCGAAGCTGCGGTTTCCGATCCTGGCCCGGCCGGTGGAATAGTCGGTCCAGACGCGCCCGCCGCCATAGGAGTAGTAGCCGCCGTCGCGCCAGTCGCGGTACATGCCGCGCCCGCCCCAGCCGCCGTCCAGCATGCGGCCGACGACGAACCCGGCGATCAGCGGCCCCCAGATGCTGCCGCCCCCGCTCGCCTGCTGGCGGGGCACGCACTGGCCCTCGCCATAGACGTCCTCGCAGCTCTTCTGGTCGTTCCAGCTGGCGGCCTTCTGATCGTCGGCGAGGGCCTGCTTCTCGGCCTTGTCGCAGACGTCGTCGGGGACCTCGTTCTTGTCCTTGCACTCGGCCAGCGACTGGTAGGCGTAGGCGTCGACCGAGGGGCCGGGATTTTCGATGCGGACGTTGTCGGCCGGGCTGTCGCCGCAGGCCGTGAGCGTCACCCCGCCCATCGCCATGAGGGAGGTCAGCGCCAGGGTCTTCGAGCGTTTCATGCCAGATCCTCGCGGCCGTCAGGCCGTCATGCAGGCGGCGTTCAGGATGCCGACGGTGATCGAGATGAACATCAGGTAGAGCGCGGTCGACACCTCGCCCCGCTCGATCCGCGCCGAGACGTCCGGCAGCGCGATGCGGCGGACCAGCCAGAAGGTGGCGATCTGGATCACGCCCGCCAGCAGGGCCCAGGCGACGAATTCGGGGAGCGAGTGGGTGTTGGCGAGCGCGGAGGCCAGCGGAATGACGTAGCCGATCAGCGCGCCCCCCAGGGCCACGGCCGCCGCGGGGTTGCCGGCGCGGATCAGGGCGCCCTCGTCGTGCGGCGTGATCCAGCGGTAGGCCGCCTTGAAGATCAGCGTGAAGCCGCCGGCGGCCAGGAAGGCGAGGAGGAAGGCCAGGGCGCCGGTGGCGAAGGCGTTGGGATCGAAGGTCATGCAGTCCCTCTCGAGCTGGCGTTTCACGCCTTAAGCTTCGAATTCTCCCACATTGAGCGGGATTCCCACCATCACCTCGTGGGTCAGGTCGCCGCCCTCCGGCTCCATCTCGATGGCCAGGAGCAGTTCGCGTCCGTCACCCGGAAGGTCCCGGGCGAAGAGCATGCAGGTCTGGTAGATGCGCCGCGCCCGGGCGCCCGAGCGATCGTCGTAGACGCTCTCCCAGAAGCTGACGGGCTCCTGCCGCGCGTCCGCGTCGCCGAACCAGAAGCGGCGGTACTCGGGCAGGTCCTGCCCGCCGAACGCGGGCGCCCGCAGCCGGTCCGCCCAGCGGCGCCGCGCCGCGCCGTCGGGCGGGTAGTCGCTGGACCACGGTCCGAAGAGGGTGAAGTCGTCGGCGCCCTGGCCCTCGGGGTCGGGGCTGACCATCTGCAGCATGAGATCGTGTTCGGTGTAGAAGCGGTGCACGAAGCCGTCCGGCCCCAGGTCGATGCGGCCCTGGGCCACGATCTCGAGCACGTCGGTGTCGAGGGCGAACTTCGCGTCCGACCCGTACCGGCGCCAGGCCAGGGGATCCAGGCGGACGGTGCGCCCGATGGTGATGTTGCGGACCACGGGGATCGCCTGATCGTCGCCCTGGTCGCGCTTTCCGCCGAAAAGTCCCCGGAAGATCACGTCGTCCGTCCTTGCTGAACGCGGACCATACGCGCATCTTGCGTGTTGTCAAATGTACGCGTATGGATACGTGAACGCATGGGACGGCGCAGGACGGACAAGGCGGCGGGCCTCAGCCCCGCAGAACGGACCCGGCTCTGGCGCGAGGAGCGCCAGCGGCTCGGGCTCGTGAAGCTGGAGCTCTGGGTTCCCCCCGCAGCCAGGTCCGACATCCAGGCCGCCGCCCGCGCGATCATCACGGCGTCGAGCCGCGGACCGGCGCTGATGAGAAACCCCGACCCTCCGCAGGGATCATTCCAGATGGACCATGTCATCGACACCGATTGGTCGGTGAAGAGTCTTGCCGAAGCGCTGTCCGAGACCCGCCTCCTGCGCGAGGGCGAACTGACCGCGCGCGTGCTGGAGGGGACGGACCCCGTGCTGCAGGTCACCATGCACGAGTTCGGCGACCTGCCGGTCTTCATGTCGGTGGGCGCCGAGCAAATCGTCGTGAGCGCGCTGCTGTGGCCGGTGGACGAGCAGAAGGACCAGGCGGCGTTCAACGTCTTCCTGCTGAAGGCGCAGAAGCTGGTGCCGCTCTCGAACTTCGGAATCACCACCATCGCCGGCCGCGACTACTACGAGGTGTTCGGCGAACTGTCGTGCAAGACGACCCTGCAGACGGTCATCATCGAACTGCGCATGCTGGCGGAGAACGCGATCCGCGCCGCCAGCGACCTGCGCGACGATTTCGCCTCGGCGGCCTGAGCCCGGAGCCCACATGTCGATCTTCACCAAGCTCATCACCCTCTTCCGCGGCGCCAGCTACGAGGCCGGCGCGGCGGTCGTCGACGCCAACGCGCTGCGCATCCTCGACCAGGAGATCCGCGACGCGGACAACGCGCTGGGGCGCGCCCGCGACGACCTGGCCACGCTCGTCGCCAAGCGGCGCATGCTGGAAAAGGAGATCCAGGGCCTGAAGGACCAGTCGGCCCGGTACGAGGGCTCGGCGCGCGCCGCCCTGGCGAAGGGCGACGAAGGCCTCGCCCGCGAGGTGGCCGTCCGGATCGCCGACCTGGAGACCGACATCGGCGTCAAGACCCCGCAGCTCGCCGACATGCGCACCGCCGAGGAGCGCCTGCACCAGACCATCGCCCAGACGCAGCAGAAGGTCGAAAACCTGCGCCGCGAGATCGACGTGGTGAAGGTCAACGACAGCGTCCAGCGCGCCCAGGCTTCCGTCGCCTCCCGCGGCGGCTCGGCGCAGGCGTCGCTCGGCTCGGCCGCGGACAGCCTCAAGCGGATCAAGGAACGCCAGGCGATCGCCGACGAGAAGTTCCGCGCCGCCGGCGAGCTGGAGGACAAGCGCACCGGCGCCGACCTCGACGCCAAGCTGGCCGCCGCCGGGATCCTGCCGGGCCACCAGAGCGCCGACGACATCCTGGCCCGCCTGAAGGCCCCCGCCGGCGAGCCGATGCCCCAGCTCGAGGCCCCGCGCCTGCAGCTCGAGGCTCAGCCGGTCCCGGTCGAGCGGAAGGAGAGCTGAGGGTCCCGCTCTCCTTACGTCATCCCGCGGCTTGTCCGCGGGACCCATGTCGGCGACCGCGCGAGCCACGAAACGAAGGCGCGGGGCGAATACCCACGCACGCGCCTGCGAGCGGGACGATGGGTCCCGCGAACAAGTCGCGGGATGACGAGCAGGGGTCCGGAGATTCCGACACCATGAAACGCATCAAGACCCCCGAGCGCCCCGGCTGGGACGAGAAGGCCGAGCGGCTCGGCTTCACGTGGCGCCATATCGACGGGGCGCGGTACTGGGACGAGCGGGCCTACTACGCGTTCAGCCTGCCCGAGATCGAGGAGGGGCTCGAGGCGCCCGCGCGCGAGCTGCACGCCCTGTGCCTGGACCTCGTGGACGAGGTGGTGAAGTCGGAAGAGCTGATGGCGAAGCTCGCCATCCCCGAGGCCAGCCGCGACGACGTGGCTGAGAGCTGGGCGCGGCGCGATCCCTCGCTCTACGGCCGGTTCGACTTCGCCTACGACGGCGAGGGTCCGGCGAAGCTCTTCGAGTACAACGCCGACACGCCCACCAGCATCTACGAGTCCGCGGCCTTCCAGTGGATCTGGCTGGAGGACATGATGGCGGCCGGGCGCCTGCCCGCCAACGCGGACCAGTTCAACAGCCTGCACGAGAAGCTGCAGTCGCGCTTCCGGGCGATCTTCCCGGCGGGCGGCTTCGTCCACTTCGCCAGCGATCCCGACGCGGTCGAGGACCGGCAGACGGTGAAGTACCTCGAGGACATCGCCTCCCAGGCCGGGATCGAGCCCAAGTTCACGCCCGTGGGCGAGATCGGCCTGACGGCGGACCAGAAGTTCGTGGACCAGGACGGCTACGTCATCCAGGCGCTCTTCAAGCTGTACCCCTGGGAGGAGATGCTGCGGGAGGAATACGCCGCCAACATCAAGGCCTCGGGGACGCAGTTCCTGGAGCCGGCGTGGAAGGCGGTGCTCTCGAACAAGGGCGTTCTGCCGCTGCTCTGGGCGCGGCATGAGGGCCACCCGAACCTGTTGCCCGCCTACTTCGAGGACGATCCCCGGGCCGCCGACCTGGGCCGCTCGTTCGTGCGCAAGCCGCTGTTCAGCCGCGAGGGCGCCAACATCGAGCTCGTGAAGGCCGGCCGACGGGCCCGCGTGCTGGACCAGGGCTACGGCGAGGAGGGCCACATCCGCCAGGCGCTCCACGAGGTCACCGCCTTCGACGGGAACTATCCCGTGATCGGCGCGTGGATCGTGGGAGACGAGCCGGCCGGCATCGGCATCCGCGAGGACCGCAGCCGCGTCACCCGCAACCTCAGCCGCTTCGTTCCCCACGCGATCATCGGGTAGCGGCGCAAGCTCGCCCCACGTTCAGCGGACGAACAGGCGCCGGCTGGGGCAGAGGTCGGCGACGGGGCAGGCTTCGCACTTCGGCCGGCGCGCGAGGCAGGTGTAGCGGCCGTGCAGGATCAGCCAGTGGTGGGCGCGCGTCAGGTACGGTTCGGGGACGATGGCCATCAGGTCCTGCTCGACCTTGTCGGGCGTCTTGCCGGTCGAGAGACCCAGCCGATGGCCGACGCGGAAGACATGGGTGTCCACCGCGATCGCCGGCTCGATGCGCAGCTCGTTCAGGACCACCGAGGCGGTCTTGCGGCCGACGCCCGGCAGCGCCTGCAGCTTCTCGCGCTCCAGAGGCACCTCGCCGCCATACTGCTCGACCAGGATCTCGGCCATCCGGACGACGTTGCGGGCCTTCGTGTTGAACAGCCCGATGGAGCTGATGAACGGCTTCAGGCCGTCCTCTCCCAGCGCCAGCATCTTCTGCGGCGTATCGGCGACCGCGAACAGCTTCGCGGTGGCCTTGTTGACCGAGACGTCGGTGGCCTGGGCCGACAGGGCGACCGCGACGACCAGCGTGTAGGGGCCGGCGTAGTCGAGCTCGGTGCGCGGATCCGACTCCTGCGCCTCGAAGCGCGCGAACAGCTCGGCGATCCGCGCCTGTTCGGCGGGCTTGAGCTTGCGGCGCGGCGGTCCGGCGGGTCTGGGCACGGCCGCGCTAGCCGCCCCGATCGACGGCGAAGGGGCTGAAGGCCTGCTGCACCGGCATCAGCTCCAGGGTGTTGACGTTGATGTGCGCCGGGAGCCTCAGCACGCTCTCGCAGACCAGGGCCACATCGTCGGCGCTCATGGCGTGGACGCCCTTGTAGACGTTGTCCGCCCTCTCGCGGTCGCCGGCGAACCGCACCAGCGAGAACTCGGTGTCGGCCATTCCGGGCTCGATGGAGGTGACCCGCACCTTCGTGCCCAGGAGATCGGCGCGCAGGTTCAGCGAGAACTGGCGGACGAACGCCTTCGTCGCGCCGTAGACGTTGCCGCCGGGGTACGGATAGCTGGCCGCCACCGACGACAGGTTGATCACGTCGCCGCAGTTGCGCTCCACCATGCCGGGCAGCACCGCCCGGGTGATGCGGACGAGTCCCGTCACATTGGTGTCGATCATCGTCGTCCAGTCGTCGAGCGAGGCCTCGTGCGCCTTGCCCAGGCCCAGCGCCAGGCCGGCGTTGTTGTAGAGGACGTCGATGGCCTGGAACCCGGCCGGCAGGCCCGGCAGCAGGGCGTCGATGGAGTCGGGGCTGCGCACGTCGAGCTCGCGGGTGAGGAGGTCGGGCGTGCGCAGTTCGTCGGCGAGCGCCTGCAGGCGGTCCACCCGCCGGCCCGTGGCGATCACCTTGGCGCCGCCGGCGACCAGGCGCCGCGCCATGGCCTCCCCGAAGCCCGACGTTGCCCCCGTGACGAGCGCGATGCGGCCCCTGGCCCAGGTCTGTTCGGTCATGGCGGTTGGGATAGTGGACTTCTGCGGCGACCGGAATAGTGTCCGCAGCCATGCCTGCGGCGGCCCTCTACATGGACGCGGAGATCCGGCCCAACCGGTCGCTGTCCGACCGCGGCTTCATCATCCTGATCAGCCTGATCACCGTGGCCAACTGCGCTTCGGCGCTGGTGTTCCTGCGGATGGGCGCGGTCTTCGTCCTGCTGCCGTTCCTGGCGATCGACGTGCTGGCGGTGGTCGTGGCGTTCATGGCCAGCTTCCGCGCCGGCCGCATCGTCCAGCGGGTCCAGGTCAGCCCCGCCGAGGTGACCGTCACCTACGAGAGCCCGAAGGAGACCCGGGTCGTCTGGGAGAGCCCTACGGCGTTCACCCGGGTGGCCACCGAGCGGGACGAGGAGGACCGGGTCACGGCCCTGCGGCTCGCGCTGTCGGGGCGGGAGACGCCGGTCGCGCAGGCGCTCAGTCCTGGCGAGCGGGCGGCCTTCGCACGCGCCCTGGAAGACGCGATCTGGAAGGCTCGCCGGCACCGCGACTGACATCCACACTGGACAGGGCCCGAAAATGGTTTAGACCTTAGCTATATGGTTTAGGTCTAAACGGAATACGCCGATGCCCACCCGCCGCCATGTCCTGGAAGTCCTGGCCGCCGCCGCGCCGCTGGCGGCGTGCGGCCCGCCGTCGGGGCCCGATCCGGTCGCGGCCTGGCGCAATCCGGGAGCGGGGGAGACGGACCCCCGGCGGTGGGCGCTGGCGCATGCCATCCTCGCCCCGAACCCGCACAATCGGCAGCCCTGGCTGGTGGACCTGCCGGGTCGCGACGAGATCGTGCTGCACGTGGACCGCACGCGCCTGCTGCCGGCGACCGACCCGCCGAACCGGCAGATCGTCCTGGGCTGCGGCGCGTTCCTGGAGGTGCTCGCGATCGCGGCGGCGCAGCGCGGCCTGCGGGCCGACGTCACGCCCTGGCCGCAGGGCGAGCCCCAACCGGTGCTCGACGACCGCCCGGTGGCGCATGTCCGGCTGGCGGCCGACGCTTCGGTGCGGCCCGACCCGCTGTTCGCGCAGATCCTCCGCCGGCACACCAACCGCCAGCCGTTCGACCTGAAGCGCCCGCCGGCCGAGGCCGAGCTCGCCGCGATCACGGCCGCCGCGTCTGCGCCGCTGACCGCCGGATCGGTGACCGACGCCGCGCGGCGGGCGCGCCTGATCGCCGTGGGCGGCGAGGGGTTCCGCATCGAGGGCGCCACCACCGCCACGCACATGGAGTCGGTGCGGCTGATGCGCATCGGCCGCGAGGAGATCGCCCGCCACCGCGACGGAATCGCGCTGGAGGGGCCGATGATCGACGGCCTCGCGGCGCTCGGCCTGATGTCGCACAAGACGCTGGCGGACCCCAAGTCGTTCGCCTCGCGCAGCGGCGAGGACATGTGGCTGAAGATGCTGGCCGCCACCCCGGCCTTCGTCTGGCTCCGGGGGCCCGACAACGGCCGCGCCACCCAGCTCGCGGCCGGCCGGGCCTATGCGCGCATGCAGCTGACCGCCACGGCGCAGGGGCTCTCGCTGCACCCCTGGAGCATGACGCTGCAGGAGTTCCCCGAGATGGCCGGCCCCTACCGCGAGACCCAGGCCTTGCTGGACGCGTCGCCCGCCGCGCCGCTGCAGATGCTGGTGCGCGCCGGCCGCGCGAAGCCGGCCGGGCCGGCGCCCCGGCGCGGCCTCGCCGAGCATATCCGCGCATGAAGCCGCCCGCCGACCCGACGGCCTTCGTCTTCTTCAACGAGATCGGCATCATCGAGCACCTGGCGCGCACGGCCGCCGAGCGGGTGATGCCGCCCGGCCTCTCGATGGCCGGCTTCACCGTCCTGAACCACATGATCCGGATGGGCCACGTGCGCCGCGCGCCGTCGCGGATCGCCGGCGCCCTGCAGGTGACCAAGGCCGCGGTGACGGGCACGCTGAAGCGGCTGGAAGCCGAGGGCTGGGTCGTGGTCGAGGCCGACCCCGCGGACGGCCGGGGCAAGGCGGTCAGCGTGACGCCCGCCGGCCGGGCGGTGCGCGACGCGGCGGTCGCGAGCCTCGAGCCCCTGTTCCGGGAGCTGTTCTCCGAGGTCGACGAGGCTGAGCTGGCGGCCCTCCTGCCCACGCTGCAGAAGGTGCGCCGGCTGCTGGACGAGGCCCGGGACTGAAGCCCTCGCGCGGCCTTCTGCCTTGGGAACCGGTCCTCCCCGCGGGCAGGACCATGGGAAGCCCGGGCGCTTGGGGTCAGGCGGGTCTGGCGACGGCGGCCTTCAGCGCTTCCAGGCGGCGCGTGTCGGCCGGGTGGGTGGAGATCACCTCGGGCGGCCGCTCGGTGTTCTGGGCCCGGCGGATCATCCGCTCCCAGAAGCGCACGGCGTCGTTGGGGTCCTGGCCGGCCTTGCGCATCAGGTCGACGCCCACGCGGTCGGCCTCGAGCTCGTGCTTGCGCGAGTAGGGCAGGATGACCCCCAGCACCGCGCCCGCGCCGAGGGCCGCGCCGATCTCGTCGGCGTACTGGCCGGCCTCCTGCGAGATCAGGAGCTGGGCGATGCCGACGCCCGCCTGGACGGCGATCTCCTGGCTCATCCGCTCGGCCGAGTGCCGCGCCAGGACGTGGCCGATCTCGTGTCCGACCACCGACGCGATGGCGCCGTCGTCGCGGGCGAACTCCATGAGGCCGCGGAAGAAGCCGACCCGGCCGTTGGGCAGGACGAAGGCGTTGAACTCGGGGCTGTCCAGGACCGTGAACGACCAGTCGAGATCGTCGCGGCCGGCCGCCTTCACGAGCGGGGCGCCGATGCGGGCGAGCCGCGCCTGGGCGGCGGGGTCGGCCACCGGCGGGATCTTGGCCACCACCTCGTTCCAGGTGCGGTCGGCGAGGGTGGCCAGCTGGCCGTCGTCGACGAAGACGAGCTGGCGTCGGCCGGTGGCTGCGTTCTCGCTGCAGCCGGCGAGGCCGACCGCGCCGAGGGCGGCCAGCAGCCCGCGACGGGAGAAGCAGACGCCGCACATCAGAGGATGAACTTCGACAGGTCGGTGTTCCTGGCGAGGTCGGCGATCCGGCCCTCGACATAGGCGCGGTCGATGACGATCCGTTCGCCCGTGCGGTCGGCGGCGGTGAAGCTGATCTCCTCCATCACCCGCTCCAGGATCGTCTGCAGCCGGCGGGCGCCGATGTTCTCGACCGAGCCGTTCACCTGCACGGCGGCGTCGGCCAGGGCGTCGTAGGCGTCCTCGGTGAACTCCAGCGTGACGCCCTCGGTGGACATGAGCGCCTGGTGCTGGCGCACGAGGTTGGCTTCCGGCTCGACCAGGATGCGGCGCATGTCCTCGCGGGTGAGCGCCTTCAGCTCCACGCGGATCGGCAGGCGGCCCTGAAGCTCGGGCAGGAGGTCGCTGGGCTTGGCCACGTGGAAGGCGCCCGAGGCGATGAACAGGATGTGGTCGGTCTTCACCGGGCCGTGCTTGGTGGAGACGGTGGTCCCCTCGATCAGCGGCAGGAGGTCGCGCTGCACGCCCTCGCGCGAGACGTCGGCGCCCGACCGCTCGCGGTTCGACGCCACCTTGTCGATCTCGTCGAGGAAGACGATCCCCTCGTTTTCGGCGAGCGCCAGGGCCTCGGTGGTGAGCGCCTCCTGGTCCACCAGCTTGTCGCTCTCCTCGGCGATCAGCGGCGCCCAGGCACCGGAGACGGTGGTCTTGAGGGTCTTGGTGCGGCCGCCGAAGGCCTTGCCGAACATGTCGCCCAGGTTCAGCACGCCCATGCCGACGCCCGGCTGGCCCGGGATGTCCATCATGCCGAGCGGCGAAGATGTGTCGGCCAGCTGCAGCTCGACCTCCTTGTCGTCGAGTTCGCCCGCCCGCAGCTTCCTGCGGAAGCTCTCGCGGGCCGCGGTCGAGCCGGGGCCGGTCAGGGCGTCCAGGATCCGCTCCTCGGCGGCGGCCTCGGCGCGGGCGCGCACGGCGGCGCGGCGCTTCTCGCGCACCATGGCGATGGCGCTCTCCACGAGGTCGCGGACGATCTGGTCCACGTCGCGGCCCACGTAGCCCACCTCGGTGAACTTGGTGGCCTCGACCTTCAGGAACGGGGCCTGGGCCAGCCTGGCCAGCCGCCGGGCGATCTCGGTCTTGCCGACGCCTGTGGGCCCGATCATCAGGATGTTCTTGGGCGTGACCTCGTCGCGCAGGTCGTCGGGCACCCGGCGGCGGCGCCAGCGGTTGCGCAGGGCGACGGCCACCGCCTTCTTCGCGTCGTTCTGGCCGACGATGAAGCGGTCGAGTTCGGAGACGATCTCGCGCGGAGAGAATTCGGTCATGCCGCGCTAGATAGGGGCTCAGTTCGCCCCTGGCGACGGTGACGCTGCGCCGTCCGGCGTTTTTGCGGGCGGCGGTTTCAGCGGCGGCGCGGCCAGCAGCTGGTCGTAGAGCAGGCGCCAGCCCGCCTTGTCGTTGCGCCAGATGCGCACGTAGTGGCCCCGCTGGGCCGAACCGTCGCGCGCGGTCCATTTCGCCGCCCCGTAGGTCCAGGCCAGGTCGCCGGCGTCGGACGCCGAGCCGCCCAGGGGCGCGAAGGCGATGGCCGCGGGGCGGGTGTCCAGCTCAGCCTCCAGCTCGGCGCGGCTGGTGGGCGGCCTGGCGCGCGAGCCCTGCACCCGGCCGTCGTCGGCCACCGCGGCCAGGTAGGCCGCCTTCACGTCGGCCGCGGCGGCGGCGTGCAGCGCCTTCTCGGCCGCGGTCACCTGGACCATGGCCTTGTGGGCCGAGCCCGCACGGCGCTCGGCCAGCCGGGCGTAGGCGACGGGGGAATCCTTGGGGGCCGCGCCGGTCATGTCGCTGGGGGGACCGCCGTCGTAGAGCCACTTCCAGGAGCCGTCGGGCTGCCGGGCCCAGACGGTGAAGTACCAGGCGCGCGGCTGGCCGTCGAAGGTGTAGGGCCCCGTGGTGAAGCCAAGGTCGCCCGACCGCGCGATGCCGGCCCACAGGGGCCACCAGACCAGCGGCGGACCCTTGGGCTGGGGCTCGCCGAAGGCCGCCTTGGCCAGGATGGGCTCGGGCCCGAAGACGATGCCGTCGGGCGCCGAGTGCTTGAAGAAGCTGGCCTGGATGCCCAGCGCCAGCCCGTCGGCCGCGAACGCCCGCTCGGCGGCGACCACGGGCGCGGGATCGATCGGCGCGGCGACGGCGGGAACGGCCAGGAGGACGATCAGGAGGGCGGACAAGGCGCGCATGGTGGTGGTTTAGCCGCGACGCGACGAGGTTTCACCACCAAGAGCACGAAGGACACCAAGGGTCAGCGCCGACTCTTTGTGAGCTTGGCGGGCCTGGTGGTTCAATAGGAGGGCCCCGCGGCGCTTAGCCCAGGATTTCCACCGTGAGCGAGGCGTTGGTGTAGACGCAGATCTCGGCGGCGATGGCCATGGCCCGGCGGGCGATCTCCTCGGCGCCGAGGCCCTCGACGTCCACCAGCGCCCGGGCGGCGGCCAGGGCGTAGTTGCCGCCGGAGCCTATGGCGGCGACCCCATGCTCGGGCTCCAGCACGTCGCCGGCGCCGGTCACGGTGAAGATCTGGTCCTTGTCGGCGACGATCATCATCGCCTCGAGCCGGCGCAGGTACCGGTCGGTCCGCCAGTCCTTGGCGAGGTCGACGCAGGCGCGGGTCAGCTGCTCGGGATACTGCTCGAGCTTGCCCTCGAGCCGCTCGATGAGCGTGAAGGCGTCGGCGGTGGAGCCGGCGAAGCCCGCGATCACGCGGCCGCCCGCCAGGGTGCGCACCTTCTTCGCGGTCCCCTTGACCACGGTCTGGCCCATGGAGACCTGGCCGTCGCCGGCCACGACGGTCTTGCCGCCCTTCCTCACCGCGAGGATGGTGGTGCCGTGCCAGTCTGGGAAGCTATTGGACATCGGCGCGATGTGAGCAGCGGGGTCCGCCAGGTCAAGACATGAGCTTCACCGACGAGGAGATCGAGCGGTACGCCCGCCACCTGGTGCTGCGCGAGGTGGGCGGTCCCGGGCAGCAGAAGCTGAAGAGCGCGAGCGTGCTGATCGTCGGCGCCGGCGGCCTGGGCGCGCCGGCCTCGCTCTACCTGGCGGCCGCGGGCGTGGGGACGATCATCCTGGCCGATCCCGACGAGGTGGAGCGGTCGAACCTGCAGCGGCAGGTGATCTACGCCGACGACGACCTGGGCCGGCCCAAGGTGGACGCCGCCGCCGACCGCCTGCACGACCTGAACCCGCACATCTTCGTGGCGGGCTTCCACGGCGCGTTCGGGCCCGACACCGCCGACCAGCTGGTGGAGGGCGTCGACATGGTGCTGGACGGCACCGACGACTTCGGGGTGCGGTTCTGCGTGAACGAGGCCTGCGTGAAGCACGGCAAGCCGCTGGTGTCGGGCGCCATCGGGCGCTGGACGGGACAGGTGGGCGTGTTCGGCCGCCAGCCCTGCTACCGCTGCCTGGTGCCCGAGATCCCGCCGGACGCGGAGACCTGCACGGCCGTGGGCGTGGTGGGCGCCCTGGCCGGCGTCGTGGGCTCGATGATGGCGGTGGAGGCCGTGAAACTGATCACCGGCGCGGGCGAGCCGCTCGCCGGCCGGCTGCTCATCTACGACGCCCTGGCCGGCGAGACGCGCACGGTGCGGGTGGCGGGCGATCCGGACTGCCCGGTCTGCGGGGGCTGATTTCCGAAGCTCCCCCCTCTCCCCGTCCCTGCCGACATTGCTCCCCCTTTGGGGGAGCTCGCGAAGCGAGAGGGGGAGGCGTGCGGTCAAATGTGCGCGGCGATGAAGTCGGTGACCTTGGCCAGGACGTTCTTCCAGGTGGCGTCAGACCAGTTGCGGTGGCCCTCGCCCTTGAGCTCGACCAGCTCGCAGGTCTTGCCGGCCGCCTTCAGGGCCCGGGCCATCAGCCGCGACTGGCGAGGATCCACGATGGCGTCCTCGGTCCCGTGGATGAGCAGGACGGGGATCTCGATCTCGGCCGCGCGGCGGGCGGGCGAGGCCTGGATCAGGCGCGCCTCGTCGGCCTTCGGATCGCCGATGGTGGTCCGCCAGTAGGCGTAGGCGGGCGAGTCGGCGCCGTCCTCGCGCCGCGAGAAGGCCAGCGTCTCGAGCAGGTCGGCGTCGCCGGCGATCGAGACGGCGGCGCGGTAGAGCCGGGGCGTCTTCACCGCGCCCATGAGGGCGGCGTAGCCCCCGTAACTGGCGCCGAAGATCGCCACGCGACCCGGGTCGGCGCGGCCCAGCCGCACCACGTGGGCGACGCAGTCCTCGACGTCGTCCTGCATGAGCCCGCCCCACTGCCGGCGCCCCTTGTCGGCGAAGGCCCGGCCGTAGCCGCCGGACCCGCGGAAGTTGGGCTGCAGCACCAGCCAGCCGCGCGCGGCCAGGGCCTGCGCCGTGGCGTCCCAGTCCAGGTAGTCGCGCAGCTCGGGCCCGCCGTGCGGCATCACGACCATCGGCCGGGGCGCCGCGGCCGCGCCGATCGGCGTCGTCAGGTAGGCGGTGATCTCGGCGCCGTCGCGGGTCTTCACGCGCAGCGGCTCGGTCCGGGCCAGCCGTTCGGGCGCGAGCCACGGCTTGCAGTGGCCCACGTACTCGAGCGACCGCTTCTCCCGGTCGTAGACCTGGAAGGCGCCGGGCTCCTGGGGTCCGCTCACCTTCAGCAGCAGGCGACGATGGGCCGTGTCGATGTCGTAGAGCGCCACGTTGCAGGCGTTCTTCAGCGCCGCGTTGATCGCGCGGAAGTGCGGCGCGAGCGCCGGGTCCGCGAACTCGTAGTTCAGGCGGTCGTCCCAGTAGAGGCTGCCCACCAGGCGCAGGTTCTCGTCCACGAAGGCGGTCTCGAAGTCGTGGCCGGGCTTCTCGGCCACCACGTCGCCGAAGGTGAGGCTCGCGATGTCGAAGGTGCGCACCACCGTGGTGTCGCGGCCCTCCATGCGCTGGCACACCAGGAAGACGCCGGCCTGGGGCGTCGGCCCCACCACGTCGAAGTCGGGCACCTTCTTGAGCTCGTTGAGGCGCGACTTGCGCACCAGCTTCCAGTCGCGCTCGCCGGGCGCGCGGCCGTAGACCCAGCGCACCGTGCCGCGGGCGTTGGAGTCCATCCGCAGCATGGGCACGCCACCCTGGGTGAGCCAGAAGTCGGTGGCCGGCACGCCCGTCTCCACCAGGGCGGCTTCGCCCGAGTAGACGTCCACATGGTAGAGGCCGAAGGCGTTGCGGGTGTCGTTCCACGCCTGCATCAGGATGCGGCGGGGATCGTCGGCCATCAGGTCGACCACCTGGCTCGCGTCGAAGCCCCGGCGCAGTACGGCCTTGGAGCCGGCGAACATGACCACGGGGTCCTGGCCCTTCAGGTCCACCGACACGACGCGCCGCACCGGGATCGGCAGGAACTCGTCGCCGAACCACACGCCGTAGGGCTTGCCCCGGTCGTCGCGGTAGAGGGTGATCCAGATGAGCAGGCGCTCGTTGTTCGCCCACTCGACCTGGCGCACGCGCGTCTCGCCCAGCAGCACGACCGCCGGCCGCGCGGTGAGCTCGGCCATGCGCGAGAGGGTGACGTAGGCGCGGACCTTCCCGTCGCGGATGTCGGTGCGCAGGATGGCCAGCTGCTCGCCGTCGGGCGAGATCGCCGCGTCGTGCACGGTCGGCTCGCGGAGGAGTTCGTCGAGGCTGGGCGGAAGGGGGGCCTTGCCCTGCGCGCGCGCCGCCTGCGGCGCCACGGCGGGGCCGGCGCCCGCGGCGGCCAGCATCGAACGGCGCGTCAGCATCCAGGGTCCAAGGGTAACGCCGATACGTCGCGCCCGACCTTGCGGAGACGGCGCCGGACCGTCAACGCCGCAGGTTGGCGCAGGCGGGCCTACAGCATCTGCGGCAGGACCCGGTCGGGCGGGCGGTGGCCGTCCATCCAGGTCTTGATGTTGATGATCACCTTCTCGCCCATGTCCACGCGCGCCTCGACGGTGGCCGAGCCCATGTGCGGCAGCAGGACCGCCTGGGGGCACTTCAGGAGCTTGGGATTGATCTTCGGTTCGAGCTCGAAGACGTCGAGGCCGGCGCCGGCGAGCTTGCCCTCGACCAGCATGTCGGCCAGCGCCTGCTCGTCGATGATCGAGCCGCGCGCGGTGTTCACCACGACGGCGTGCGGCTGCAGGAGCTTGAGCCGCCGGGCCGAGAGCAGGTGGTAGGTGGCCGGCGTCGCCGGGGCGTGCACCGTGACGATGTCCACCCGCGCCAGCATCTGGTCCAGGCTGTCCCAGTAGGTGGCTTCCAGCTCGTCGGCGACCACGTGACTGACGGGTTTGCGGTTGTGGTAGTGGATCTGGAGCCCGAACGCGCGGGCGCGCCGGGCCACCGCGGCGCCGATGCGGCCCATGCCGATCACGCCCAGGCGCTTGCCGCCCAGCCGGCGGCCCAGCATCCAGGTGGGCGCCCAGCCGGTGAACTCGCCCGCCTGGACGGCGTTGGCGCCTTCGATCACCCGGCGCAGCGTGGCCATGATCAGCGTCATGGTCAGGTCGGCGGTGTCCTCGGTCAGCACGCCCGGGGTGTTGGTGACCACGACGCCCGCGGCGTTGGCGGCGGCCACGTCGATGTGATCGACCCCCGCGCCGAAGTTGGCGATGAGCTTCAGCCGCTCGCCGGCCTTGGCGAGCATGGCGGCGTCGATCTTGTCGGTGATCGTGGGCGCCAGCACGTCGCAGCGCCCGATGGCGTCGAGGAGCTGCTTGCGGGTCATCGGCTCGTCCGAGATGTTCAGCTCGGTGTCGAACAGCTCGCGCATCCGCGTCTCGACCTGGTCGGGCAGTTTGCGGGTGACGATGACTTTCGGCTTGCGGGACGCCATGGGCCTACGGGAAAAGGTCCTGCGCCGTCCGCCTCGCATCGAGACGGCGGCGCGTCGAGTTGCGGAACCCTTAGCAGGGGGGCCGGTCACGGCCAAGGCGAGGCGAGGGTCATCGGACGTTGGCGTTGAAGGTGGTTCGCGCAAGGGCGCCCCGGCTGGCGGCCCTGGGCATGGCCGCGCTGCTGCTGGCGGGCGCGGCCCCGGCCGACCGGCCGACCCCGTCGGGCTATCCGGTGCCACGCTACATCGTGCTGAAGTTCGGCAAGGTGAACGCCCGCGCGGGCCCTGGCGACGACCACCGGCTGCTGTGGGTCTACCGCACCCGCGGCCTGCCCGTGCAGGTGGTGGCCGAGACGGCCGACTGGCGGCGGGTCTGCGATCCGGAGGGCGGCGTGGCCTGGGTGCACAAGCGCGTGACCGACGGCCGCCGCGCGGTGATCAACACGCGCCGGCAACCGGTGGCCCTGCTGCGCCGGCCCGAGAGGGGCGCCGAGACCGCGGCCTATCTGAACGTCCGCGCCATGGCCTCGCTCACCCGCTGCGAGAAGGGCTGGTGCAGGGTGAAGGCGGACCGCGCCAGCGGCTGGGTCCGGGAAGGGACCCTCTGGGGAACTTCCGACGCGCCGCAATGTCGTTGAGGGAGCGGCGGGCTCCGTGCTAGGCCCGGCGCCTCTGCCGAAACGAGGGCATATTCGATGAATGACGTGCCGATAAGGCCCTCGAGCTTCGCCTACGAGGAACTCCTGGCGTGTTCCCGCGGCGAGATGTTCGGGCAGGGCAACGCCCAGCTGCCCGCGCCGCCGATGCTCATGTTCGACCGGATCGTGGAGATCAACGCGACCGGCGGCGAGCACGGCAAGGGCTACATGGAGGCCGAACTCGACATCCGCCCGGGCCTCTGGTTCTTCGACTGCCACTTCATCGGCGACCCGGTGATGCCCGGCTGCCTGGGCCTGGACGCCATGTGGCAGCTGGTCGGCTTCTTCCTGGGCTGGAGCGGCGCGCCGGGCCGCGGCCGGGCGCTGGGCTGCGGCGAGGTCCGCTTCGCCGGCGAGGTCACGCCCGACATCAAGAAGGTGACCTACAAGATCGAGATGAAGCGCGTGATCCTGCGCCGTCTGGTCATGGGCATCGGCGACGGGGTTCTCCTCGCCGACGGCAAGCCCATCTATGAGGCCAAGGACCTTCGCGTCGGCCTCTTCAAGCCCGGCGAGCAGGGGTAAGGGAGGGAGACGGACGGAATGCGCCGCGTGGTCGTCACCGGGATGGGCATCGTCTCGTCCATCGGCAACAACACCAACGAGGTCCTGGCCTCGCTGCGCGAAGCCCGCTCGGGCGTCGAGGCCGCGCCGGAGTACGCCGAGCTCGGCTTCCGCTGCCAGGTGCACGCCCCGCCGAACATCGACTGGGAGTCCATGGTCGACCGGCGCGCCGCGCGGTTCCTCGCGCAGGGGACGGCCTTCGGCCACATCGCCATGGAGCAGGCCATCGCCGACTCCGGCCTGGGCGAGGACGAGGTCAGCCACGAGCGCACCGGCCTGATCGTCGGCTCGGGCGGCCCGTCCACCCGCGCCATCGTCGAGGCCGCCCAGACGGCCCGCGAGAAGGGCCCGAAGCGGGTCGGCCCGTTCGCGGTGCCCAAGGCCATGAGCTCGGGCGCATCGGCCACGCTCGCGACCTGGTTCAAGATCAAGGGCCTGAACTTCTCGATCAGCTCGGCCTGCGCCACTTCCACCCACTGCATCGGCTCGGCCTACGAGCAGATCGCCATGGGCAAGCAGGACGTGGTGTTCGCCGGCGGGACCGAGGAGCTGGACTGGACCCTGTCGGTCCTGTTCGACGCCATGGGCGCCATGAGCTCGAAGTTCAACGACCGGCCGTCCACGGCCAGCCGCGCCTACGACGTCGACCGCGACGGCTTCGTGATCGCCGGCGGATCGGGGATCCTGGTGCTCGAGGAGTATCAGCGGGCCAAGGCGCGCGGCGCGAAGATCTACGGCGAGATCGTGGGCTACGCCGCCAACTCCGACGGCTTCGACATGGTGGCCCCTTCGGGCGAGGGCGCGGCGCGCTGCATGCGCCTGGCCAACGCCGACGGGCGCTCCATCGACTATCTCAACCCGCACGGCACCGGCACGCCGGTGGGCGACGTGAAGGAGATGGAGGCGGTCCGCGCCGTCTTCGGCGCCAAGGCGCCGCTGATCTCGTCCACCAAGTCGCTGACCGGCCACAGCCTGGGCGCCGCGGGCGCGCAGGAGGCGATCTACTCGCTGCTGATGCTGAACAACGGCTTCGTGGCCGAAAGCGCGCACATCGAGAACCTCGACCCGGCCTTCGCCGACATGCCCATCGTGAGGACGCGCATCGACAAGCCGATCCAGACGGTGATGTCGAACAGCTTCGGCTTCGGCGGGACCAACGGCTGCCTGGTGATGGCCCGGGTCTAGTGAGCGACGCGGCGATCCCGCGGCCGCCAACGCCTCCGGACCCGCAGGAGTGCTGCCAGCGCGGCTGCGATCCCTGCATCCTCGACTACTACGACCGCGCCCTGGAGCGCTGGGAGGCGCGCGTGCGGACGATGGGGCTGGACCCCGACGAGGCGCGGGCGCGGCTGCAGCCGCCCCCTTAGGACCTCCGGGGCGGGCGCCGGTTGTGGACCGTGGCCGCTGGCGCGGCCTGTCACGGCCCATTAAGGGAGGGAGGAACGAGGGAGACGCACGACGTGGCCGACGAGTATCAGATGCCGACCGGGACCCTGATGAAGGGGAAGAAGGGCGTCATCACCGGGGTCGCCAACCACCAGTCCATCGCGTGGGGCATCGCGAGCCAGCTTGCGGCGCAGGGCGCCGAGCTCGCCTTCCTGCACCTGCCGGGGATGGAGCGGCGCGTGGAGCCGTTGGCCCAGAGCGTGGGCGCCAAGCTGATCGCGCCGGCCGACGTCACCGACGACGCGGCCATGGACGAGGCCTTCGGCAAGGTGAAGGACACGTTCGGCCAGATCGACTTCTTCCTCCACGCCATCGCCTTCGCCAACAAGGACGAGCTGAAGGGCAGCTTCGTGGACAACACCACCCGTGAGGGCTTCCTGCGGGCGATGAACATCTCGGCCTTCAGCTTCGTGGACTGCGCCCGGCGCGCCGCGGCGCTGATGCCCGAGACCGGCGGCTCGATCGTGACCCTGACCTACATGGGCTCGGAGCGGGCGATCCCGAACTACAACACCATGGGCGTGGCCAAGGCCGCGCTGGAGGCCGCCGTCCGCTACGCCGCCCGCGACCTGGGGCCGCGCGGCATCCGCGTGAACGCGCTCTCGCCCGGCGCCATGAAGACGCTGTCGCTGGCGGGCATCTCCGGCGGGCGGGGCATGCTGGCCAAGGGCCGCTCGCTGTCGGCCATGAAGGAAGACACCGCCATGGAAGGCGTGGCCGGCGCGGCGCTCTGGCTGCTGTCGGACCTCGGCCGCTCGACCACGGGCGAGTGCGTGCACGTGGACGCGGGCTTCCACATCATGGGTTTCTCGGACGACGAGGGCGGCGAGGGCTGACGTTCGCCGTTTCCGCGGGCGGCGCGCGCCGTCAGCTGGAGGGGGCAAGGGGCGCCGCCTGCGCGACGAGCGCGGACATCAGACGGCGTAGGCGCGCATGAAGCGGGCGGCCGCCTCCTGGGCGACGGCTTCGACCTCGTCGTCCGTGAGCTCGATCTGCGCGCCCAGGAGCGCGGCGGTCTGGTAGCGCCCCAGCACCATGCCGCCGAAGAACTCGGCGGCCTGCAGGGGATCGGGGCAGGAGAGGCGGCCCGCCGCGTTCTCGACCCGCAGGAAATCGGCCAGGCTGCGCCGGCTGGCCCGGGGGCCCGCCTCGTAGATGGCGCGGGCCACTTCGGGCATGGTGGCGGTCGCCGCCATAGCCATGCGGTAGATGGCCATGCTGCGGACATTGACCACCGAGTTCAGCAGCACGCGGGCGTAGGCGGCCAGCGCCTCCTCGGGCCGCTCGACGGCGCCGGGGGCCGCCAGCGTCTCGACCACTTGGTGGGCGCGCCGCTCGGCCATGGCGCGGGCCAGCTCGGCCTTGGATCCGTAGTGGTTGTAGATGGTCTGCTTGGAGACGCCCGCGCGGCGCGCGATCTCCTCCATGGGCGCCTGCGGCCCCCGCTCGGCCATGACGTCGACGGCGGCGTCGAGGATGGCCTCGGTCTTGGAGAGGTCGATCTGGCCGGCGACCCTAGGCATGCTTCACCTCGGACATCAGTGCGCGCCTGCCGGCCGCGGCGGCCCGCCGGCGGGGCCCTCCTTCACCGGCCGCACGAACAGCGCGAGGCCGCAGGCGATCCAGCAGCCCATGGCCAGCGCCGCGAAGGCGTCGCCGAAGGCCAGCACCGAGGCCTGCCGGTGCATCATCCCGCCCATCGCCTTCATCGCCATGCCCTCCGGGTCGGCGGAGCCGCCCGCGCTCATCATCGACCGCATGGCGTCCATCATCGCCGCCGAGGTGGGGTTGGCGGTGCTGGCGGCCGAGACGAGGTCCATGTAGTGCACGGCGGTCTGGTGGCTGAGGATGGTGGTCAGCACGGCCAGCCCGATCGCGCCCGCCACGTTGCGGGTCAGGTTGATCAGCCCGGAGGCGTCCTTCATCATCGTGACGGGCAGCGAGGCGACGCTCATCTGCTGCGCGGCGATCATCGCCACCATGGTGCCCAGCCCTCGCGCGACCTGCAGCACGAAGAACTCCCAGAATCCCCAGTCGTCGGTCACCCGCACGCCGATCTGGATGCCCCAGCCGGCGAGGGCGAACCCGCCCACCATGGCGATGCGTGGGTCCACATAGCGGACCACGCGGCCGGCGATGGGCGCCGAAAGGAACATGGTGAGGCCCGTGACGAGCATGACGTTGCCGACCTCGGCCGACGAATAGCCGCGCACCTGTCCCAGGAAGATCGGCATCAGGAACGTGCCGCCGAACAGGCTGACGCCCGTGACGAAGGTCATCACGATGCCCAGGGTGAAGTTCATGTCGCGGAACGGCTTCAGTGAGACGATCGGCTGCCAATAGCTGAGCTGCCGCCAGACGAAGACCACGCCGGTGACCGTTGCGAGCACGCTCAGCCAGAGGATGGCCGGCTCCTCGAACCAGTTCTCGCTGGCGCCCTCCTCCAGCACGTACTGAAGCGACAGCAGGGCGACCGCCATGAGGCCGAGGCCCCACCAGTCGATCCCCTTCGAGAGGCTCGGGTC
The DNA here is from genome assembly GCF_016793225.1 of Phenylobacterium sp. Taxonomy (GTDB): domain Bacteria; phylum Pseudomonadota; class Alphaproteobacteria; order Caulobacterales; family Caulobacteraceae; genus Phenylobacterium. The sequence continues at coordinate 45,457 of NZ_JAEUMN010000188.1, forward strand.
GCCCTTGTCGAAGTTGGCGTAGCGGCCGACCAGGAAGATCACGAGCATCCCCACAGGGATGTTGATGAAGAACAGCCAGCGCCAGGAGAGGAGTTCGGTGAGGTGGCCGCCCAGGGTCGGCCCGATGGTCGACGAGAGGGTGACGATCAGGCCCACGACGACGTTGGCCGTCACCCGCCGTTCGGGCGGGAAGACCGTCATGGCGGTGGCGAAGACGGGCGGGATCATCGCCCCGGCGAAGAGGCCCTGCAGCGCCCGGAAGAAGATCATGGCCGACACCGAGGTCGAGAGGCCCACGGCGGCCGAGGTCACGATGAAGCCCACCACCGCGACGACGTAGAAGGACCGCGTCCCCCACATCTTGGTGAGGTAGGCCGTGAGCGGCATGATCACGACCTCGGCGAGGAGGTAGATCGTCTGCACCCAGCTGATCTCGTCGGCCGTGGCGCCGATGCCCGACTGGATCTGGGTGAGCGAGCTCGCCACGATCTGGATGTCGAGCATGGCCATGAACTGGCCCACGACCATGCCGCCGAAGCCCAGGAACACCCGCAGCCAGTCCACCGGCTGGCCGTCGGCGCCGAGCGCCGCCGGCGCGGCCGCGGCCGGCCTGGGATGGAGCGCCGCGTCGGTCACCGGGCCGCGGCCGACTCCGCCGCGCCGCCGCGGGCGTAGCGCGAGGGGAGCCGGCCCGCCTCGGCGAAGGAGGGGCCGGTGTCGCGCGTGACGTCCACCTTCACCTTCAGGGACAGGCCCGGCCGCAGCGCCCCGGCCAGCTCCTGGTCACCGTCGATGGCGATCCGGACGGGCAGCCGCTGGGTGATCTTGGTGAAGTTGCCGACGGCGTTCTCCACCGGAATGAGCGCGAACTCGGCGCCGGTCGCCGGGGCGAAGCTCTCGATGCGGCCGCGGATCGCGGCCTTGCCGAAGGCGTCGGCGTGGATGGTCACCGGCTGGCCGATCCGCAGCCGGGCGACCTGGGTCTCCTTGAAGTTGGCCACCACATAGGCCTCCGAGACCGGCACGATGGACATCAGCGCGCCGCCGGGCCGCACGTACTGGCCCACCCGCACGCCCCGGGCGCCGACGACGCCGGCCACGGGGGCGCGGATCTCGGTGCGGGCGAGGTCGAGGCGGGTCTGCTCGGCCGCCGCCCGCGCGGCGGCGGCCTGGGCCACGCTTTGGGCCCGGGCCGAGCCCAGCGCCTCGGCGGTCCGGCGCTCGGCCTCGAGCGCGGCGCGGGCCTGGCTGACGCCCGCCAGCGCCTGGTCCTGCACCGTCCTGGCGGTCTGGGCGCGCTGGGGCGAGACCCAGCCTTCCTGCGCGAGCGCCCCATAGCGCTTCATCTCGGCCGCCGCCCACTGCGCCTGGGCGTCCGCGGCGCTCACCGCCGCCGCGCGCTGGGCGATCATCGCCTGCTCCAGCCGGGCCTTGTCGTCCACGGCCGCGACGCCCGCCTCCAGCGACCGGGCGTTGGCTTCGGCCTGGGCGAGACGCGCCCTGAGGCTCGCGGGGTCGATGCGGACGAGGAGCTGGCCCGGCTGCACCGCCTGGTTGTCGTCCACCAGGACCTCGGCCACGTAGCCGTCCACCAGCGGGGCCACAGTCACCTTGTCGGCGGCGACGAACGCGTTGTCGGTGGTCTCGAAGGTCTGCCGATCGACCCACCAGAGGCCGCCGCCGATCGCGATGGCCAGGGTGGAAACGCCGCCCACGACGGCGGGAACAATGGGAACACGCACCATGCGGGAAGCACTCCCCCGTACTCAAAAATGGACTGACGGGTCCAAGATCGAGATAGACCCGGCCACCGGGGCCTTCAAGGGAAACATGGACCGCAGGGCCCACTCTTTCTTCGGATGCTGGACGGCCGTTCCCGTTCGTGGCCTATCGCCCCCATGAGCGCGAAAGCCGATGTGATCATCGCCGGGGCCGGAATGGCGGGGGCGACGCTGGCGCTGTCGTTGTCGCGGGCCGGCCTGACCCCGGTCCTCGTGGATCCCGTGGTCTTCGACGACCAGCTTGCGCCCACATTCGACGGCCGGGCCTCCGCCATCGCCTATGCGGCCTACCGCCAGTGGCGCGCCCTGGGCCTGGCCGAGGCGCTGGACCCGCACGCCCAGCGCATCGAGCAGATCCTGGTGACGGACTCCACGGCGCCCGGCGCGGCCGCGGGGGCGCAGCTGCCGTTCTTCCTGCGCTTCGATTCCGCCGAGATCGCGGACCGGTCCGACGGCGAGCCGCTGGGCTATCTGCTCGAGAACCGGCGCACGCGCGCGGCCCTGGCCGCGGCGGTGAAGGCGGCCGGCATCGAGGTGGTCGCGCCGGCGCGCGTGGCCGGCGCCGTGTTCGGCCCCCGCAGCGCGGACGTCTCCCTGGCCGACGGCCGGGTGCTGAGCGCGCCGCTGGTGGTGGGCGCTGAAGGGCGTGGCTCGGTGATCCGCAGCGAGGCCGGCATCGGGGTCATCGGCTGGGACTACCGCCACACCGGCGTCGTCGCGACCGTCCGCCTGGAGCGGCCGCACGAAGGCGTGGCCCACGAGTACTTCCTGCCGTCCGGTCCGTTCGCGATCCTGCCGCTGACGGACAACCGCGCGAGCCTGGTCTGGACCGAAAGCCCGGCCCGCGCCGCCGCCCTGAAGACCGCCCGTCCGGAGATGTTCCAGGCCCATCTCGAGCGGCGGTTCGGCGAGTTCCTGGGCGCCGTCGCGGTGGAGGGCCCGATCTTCACCTATCCGCTCAGCCTTCAGCTGGCCGAACGGCTGACGGCCCCCCGCGTGGCCCTGCTGGGCGACGCGGCCCACGGGGTGCACCCGATCGCGGGCCAGGGGCTGAACCTGGGCCTGAAGGGGGCGGCGGCCCTGGCGCAGGTGCTGGTCGACGCCATGCGGCAGGGCGAGGACATCGGCTCGGCGGCGGTGCTCGAGCGCTACGCGGCTTGGCGGCGGTTCGACACGGTGATGCTGTCCGCCGGCATGGACGCCTTCGTCCGCCTGTTCTCCAACGACAACCCGCTGCTGCGCGTGGCGCGCGGGGCCGGCATGGCCGTGGTCAACCGGATCGGCCCGGCGCGGCGCTTCTTCATGCACGAGGCCGGCGGCGCGGTGGGCGACCTGCCGCGGCTGCTGCGCGGCGAGGCGCTGTAGAGCACGCGGTCGCGGCCAGGGGGCCGCTACTCGCCTTCGCCCAGCGCCCGCGCCTCTTCCGGCAGCATGATCGGGACGCCGTTGCGGATCGGATAGGCCAGCCGCGCGCCCTGGCTCACCAGCTCGCCCTTCTGCCGGTCATAGGCCAGCGGCCCCTTGGTCACCGGGCAGACCAGCACCTCGAGCAGGCGGGGGTCGACGTCGTGCTGTTGCGCGTCTTCGGACATGCCCCGCCTCTACTGCAGGTGCGGCCGCTCGTCATCCGGCTCGGTGGTGTCGATCTCGAGCAGGGTGGTGAGGACCTCGAACCTGGCCGCGAGGTCCGGCGCCTCGAGGAAGGCCTGCTTCTCGGCCGGCTCGAAGGGCAGGCCCATGCACAGGCTGTTCACCAGGGCTTCCAGGGGCGCGGCGCTGGCGGTCTCCCAGTCGATGTCGAGCTCGCGCCGGTTGAGGTAGCGCTTCAGCGCCTGGCCGAA
>NZ_JAEUMN010000010.1 GCF_016793225.1 Phenylobacterium sp.
ATCGCCGGGCAGGAGCCGGCCCTGCGCCGAGAGCAGGAAGGCGGGGAGCGCCAGCAGCCGCTCGCGATAGGGTTCGCCCGCCTCGCGACTGACGGCCCGGCCGGTGCGGGGGCTGACGTAGACCAGGTCGTCGACGGCGCCGGTGGCGGCGCAGCGCGAGAGGTCGAGGCCGAAGCCCAGGTCCTGCAGCAGCCCGGCCTCGAAGCGCACGAAGACGGCGGGCCAGATCTCGGCGTGCGCGAGGGCGGCGGCCAGCGCCTCGAAGGCGAGGAAGGCCCCCGGGTGCGGCTCGCGTTCGGGCAGCGCGCCTGCGGTGACGGCGGCGGCGGCGGCCAGGCCCGCCAGCGCCAGGGGATCGTCGAAGAGCGCTGCCGGCCCCTCACCCTGGGGTTCAAGGACCGCCGAGCCCAGCTGTTCGGCGACCCGGGCGCGGTAGCGGACGAGGCCACGGGCGCCGGGCTGCAGATGCGGTCGCATGCGCTTGGAGCCGCCGCCGGCGACGTGGGCGGCCCAGCGCCCGTGCCGGGCCGTGAGCAGCTCGACGATGGCCCCGCTCTCGCCGTGGGCGCGGGCCGAGAGCACGTAGGCGTCGTCGGTGAATTCCATCGGATCAAGCTGTGGGCTCCGCCCGAGGAAATCCAGCCCCCGGAAACAGCGTCCGCAGCGGCGGCGTCCGAGGCGGCGCTGTCCGGCCTGAAGGCGCTGCTGGAGGTCTACCGGGCGCAGGTGATGCGCGGGGCGCGCCGTCAGGCGGCGTAGAGCCTCACCCGTTCAGGGCGCGCCCCGGGCCGCCGTCTCGATCGCCGGACGCCACGACGGCTCGACGGGCAGGCCGAAGGTCTCGCGCAGGTGGTGCTCGATGCCGTCGGCGTCGAGGAACGCATAGGTGGGCTCGCCGCCCACGGGCCGGATCGCCAGGCGGTTGAAGAGCAGGCCGTAGCGGGCCTCCGGCGTCGTGCGGCCGGCCAGCAGGGTGTGGCGGAAGTGGCTGGTCGGGTGCGTGGAGGTGAACCAGTTGGCCATCTCGTAGTCGCGTGGCTCGCAGGGCGTCAGCGAGACGTCGTAGGCCGCGACCCAGCCGGCCTCGCGGCGCACCTCGAGGCGCAGTTCGTCGCCGACGGGCGTCAGGCGGTAGACGTCGTGCGGGGTTTCCGTCTCGACGTGCGGCGCGAGCGGCAGGGGCGTGGTGAGCACGCAGCCGCCGAATCCCACGTCGACCAGGCGGCGGCCCGGCTCGCCGGGAATCTCGACGCTCAGCACCTGGTGCGTGCGCGGCTGGGCCGGCGCGTCGGGCGGCATGTTCCAGCGGACCCGGGCGGCGAGCCCGGTGACCCGGAAGCCCAGGGCCTCCAGCACACGGCGGAACAGGCTGTTCTGCTCGAAGCAGTAGCCCCCTCGCCCGCCCGCGATGATCTTGGCGTCCACGGCCGCGGGCGAGATGTCGACCCCGCGGTCCAGCAGGCAGTCGATGGCCTCGAAGGTCACCGCGGCGGGATGCAGGGCGTGCAGGCGCGCCAGCACCTGCGGCGTGGCCGCGCGCGGGCCGTCGTAGCCGATACGGGCGAAGTAGGCGTCGAGGTCAACCATGCCGCTGACTAGTCCGCCGCGCGGCCCGGCGGAAGGGGTTGCGGGCCGGCGTCAGCGATGCACACGCTGGGTGCGGGAGGGTCGGACATGCTCCAGATCGTCGACATGGCGGGCGACGCGCGGACGCGCGGCGTCGCCTGCGGGCGGGCGCTGGCGGGCCGGATCGCGGCGCACATGGCCGACTGGGAGCGGTGGCTGGCGGCGGCGACCGGCCGGCCCGGCCTCGACTACGTGCGGGCGATGGTGCGCGACACCGACTACCGGACCGCCATCGCCGCCCACACGCCCGATCTGATGGAGGAGGTGCAGGGCCTGGCCGAGGGCGCGGGCGCCGATCCGGACCTGGTCTACGGCCTGCAGCTGATGGACGAGGAGTGGTTCTACCGGGGCCGGGCGATCCAGAAATGCACCAGCTTCGCGGTTGTCGAGCCCGGCGGCGACGCCTGGATCGGCCAGAACATGGACCTGGGCGCCTACACGGACGGCCATCAGGTGATGCTGCGGATCGCGGCCGACGGCGATCGCCCTGCCGCCCTGGTGTTCACGACAGCGGGCGTCATCGGGCTCATGGGCGTGAACGATGCCGGCGTCGGCGTTTGCGTGAACTCGCTGCCTCAGTTGCCGGCCGCGCCGCATGGCCTGCCCGTGGCGTTCGTGTTGCGGCGGCTGCTGCAGGCGCGCAGCGTGACCGAAGCGGCTGAACTGGCCTGCACGCTGCCGCACGCGACGAACCAGCACTACGTGATCGCAGGGCCGGGCGCGGTGCGCGCGTTCGAGACAAGCTCTGCGGGGGTCGTTGAGTACATGCCGCCGGATCCGGCGCGCGTGTTCCACACCAATCATCCCCTGTCGGACGTCGAGGCCGCGCCCGAAAGCGAAGCTGCTCGGCGGAACTCGGTTCGGCGGCTGGCCTCGGTGACGGCGCGGCTGGCTCAGGGACGCCCCGGGCTGCCGGAGTATCAGGCCGCATTGTGCGCCCGCGACGATCCCGAGCATCCGGTCTGCCGGGAGGGCGGTGGGAACATCGGCTTCACGTGCGGGGCGATGATCGCGCGGGTGGCGCCCGGCGAAGTCGAGGCCTGGGCGAGCCCCGGCCCGCCGCGGCGCGAAGGCTTCACGGCCGTGGGCTTCTGAGCCCGATGCGGCGGGCTCTGCTGGCGACCGTGCTGGCGTTGCTGGCGGCGGGTTGCGGCAAGGGTCCTGTCACGCGGGGCGACTGTCCGACCGACGAGCGCTGCCTGCGGGCCGGCAACGTCTCGGACCCCGGTACGCTGGACCCCGCCCGCGCCTTCGTGAAGCAGGAGCAGACGGTCATCAACGACTTGCTCGTGGGGCTCACCACCTTCGACGCCGCCGGGCGGCCGGTTCCGGGCATCGCCGAGCGCTGGACCGTCAGCCCCGACCGGCTCACCTGGACCTTCCACCTGCGCCCCGCTCAGTGGTCGGACGGGGTTGCGATGACGGCGCAGGACTTCGTGTTCTCGCTGCGCCGGGTGGCGGACCCGAAGACCGGCGCGCTCTATGCCAATCTGATCTACCCGTTCCTGAACGCGCGGGCGGTGATCCGCGGCCGCCTTCCCCCCGAGCGCCTGGGCGTCGAGGCGCCGGATTCCCGGACGGTCGTGATCCGGCTCGAGCATCCCGTCCCCTACCTGCCCGACCTGATGGCCCACTACGGCCTCGTGCCCGTGCCGCCGCACGCGGTGCGCCGCTGGGGCGACGGCTGGACCGCGCCGGGCCGGTTCGTCTCGAACGGGCCGTTCCGGCTGGCCGAGTGGCGGCTGGGCGACCGGCTGATCCTGGTGAAGAACCCGCGCTTCCACGACGCCTCCAGCGTCTGCCTGGATCGCGTCGTCTACCTGCCGATCAACGACTACGTCTCAGCCGAACGGCAGGTGAAGCGCGGCGAGCTGGACCTCAACTCGGCCTTCGCGGCCAACCGCATCCGGTATCTTCGGGGCGCGGGCGGCATGGGCGCCTATGTGCGCACGCACCCGTGGACCGACCTCGTCTACGTCGTCTTCAACCAGAAGCATCCGCCGTTCCAGGACGTGCGGGTGCGCCAGGCGCTGGCCATGGCGATCGACCGCCAGTTCATCGCCCGCAGGCTGCTGGGCGCGGGCCAGGCGCCGGCCGACGCCTTCGTGCCGCCCGGCATGGGAGCCCTGCCCGCCGCGCCCGACTGGGCGGGCCTGAGCTTCGCCCAGCGGCAGGCGCGGGCGAAGGCGCTGCTGGCGCAGGCCGGATACGGGCCGGAGCGGCCGCTGCGGTTCCAGCTCAAGACCTTCATCGCCTTCGAGCGGGTGACGCCGGTGCTGCAGGCCGACTGGCGCGCGATCGGCGTGGAGGTGACGCTCTCCACCACCGACATTCCGGTGTTCTTCGGCGAACTGCAGACGGGCGCGTTCGAGGCGGGTCTCACCGACTGGATCGCGGACTATCCCGATCCGACCAACTTCCTGAACCTGATGCGCTCGGACGAGCCCGGCGCGAACTACGGCGGCTTCGAGGATCCCGAGTACGACCGGCTGGTGGGCGCCGCCGAACGGGAGGCCGACGCCGGGGCGCGAGCCCGGCTCCTGCAGGCGGCCGAGCGGCGACTGCTGCAGGCCGCGCCCGTGGCCCCCGTCTGGGTCAACCCGAGCCAGAACCTGGTGAACCCCCGCATCACGGGCTGGGTGGACAACGTCGCGGACGTGCACCCCAAGCGCTGGGTCTGCTTCCGCGAGTGACGCCGCAGCGCGGCCCCGCCCGGCCCTACCGGTGCGCGGCGGCGGCCGTGCGGACGGCGCGCTGGAAGGCCGAGAGGGCGTCGAAAAGCGCCTTGTCGTCGGGCTTCGGCCACTGGGAGTTGACGGCGATCACCAGCCGCTCCTTGGGGACGATCAGGATCGACTGGCCGTAGATGCCCGACGCCTCGAACGCCTCGGGGCCGATCCACCAGAAGTAGCCGTAGCCGGCGGGTGCGGGACGGCCGTTGTCGATCTGGCGCGAGGTGGACTCCGCGATCCAGCCGGGCGGCACGACGCGGCGGCCGTCGATCACGCCGTCATCGAGCACGAACTGGCCCAGGCGCGCATAGTCGCCCAGCGTCATCAGCAGGCAACAGCCGGCGAGCTCGCGCCCCTGCGGGTCGACCCGCCAGGCGGCGTCGCGGGCCATGCCGTAGGGCCGCCAGATCTTGCGGGAGAGGTAGTCGGCCAGCGGCTCGCCCACGGCGCGGGCGATGACCAGGCCCGCGAGGTGGGTCTCGGCGGTGTTGTAGTGGAACGCCGCGCCCGGCGGCCGCTCGCGCGGCAGCTTCGCCATGACGTCCGTCAGCGGATCGCTCCCGCCAAGCGCCGCGCGGTACCAGCGGAAGAGGTCGGACGACCCGCCGACGTAGCCCTCCTCCCATTTGACGCCGGAACTCATGGTGAGGAGCTGGCGAACGGTGACGCCCTCGTAGGCCGACCCCTTCAGCTCGGGCACGAACCGCTCGACGCGGTCCGAGAGCCGCAGCCGCCCGTCGCGGATCGCGGCGCCGGCCAGGAGCGACGTCACCGACTTGGCGACCGACTGCGACACCCAGCGATCGGTGGGCTGGCGTCCGCCGGCGTAGCGCTCGAGGATGATCTCGCCGTCCTTCACCACCATGACGCCCGAGACGTTGTACGCGGCCATGTAGCTGTCGAGGGTCCAGCGCTTCCCCTGCCAGTCGTACGCCGGCGCGATCTGCCGGGCGGCGATCGGCAGGCCGCGGGCGACGGGCCCGCGGGGCACGATCCGCACCTTGAAGGGCGTGGCCGTGTCGTTGCCGCCGTCCATCGGCCCGTCGGGCGCCCAGGCGACGGGCGCGGAGGCCTGGCGCGACGGTTGGGCCGTCATCGGCGCGGCGACGGCCAGCAGCGCCGCGATGCTCGGCAGGACAGTTCGGCGCATAGGTCCCTCCCAGGCTCGCCGAAGGCCACCTCAGCAGGGCTCGAAGGCGCCGTCGACCTTGAAGTCCCAGGTCAGCTCGACGTCCATCTTGACCTGGGGGTTGAGCCTCACCGCCCGGCACCAGTCTGCCCGCCCCTCGTCCAGTTCATTGCGCAGGCTGTGGGCGAGCGCGCGCCCGTAGAGGGCGACGGCGTGCTCCGGGTGGTCGACAAGCACCTGATCGAAGCGACGCCGCGCCGCGAGGCCCTTGCCGACCTTGATGTTGAGAAAGCCGTTGTCGAGCAGGACCTCGGCGTTGCCGGGATTGAGGCTGACGGCATGATCGCAGTCGTTGAGCGAACTCTCGCGCCACCAGCCCTCAGCGGTCATCCGGCACAGCCGTGCCCAGGTGTTGGCGTCGTGCGGCTCAGCGTCGGCCTTCATGGCGAGCTGTTCGTTGGTCAGCTCGCCGATCGGAACATCAGGAAAGGGACTGTCGGGCGTCGAGGCGAGGACCACCAGCGCGACGACGCCAGCGATCGCAGACAGCCAGACCATCAGTCTGCGGCGGCGCGCGAGGCGTGGGTCCAGGTGGCGCTTCCACCATTTCACAGACTCCGGACTGAACTCAGGCTCCAGCCATCCGTCAGTGGTCGTGGCCCGTCGCAGGAGCCGGCGCACGGCGTCGCGGTCGAAGCGGGTGTCGCGGCTCTCCTTCCGCGGGGGCGGGCTCGTGAGGAGCTGATAGGCACGCGTGTCGCGGACCTCGGCGCGGTCGGTCACCGTGCGGCCGAGCTCACGGAGGGCATCCACTTCGGGCAGGCTCGCCCAGCCGAGCTGGCCGGCCCGGCGCCAGCCGAAATGGTCAAGCACCGGCCAGACCAGGACGTCGGCTTTGGGCGAGAGCTCAAGCAGGGCCCGGGCAAGGCCCACGCCGGTGTGCTGGAAGACTTCGAGATGGTCCAGGACCGGCGACTTCAGGATGGCGTCGAGGGCGGCTGTCAGGTCGGCGTCGGACGCTCCCCCGGAACGAGCCCGATCGATAAGCGCGCGGCAGGCCGCCCAGTGCTCCTCGAATGGGTCTCGGGCCTCGGCCTCGGGCGACGTCTCGGGCGACGTCTCGGGCGACGACGCAGCTTCGGAGGCCGACGGCGGCCGCGGCTCGCTCTCCCCTTGGACGGCTTCGGCCGCCTTCGGCCCGTGCTCGGCCCAGGCCATCGCCGCTTCGTAGGCGCTTCGGAGGCGCTTGAACGCCTCGGGGTCATCCTCGGGATGCGTGACCTTCAGCCGTTGCGCATAAGCGCGGCGGACCGACCTGGTGTCAGCGGTGGCCGCCAGGCCGAGTTCGGCCCAGACTTCCTCGGGCGTCACAGGACGACCTGACCCTCAAGGCGGTCGAGCGCTTCGGTCAGCTCGTTTCGGTGGTGCTCGATGGCGCGCGGGTCCTGGCCGGCGAGCACGGCCTCGAACTGGTGCATCCAGCCCGCGACGGCGGCGCGCTCGTCGCCCAGCAGGGACTCGAAGCAGCGGGCGGCGCGGGCCAGGACGGCGAGGTTGGCCTGCTCGTCTCGCGGGTGCACCTTGAGGGCCGCCAGCCTGGCCCTTCGCTCGGCGAAGTCGTCGCTGGACACCACGTCCGCATCGGCGATCACCAGTTCGCGTCGCTCGCCCGTCTCGGGGACGAGGACGTCCACTTCCAGCAGGCCATTGATGTCGTACGAGAAGCGGCAACTGATCGCGACCTGGCCTGCGGGCTTTGGCGGCACCTGGATGTCGACCGAGCCCAGATGGATGTTCTCGCTTACGAAGCGTGACTCGCCCTGGTAGACGCGCACCTCGATGTAGGGCTGGTTGTCGACCATTGTGCTGAAGACCTGCTCGCGGCTCGCCGGCACCGTGGTGTTGCGCTCAAGGATCGGCGCGAAGAGGCCATCCCGGACCCCGCCGTTCGGCAGGCTTTCCGCGACGCAGATTCCCAGCGAATAGGGGCAGACGTCGGTCAGCACGATCTCGTCGAGGGCCGCGTCGCGCGCCTTCAGCCCGGCCTGAATGGCGGCTCCCCGGGCCACGGCCTCATCGGGGTCGATCGCGCTCGAGGGGAAGCGGCCGAACATGCGGGTGACGGCCCGGCGGACCAGGGGCATGCGGGTCGCGCCGCCCACCAGGATCACCTCGTCCATCTCGTCCACGCGCAGGCGCCCGTCCTGCAGGGCGCGAAGCACCGGCTCGCGCAGCCGTGCGACGAGCGGCTCGGCCCAGCTCTCGTATTCGTCGACCGTGACCGTCATCTCCTCGCGATGGCCCTGCCAGGTGAGCGCGAGCGTGGCTTGAGGCTCGGTCGACAGGGCGCGCTTGGCGCGTTCGGCCAGGTCGCGGATCTTCTGGGTGAGCGCGTCGACCCGCTCGAGCTTCAACCCAAGGGCCTCTCCGAAACGGGCGCGCATGCGGGCGACCAGGATCTCGTTGAAGTCCTCGCCTCCGAGCCGGTTGTCGCCGGAGGACGCACGGACCTCGAGCACGCCCTCGAAGATCTCCAGGATCGAGACGTCGAAAGTGCCGCCGCCCAGGTCGAAAACCAGGAACCGGGTCTCGCGTCCTCGCTCAGCGATGCCATAGGCCAGCGCCGCGGCGGTGGGCTCGTTGATCAGGCGGTCGACCTTGAGGCCGGCGAGTTGCCCCGCCTGGCGGGTGGCCTTGCGCTGCTTGTCGTTGAAGTAGGCCGGGACGGTGATGACGGCCTCGGTGACGGGTTCGCGCAGGAAAGCCTCTGCGTCGGCCTTGAGGCTGCGCAGCACCACCGCCGAGAGTTCCTCGGGCGTGAAGGTCACCTGGCCAAGCCGCACCTTTCGCTGGGTCCCCATGTAGCGCTTGAAGGCGGTGGCGGTGAGCTCGGGATGGGTCACCTGCCGCTCCCGGGCGGCAAGGCCGACGATGACGTTCTGCTTCTCGTCTAAGCTGACCGCCGACGGCGTGAGCACGTGCCCCAGGCTGTTGGGGATCATGACGACCTGACCGTCGCGCCAGATCGCAACCGCGCTGTTTGTCGTCCCAAGGTCGATACCGATAATCACGCGCGTCCCCCTCGGGGACGCCCGCACCCCTGGGCGCGCCCGGGCCAAATCTGGCGCAAACCGGAGGGCATCGTCACGCTTGTTTTTCGAGTGTTGTCCGCCGGGCCGCGGGCGGCCGTTCTCAACAGGCGGCCTCGCGGATCAGGCGTCGAAGTCGAGGCCGACGGGGCCGTAGAACTCGCGCTTGTCGGCCCAGCGTTCGTCCACGGCCACGTGGAGGAACAGGTGAACGGGCCTGTCGAGCAGCTCGGCGAGCTCCTCGCGGGCCTTCTGGCCGATCCACTTCAGGGTCTGGCCGCCCTTGCCGAGGATGATCGGGCGCTGGCTCTCGCGCTCGACGTAGATGGTCTGCTCGATGCGGACGCCGCCGTCCTTGCGCTCCTCGAAGGCGGTGGTTTCCACCGCGGCCGAGTACGGCAGCTCCTCGTGGACGCGCAGGTAGAGCTTCTCGCGGGTGATCTCGGCGGCGAGCAGGCGGGCCGGCAGGTCGGCGGTCTGGTCCTCGGGGTAGTACCAGGGGTTCTCCGGCATCAGGGCCGCGAGCCGCGCCTTCAGGTCGTCGACGCCGTCGCCGGTCTTCGCCGAGATCATGAAGACCTCGTCGTAGACGCCGGTCTCGAACAGCGTCTGCGAGACGCCCAGCAGCTCCTCCCGCTTCATGCCGTCGATCTTGTTGAGGGCGAGGATCGCCTTGCGACCGGCCTTCTTCAGGCCCCCGACGATCGACTCGACGTCGGCCTGGGCCTTGCGGTCGGCCGGACTGTCGTGGAGCTGGGCGGGCACGTCCACGAGGTGGACCACCGCGTCGGCGTCCTCGGCCCCGCCCCAGGCGGCCCGCACCATCGCCCGGTCCAGCCGGCGGCGGGGGCTGAAGATGCCGGGCGTGTCCACCAGCACGATCTGCGCGTCGCCGTGGATCGCCACGCCGCGGACCGGGAACCGCGTGGTCTGCACCTTCTGGGTCACGATCGAGACCTTGGCGCCGACGAGGCGGTTGGTGAGGGTCGACTTGCCCGCGTTGGGCGCGCCGATGATCGCCGCGAAGCCGGCGTGCTGGGTCTGGGTCATGGGATCTCGGCGGCCTCCGGGCCTTCGCCTTCGCGCTTCTGCAGCATCGCCTGGGCGGCGGCCTTCTCGGCGGCCTGGCGCGAGCCGCCCTGGCCGCGCTCCTCGGCGAAGCCCTTGACGCGGACCGCCACCGTGAAGGCCGGGGCGTGGGCCGGCCCCTCCCGCGACAGCACCTCGTAGGCGGGCAGCGGCAGGCCCTGTCCCTGCGCCCACTCCTGGAGGCGGGTCTTGGGGTCCTTGGCGCGCGGGGTGTCGATATGCTCGAACTCCGGCGCCCAGAAGACGTCGAAGAAGGCCCGCGCGGCGCCCAGTCCGCCGTCGATGTAGAGCGCGGCGATCAGCGCCTCGCAGGCGTCGCCCATGACCGCGTCGGACCGCCGGGCGCCGACCTTGGTGGCGCTGGCCGAGAGGCGCAGGGCGGCCGGCAGGCCCGCCCGCTCGGCGGCGCGGGCGCAGGCGTGGTAGTTCACGAGGGCGGCCAGCCTGCGGCTCATCTCCCCTTCCCGCGCGTCGGGGTCCAGGGCCATCAACCGCTCGGCGGCGCAGAGGTTCAGCACCCGGTCTCCGAGGAACTCCAGGCGTTCGTTGTGGCGCACCTCGCGCGCGCCGTCGCCGACGCTGGCGTGGGTGAGCGCGCGCTCCAGGAGGTCGCGGTCGGAAAAGGTGTAGCCGATCCGGCGTTCGAGCTCTTCGACCGCCGCCGCCCGGGCGTTCATTCCGGGCTCACTTGAGGATCTTGAAGAACCGGCTGGGACGGGCGTCGAGGATCCACGTCCAGGGCTTGAAGATCGAGGCCTCCGGCTTCCAGGACAGCAGGATGATCTGGGCCTTGCCCACGAGGTTCTCGGCCGGGACGAAGCCGACGCCGCCGAAGCCGGACGGGACCCGGCTGTCCAGCGAGTTGTCGCGGTTGTCCCCCATGGCGAAGTAGTAGCCCTCGGGCACGACAAAGGCCTCGGTGTTGTCGAGCTGGCCGTCCGTGCCGAAGTCCTGGGTCACGAACCTGCGGCCGTCCGCCAGGGTTTCCTGGTAACGGGGCACGTCGACCGCGCCGTTGGGCGTCTCGGTGCGCGCGGGCGAGAGCGCGTCGCGCTGGACCAGCTGGTCGTTCACGTAGAGCAGGCCGTTCCGCATCTGCACGCGGTCGCCGGCCACGCCGATGATCCGCTTCACGTAGTCGGTGCGACCGTCGCTCGGCAGCTTGAAGACCGCGATGTCGCCCCGCTTTGCGGGCTGATCCATGATCCGGCCCTCGAACAGCGGCGGGCTGAACGGGATCGAGTGGCGCGAGTAGCCGTAGCTGAACTTCGAGACGATGATGTAGTCGCCCTCGTAGAGGTTGGGCTCCATCGAGGCGGACGGGATGGTGAACGGCTGGAAGAACAGGATCCGCAGGAACAGCGCGATCAGGAGCGCGTAGACGATCGTCTTCACGATCTCGACGAATTCCTGGACCGCGTTGCTCTTCTCGGGGGCCTGGGCGCCGCCCTGCACGTTCTCGCTCATGGAAGTCCCTGGTCCGCGCCGCGCCGTCCCGAAGCGGCCGTTAGCTAGCCGCTGGATACCCCATGAGCAAGTTCGGCGCCCGTGAACATTGCGACAGGCGACGATCGAGCGCGGCCGCCGGCCTGGGCGGGCGGGCCAATTCATGCTGTTTCCTGCCTCCCACGTTCGCCGAAGGAGCCTGACCCATGCCGACCCGCGAGACCGTCGACGCCTTCGTGGCCCAGGTGCTGCGCGGCGAGCACGTGGAGGCGATCCGGGACTGGTACGCCGAGGACGCCTCGATGCAGGAGAACCAGCAGCCGCCGCGCGCGGGCCGCGAAACCCTGATGGCCGGCGAGGCCCGGACCCTGGCGCGCGTGGCGGCGGTGAAGACCGAGCTCCTGGCGCCGCCGCTGGTGGACGGCGACCGCGTGGCCATCCACTGGCGCTTCACCTTCACCTCGAAGGCGGGCGAGGACCGCAGCTTCGAGGAGATCGCCCTGCAGACCTGGCGCGGCGACAAGGTCTGGCGCGAGGTGTTCTGGTACGACCCGGCGCAGATGACGGGGTAACCCGGCGCGGCGTCTCTGCGTCCTGCCTCACAGCCGGCGCCACCGACCCCTCCACCATGCTGGCGCATGGTCCCCCTCCCCTTGCAGGGGAGGACCGGAGGCTGTGTCCCCGGGCGACGCTATCCGCGCTCCACGGCGGCCTTGATGGCGGCGAGCCCGGCCCGCATCCAGGCGCCATAGGGTCCGTTCAGGAAGGCCAGCTTCAGCAGGAAGCCGCCGAGCCCGGGGCCCAGGACGCCCGGAAAGACATCGGGCTTCAGCTCGAACGAATAGGTCCAGGTGACGCGCGTCCGGTCGCCCTCGGCCGTGTAGAGGAAGTCTCCCAGACCGTAGCGGAGCGCCTTGGCGGCGGGCGTGGTGTAACCCCAGACCACATAGCGGAAGCGCCAGGCCGTCTCGGACCTTTCGTTGTCCAGCACCTGTTCGACCACCGTGGTGCCGTCGGTCAGGAACACGAGGTGACGGCCGCCCACCGGCCCGAAGCCGTTCGGCGTGAGCGGCAGGGTGTCGACCACGCCCGGGAGACCGGCCGCAGCCGGGTGGCGGCGGCTGAGGGGCGTGGCGTCCACCGCCCGAACCGTTTCGGCGAACGGGCGGTCGATCAGCGTCGTCTCGACGCGGCTCACCACCCGGTCCGACACGGGCGGGTGCGGCGTCTCGACAAAGCCTGGCGGCAGGCTCCGGCGGATCGTTTCGGACATGGCCCCTCCCCCTCGCGCCGCCGATCGGCGGCTACTTGATCTTGATGGTGGCCGCGCCCTGCGGCCCCTCGATGTCGAAGCTGTCGCCCGACTTCTTGTCCGCGGGATACGCCACGCACTGCTCGTTCGGATCAAAGTTCGATTTCGTGCACAGCTTGTCGCCGTCCCGCCGCCACTCGCCGGTGACCTGGCCTTCCATGGCGGTGAACTTGCCGTCGGGCGTGTACTTCACGTCGATCTCCATCCCCTGCACGCTGAGGATGATGCCCTTGCCCACGACCTCGTCGATCGTATCGGCGGCGGCCGGCGTCGCCAGCGCCAGGCAGGCGGCGGCCAGGATCAGTCTCTGCATCGTCATCTCCCCGATCTGTCGACGGACGCCGTCGAGGCGACCGCATACGGCGACGCTAGCACACATCCCGCTGCTTGACGCCGGCACGGGAAGCGTCGGATGGGATGGCCGGGCCGGACCCGACGGCCGTCGCGAGGCGAGCGCATGGCGTCTGGACTGGCTGCACTTCTGGACGACGTCGCCGCCATCGCCAAGCTGGCCGCCGCCTCGCTCGACGACGTCGGCGCGGCCGCGGGCAAGGCCGGCGCGAAGGCCGCCGGCGTGGTGGTGGACGACGCGGCGGTGACGCCGGGCTACGCCATGGGCTTCACGCCCGACCGCGAGCTGCCGATCGTGGGCAAGATCGCCCTCGGGTCGCTCAAGAACAAGTTCCTGTTCCTCCTGCCGGGCGCGCTGCTCCTCAGCGCCTTCGCCCCATGGGCGGTGACGCCGCTGCTCATGATCGGCGGCGCCTATCTCTGCTTCGAGGCCGCCGAGAAGATCCTCGAGGCCGTCCAGGGGGAGCATGCGGACGACCAGCCCGAAGAGCTCGCGCTCTCGTCCGAGGAGATGGAGAAGGAGAAGGTCGCCGGCGCCATCCGGACCGACCTGATCCTGTCGGCCGAGATCATGGCCATCGCCCTGGCGCAGGTGGAGACCCTTTCGTTGCCGATGCAGGCCGCGGCGCTCGCCCTGGTCGCGCTGGCCATCACCGTGGGGGTCTACGGCGTGGTCGGCCTCATCGTGAAGATGGACGACATCGGCCTGCACCTGGCCCAGCGGCGCGCCGCGGCCCTGCAGGGCGCGGGGCGCGCGCTGGTGAAGGGCATGCCGGCGGTGCTGAGCCTGCTGTCGACGGTGGGCACCGCGGCCATGCTTTGGGTCGGCGGCGGCATCATCGTGCACGGCCTTCACGAGTATCACTTCACGCCGGTTCCGGCCTGGATCGAGCACGCCGCGCACGCGGTCGCCGACGCCACGCCCGGCGGCCTCGGCGCCGTCAGCGGGTGGATCGTCACCGCCGGGCTGTCAGGCGTCGTGGGCCTCGCCGTCGGGGCCGTGATCGCGGGCGTCCTGCACCTCGTCCCGCGCCGCAAGACCGCGCACTGAGCGCGGCCGGCGTCAGCTCTTCTCGATCCGGGTCCAGACCTGGGTCTTGCAGAGGATGTTGCCGATGAAGCAGCCCTTGGCGCGCAGGCGCTGGGCGTCGATCGGCTCGGCCTGGCCGCTGAAGGTGCGGTTCAGGTCGGGTACGAACACCTTGCCCTGCCAGACGCCGTTCTTGCGCGGCTGGAACTCGCGGAACAGCTGCAGGCCGATCAGGTTGGGCGTCCCGCCCTCGCGCGCGTCACGCTTGGCCTTCTCGCTGGCCCAGACGACGTAGCCGCAGGCGCCCTGGGCGCAGGGGCGGATGTCCACGTGCACCGAGTTCTTGGGATTGCGCCAGGTGCCGAACAGGCTCGCATCCTGCGCCGCGGCGGCGGGCGTGGCGCTCAGCAGGGCGATGGCGGCGAGGACGAGCTTCAGCTTGGGCATTCCAATTCTCTGGCGGAACAACGCGGCGCATATGCGGCGTTCCGCATGAGCGTCAAATGAACAACGTTCTGCCCGGACGTTCAGGTTTCCGGCAGCGCTTCGATGATGACGAACGCCTGAGCATACGGATGATCGTCGGTGAGCGACAGGTGGATGACGGCCCGATGGCCCGGCGGCGTCATCTCCTGCAGGCGGGCGAGCGCGCCGCCGGTGAGCTGCATCGTGGGCTGGCCCGAGCGCATGTTGACCACGCCCATGTCGCGCCAGAAGACACCGCGGCGCATGCCGGTGCCCAGCGCCTTGGCGCAGGCCTCCTTCGCGGCGAAGCGCTTGGCGTAGCTGGCGGCGGCGTCGGCCTTGCGCTCGGACCGGGTCCGCTCGAGCTCGGTGAAGACGCGGTGTCGGAACCTGTCGCCGAAGCGGTCCAGGCTCGCCTGGATGCGCCGGATGTCGGAGAGGTCGGAGCCGAGGCCGAGGATCATGCGGCCCGAGTCACGCGTGCTTCGTCCATCAGCGCCCGCATGCGCTGGATGGCGGGCCCGAGGCCGATGAAAATCGCTTCGCCGATCAGGAAATGGCCGATGTTGAGCTCGGCCACCTGAGGGATGGCGGCGATCGGCTTGACCGTCTCGTAGTCGATGCCGTGGCCGGCGTGCACCTCGAGGCCCAGGTCGGCCGCGCGTTCGGCGGCGGCGGCAAGGCCCTTCAGCAGCGCCTCGGCCTGGGGCTTCCGTTCGCGGACCGCCTGGCAGTAGGCGCCGGTGTGCAGCTCGACCACCTGGGCGCCGACGGCCTGCGCCGCCTGCACCTGGGCGTCGTCGGCGTCGATGAAGAGCGAGACCCGGATCCCGGCGTCGGCCATCCGGCGCACGACGGGGGCGATGGCGTTGCGGCCGCGCACGACGTCGAGGCCGCCCTCGGTCGTGACCTCCTCGCGCCGCTCGGGCACGAGGCATGCGGCGTGCGGGCGATGGGCGAGCGCGATCGCCTCCATCTCGGGCGTCACCGCGCATTCGAAGTTCAGCGGCCGGCCGCGGCGGCGGCAGATGACCGCGAGCGCGTCGATGTCGGCGTCGGAGATGTGGCGGCGGTCCTCGCGCAGGTGGGCGGTGATCCCGTCCGCGCCGGCCGCCAGGGCCATCTCGGCCGCGCGCACGGGGTCGGGATAGCCCTCGCCCCGCGCGTTCCGCACGGTGGCGACGTGGTCGATGTTCACGCCGAGTCTCAGCCGGCTCACTTGCGCAGCCTCTTGGAGCCCGGCTCCTCGGCGGGGATGGCGGCGAGTTCGGGCGGGATCTCGTCCGGCGCGTAGCTGGGCACGTCGACGGTGGCCAGCGCCACGAGCGGCCAGCCCACGTCGGCCCGACCGCCGGACCGGTCGACGATGCACGCGCAGCAGAGCACCTGGCCGCCCGCCGCCTCGATCGGCTCCACCGCCTCGCGGAAGCTGCCGCCGGTGGTGATGACGTCCTCGACCACGACGACCTTGGCCCCCGGCGCGATCGTGAAGGCGCGCCGCAGCTTGAACCGGCTGTCCTCGCGCTCGACGTAGATCGACGGCACGCCGAGCGCGCGGGCGACCTCGTAGCCGGGGATGATCGCGCCCACCGCGGGCGCCACGATCACGTCGGGCTTGCCGAACCGTTCGACGATCTTCGCCGCCAGGGCCTTGCAGAGCCGTTCGGTGCGGTCGGCGTACTGGAAGACCAGGTTCTTCTGCAGGAACATCGGGGAATGGCGGCCGCTGGCCAGGATGAAGTGGCCTTCGCGCAGGGCGCCGGCGCCGCGGAATTCCTCGAGGACGTCGTCGGTGTTCATGGTCTGCGAGATAGTCCCGTTTTCGGCGCGCCGGAAGGTCCCCCGGCCCGGCGGACGCGCGCCACTTTTCGGGCGTATCGAAAGGATGCGTTAGCCCGCAACCGCTAAAGCTCAGCCATGGCCGATGGTGCGGGCATCAATCCGCCGACGAGCGCAACAGCGCCGGGCGGGCAGGAGATGTTTCCGGGAGACTTCCCGGAAGGTCTGAAGCCGCGCCTGCGGCTCTTCTTCAGCGCCGACCTGGTCGAGGCCACCCGCTACAAGCAGTCCCGCAACGTCTGGCGGCCCGAAATCCTGAATTTCTACAGGGACTTCGACTTCATTCTGAAGGCCGAGCATCGGGCCTTCGCCGACCGCCATCAGCCGGACCTGACCGCCCCCACGTTCTGGAAGAGCAACGGCGACGAGCTTCTCTACGTCTGCGAGATGGCGAGCCCCGGCGAGGCCCATGCGCTGATGTACGTCTGGCTGACGGCGCTGGAGCGCTACCGCGCCACCACGGCCGACGACGCCGAGCACCTGGACGTGAAATCGACGGCCTGGATCGCGCTTTTCCCGGCGCCGAACGCCGAGATCTTCTTCCGCCGCGGCGACTTCGGGCCGCTGGACCAGTCGGCGCGCGACCCGCTGGTCGTGCAGTCCGAGATCCGTGACGAGTGGTACGCCTATCCCTTCGGCTCCACGATCACGCGCGAGTTCGTGGGCCCCTCGATCGACACGGGGTTCCGGCTGACCGCCTGGGCGACGCCCTGGCGCATGGCGCTGTCCGTCGATCTCGCCTTCCTGTTGATGGGCACCTCGCCCGGCGGCATCGGGCAGCTGCGGCTGAACCTGAGCGGCTGCGCGCGCCTGAAGGGCGTGGCCTGCGACCAGCCGTACCCGCACCTCTGGGTCCCCGTGGGCGGCCGGGCCGCCGCCGAGGAACTGCGCTGCGAGCCCTATATCGACGACCAGCAGGTGATCCGCGCCTTCTGCGAGGCGCTGATCGAGCAGAACTACAGCTCGATCACGCCGCTCTTCATCGAGCCCGGGCGGACCGACAGCTACGACTGGGTGCCCCCCTACATCCTGAAGCGGATCCGGGCGCACTGGCGCGACGAGATCGAGCATCGCCTGGCCATCGAGGAACTGGCGCGCCTGGGGGCGTGATCGGCGCTTGCCGCAGGCCCACCGCGGCGACACACTCAACTTCCTCGGGGGGCGGCACGGAACACATGCTCAGGATGCTTATGCTGGCGGCTGCCTTGTTGATCGCAGCGCCTGCCGTCGCGCAGAACGTCGCGCCCGACGATGTCGCGAACGGCTTCTTTCAGAAACTGAAATCCGGCCAGACGGCCAAGGCTTACCGGGACCTCTGGCAAGGGACGCTCATGGACCGGAAGCAGGCCGAAGTGGACTTCGTCATCAGCCAGACTGACCTGATTATGAAGGCCTATGGCCCCATGGCGGACTGGGAGCTGATGAAGGACGACGTCCTGTCGCCCAGCTTCCGCATCCGCACCTATCTCGTCCGCTTCGACGCCGGGGCCTTGTTCTTCAAGCTTCAGTTCTACCGTGCGCCGAGAGGATGGATGGTGCTGAACCTCGATTTCCGCGACCGTTACGCGGCCCTGCCCTAGCTAGCCCTTCGTCCGCTCGACGTCTTCCACGCTGGGATTGGCGCGCAGCGCCGCAGAGATGTGGGTCAGGTGGCGGGCGTCGTTGACGTCCACGTCGATGTCGACGGCGAAGAAGTCGGACTGCCGGTGGTGCATGCGCAGGCCCACGATGTTGCCGCCCGCGTCGCCGATGATGGTGCAGACCTGGCCCAGCACGCCCGGCGCATTGCGGATGGTGGCCGTGAGCCGCGCGCGGGCCGTGGCGTTGCGCTCGGCCTCGGGCGTCCACTGCAGGTCGCGCCAGAGCTCCTCACGGTCCTCGTACTGGGCGAGCTGCTCGCAGTCGATCGTATGGACCGTGAGGCCGCGCCCGTCGTTCTCGAGGATGCCGACGATACGGTCGCCGGGCACGGGTGAGCAGCACTCGCCGAAATGCAGCGACACGCCGGGCGTGAGGCCGCTGCCCCGGACGTAGAGCCGGGCGCCCTTGCCGTCCTGGATGTGCTGGCGGGCGGTGGCCGCCTCGCGCTCGGCCGCCTTCAGGCCGGGGAAGACCGTCTCCAGCACCTGGGCCGGCGAGGCCCGGCCGCGGCCGACGGCGTCGAACAGCTCGTCCTCGCTGGCGACCGCGAAGCGCTCCATCGCCGGGCGCAGGGAGACGTCCTTGCGGCTCTTCCCGGCGGCCTCGAACATCTGGTCCACCGTCGCGCGGCCGAGGCGGATGAACTCCTCGCGCTCGGTCTGGCGGATGTGGCGGCGGATCGCCGAGCGGGCGCGGCCGGTCACCGTGAGCGAGCGCCAGTCGGGCGGCACCACCGGCTTGCCGCCGCGGATCACCTCGACCACGTCGCCGTTGGAGAGCGCGGTGCGCAGCGGCTTCAGCTCGCCGTTGATCTTGGCGCCGATGGTGGTGTCGCCGATGTCGGTATGCAGGGCGTAGGCGAAGTCGAGCGGCATGGCGCCGCGCGGCAGGCTGACCAGCTGGCCCTTCGGCGTGAAGACGAACACCTGGTCGAGGTACATCTCGAGCTTGGCGTGCTCGACCAGCTCCTCGGCGTCTCCGCCGTGCTCCAGCACCTGGACGAGGTGGCGCAGGTTGACCAGCGGGTCCCGGCCGCCGGCTGCCTTCTGGTGCTCGGGGTCGAAGCCGTACGAGGTGTTCTTGTAGCGCCAGTGGGCCGCCACCCCTTCCTCGGCCACCAGGTCCATGGCCTCGGTGCGGATCTGCATCTCGATGCGCATGCCGCGGTACCCGACCACGGTGGTGTGCAGCGAACGATAGTTGTTCCGCTTGGGGGTGGAGATGAAGTCCTTGAACCGCTCGGGAACGCTGGGCCACGCGCGGTGGATCACGCCCAGGGCGCGATAGCAGTCCTCCTCGGAGTCGGTGATGACCCGGAAGGCGTAGATGTCGGAAAGCTGAGAGAATCCAATCGATTTCCGCTGCAGCTTGCGCCAGATCGAATAGGCGCTCTTCTCCCGGCCGTAGACGCGTGCGGGGATGCCCGCCGCCTGCAGCCGCGTGGTGATCTCCTGGCTGACCGCCGAGACCGCCCCGCCCTGCTCGCTGCGCAGCACCTCCAGCCGCCGAAGGATGGCGTTGCGTCCCACCGGGTTGAGGTGGGCGAAGGCCAGCTCCTCCAGCTCCTCGCAGATGCGGTGCACGCCGATGGAGCGGGCCAGCGGGCCGTAGATGTCGAGCGTCTCGCGCGCGATCCGCTCGCGCTTGGCGGCCTGCTTGATGAAGTGCAGCGTCCGCATGTTGTGCAGCCGGTCGGCCAGCTTCACGAGGAGGACGCGGACGTCCTTGGAGATGGCGAGGATGAACTTCCGCAGGTTCTCGGCCTGGCGGAGGTGGTCCTGGGAGAGCTCCAGCTTGGAGAGCTTGGTGACGCCCTCCACCAGCTCGGCGATCTCGGCGCCGAACAGCTGCTCGACCTGCTCCCGGGTGGCGTCGGTGTCCTCGATGACGTCGTGCAGGAGGGCCGTGACGATCGTCTCGGTGTCGAGCCGGTAGTCCGTGAGGATGCCGGCCACCTCGATCGGGTGGGCGAAATAGGGGTCGCCGGACGCCCGCTTCTGCGAGCCGTGCTGGCGCATGGCGTAGACATAGGCGCGGTTCAGCAGCGCCTCGTCGGCCGTGGGGTCGTAGGAGCGGACCTTCTCGATCAGCTCGAACTGGCGCAGCATCTTGGGCCGCGGCGGGCTGGCCGCGGCCGGCGCCGGCATAGGTGCGTCTTTAGGGGGTGCGGCGGGCTGGACCGCCGCGTCCTGGATCAGAGGGTCTGCGCCTTCCGGGCTCAGTACCGCTCCTCCTGGCCGCCGTCACGGTCGCTCTGCAGCGCGCGGACCAGTTCCAGCTCGCTCATCTGCATGTGGGTCGGATCGGCCAGCAGGGCGAGGGTTTCGGCCTCTTCCTCGGCTTCCGAACGCTCGTCGACACGCTGCAGGGACGCGATCACGCTCTCCCGCAGTTCCTCGCCATCGACCACGTCGTCGGCGATCTCGCGCAGGGCCACGACCGGGTTCTTGTCGTTGTCGCGGTCGACCATGATCTGCGAGCCGGCCGAGATGGCGCGGGCGCGATGGGCGGACAGGAGAACGAGCGAGAAGCGGTTCGGGACCTTCTCGATGCAGTCTTCGACGGTGACGCGGGCCATTCAATCTCTCGGAGCGGCGGGGAAGTAGAACCGGCGAAGATAGAGCTTCGGGCCATTTTGTGCAACGCCGCAAAGGCCGCAGGCCCGCCGTCAGCCTCCGCCGAGGATCCGCTGCGCGTCGGCCTTGAGCTCGGGCGTGAAGGCGTCGCCGAAGTCCTCGATCTCGTAGAGCGGGCGGACTTCCAGCTCTACCTCACCGTCGCCGTCGAGGGCCGGCCAGCGCTTCGCCCATTCCAGGACCTCGGCCAGGGAGCCCGCTTCGACGAGCGTGAAGCCGGCGACGATCTCCTTGGTCTCGGCGAACGGGCCGTCGATGACCAGCGGCTTGCCGTTCCGGAACTTGACGCGCGCGCCCTCCCGCGACGGCTTCAGCCCGTCGCCGCCCAGGATCTTCAGCGAGCGCCCCATCGCCTCGTGGTAGGCCATCATCGCCTCGGCGAGCTCGGGCGTGGCCTCGTCGGCGCCCTCGCTGTTGGCGTCGGCCTTGCGGATGATGATGAAGCGCATGGAGTCCTCCGTGACCCGGCCGCCATGTGCCGGCCGTTCCCGAGCCTAGGACGGACCGCGGTCGCTGACGCCGACATTCCGGCCGCTTGGGCGACAGTAGGATTCAACCACGAACGACACGAACGACACGAACGGGTCCAGGCGGATAGCCGCGCCGCCTGGAGCGACCGCGCGGCGCGTTCGCCTGGTTCGTGTGGCTCGTGGTCCAGAGGGCGCCTGCGGCGCGCCTTGCGACGGGATCAGGCGCGCGCGGCGTCGCGACCGACGGTCGTCGCGGACACCAGCTCCGCGGCCGTCTTTTCCAGCACGGGATGCCGCCAGTCGGGCGCGATCTCGGCCAGGGGGCCCATGACGAAGAGGCGTTCGTGGGCGCGGGGGTGCGGGACCACCAGGCCCGGCTCGTCCAGCACGCGGCGGCCATGGGCGATGAGATCCAGGTCGAGGGTGCGCGGCGCGTTGCGGGCCCAGCGCTCGCGGCCCATCTCGGCCTCCAGCTTGAGAAGGGCGGCCAGCACGCCGGCGGGTCCGGCGTTCGCCTCGACAAGAACGACGCCGTTGCGATACTCAGGGCCATTGGGATCGGGCCAGGCGGCCGAGCGCCACCAGGACGACCGCACGAGGATTTTCAGGCCGACATCCGGGAACCGCGCCAGCGCCGCCTCCAGGAGCGCCTCGGACGAGCCGTACGGCCCCGGAAGGTTGCTCCCCAGCGCGATGACGACGGCGTCCTGCAGGTCGGGGAGTTGGTTGGCGATGACGTTCTATCCTACCGACCGGCTGGCCTTGTTCATCGACGGCGCCAACCTCTATTCCGCCGCCAAAAACCTCGGCTTCGACATCGACTACCGGAAGCTCCTCGACGAGTTCAAGAAGCGCTCGGTGCTGGTCCGGGCCTACTACTACACCGCCCTCGTCGAGAACGAGGATTACTCGCCGATCCGGCCGCTGGTCGACTGGCTGGACTACAACGGCTACCGCCTCGTCACGAAGCCGGCGCGAGAGTACGTGGACAGCCACGGCCGCAAGCGCTTCCGGGGCGACATGGACGTCGAGATCGCCGTCGACATGCTGGAGATGGCCGAGCATGCCGACCACATGGTGCTGTTCTCCGGCGACGGGGATTTCCGCCGACTGGTTGAGGCCGTGCAGCGCCGGGGCTCGCGGGTGACGGTCGTCTCGACCGTGAAGAGCCAGCCGCCGATGGTGTCCGACGACCTGCGCCGGCAGGCCGACAACTTCGTGGACCTGGCCGACCTGGCCGACATGATCGGCCGGCCCTCGCGCCTGCCGAAGTTCATTTCCGAGAGCCGCGGGCCCGCACGTGAAGACGCCGAGAGCTGAGGCCCCGCCGGAGGCGCCGGCCGACTGCCCGCTCTGCCCGCGCCTGGTGGCCTACCGCGAGGCCAACAAGGTCAGCGTGCCGGGGGGATTCAACGGCGCCGTGGCCTCGTTCGGCGACGAGGCCGCGCGGCTGTGCGTGGTGGGGCTGGCGCCGGGCCGGATGGGGGCGAACCGCACCGGCCGGCCGTTCACGGGCGACGGCGCCGGGTGGATGCTCTACGAGACCCTGCTGAAGACGGGCTTCGCGCAGGGAACCTACGAAGCGCGGCCGGACGACGGCGTCACGCTCGTGGACTGCATGATCACCAACGCCGTGCGCTGCGCCCCGCCGGGCAACAAGCCGGAGACGGCCGAGGAAGCGACATGCCGGCCGTTCCTCGCCGCCCGCCTGGCCGCCCTGCCCCGGCTGAAGGTGATCGTGACCCTGGGCGACGTCTCGCGGCGCAACGTGCTGCGGGCGCTGGGGCTGAAAGCCTCGGCGGGGATCGCGGGGCACGGGACCGAGTTCCCGGCGGGCCCCTACACGGTGCTGAACAGCTACCACTGCTCGCGACTCAACACGAACACGGGCCGGCTGACGGCGGAGATGTTCGAGGCCGTGTTCCGCCGCGCGCGGGCGATCGTCGAGGGCTGACCGCCTCTCCCCGCGCGCCGCAGGCGCGACGAGAAGGTGAGGAGGCTGTTGCCTCTGCGGAAACGCGCAGTTGGGGTAGGCTCTCCGAAACTCCGGAGGATCCCATGGCCGACAGCGCCGTCACCGCAGATCAGGACGAAGTGCTCTACGAGGTGAGCGAGCACATCGCGACGATCACCTTCAACCGCCCCGAGCGGATGAACACGATCTCAGGCCCGATGCTGAACCAGCTCACCGAGCTGCTGCTGAAGGCCGATCGCGACCGGGACGTGCGCTGCATCATCCTGACGGGCACGGGGCGCGCGTTCTGCGCCGGGCTGAACCTGGGCGGGGCGACCAAGGGCTCGACGGGACTTGAGGGCGCATCGACCTCGACCGACATCGACCTGCGCGCGACGCCGCCTACGGTGCTGTTCAACCTCGGAACGCCGACCATCTGCGCGCTGAACGGCTCGGCCGCGGGCTACGGGATGGACACGGCGCTGGGCTGCGACATCCGCATCATGGCCGACAACGCCAAGATGGCCGCGGCCTTCACCAAGCGCGGGATCGTGCCCGAGAGCGGCGGCACCTGGCTGCTGCCGCGGCTGCTGGGCTGGTCGAAGGCGGCCGAGATCATCTTCACCGGCCGCACCCTGAACGCCGCCGAGTGCGTCGAGCTGGGCTTGGCCTCGCGGGCCGTGCCGGCCGACCAGGTGGCGGCCGAGGCGCGCAAGCTGGCGCTGGAGATCGTCGCCAACGCCCCGCTGGCGGTGCAGGCCTCGAAGCGGCTGATGCGCATGGGCCTGTCCGAGGGCTTCGACGAGCACGTGCACCACGTGTTCCTCCAGCTCCTGCCGCTGCTCAAGACCGAGGACTCGCTGGAAGGCATGCGGGCGTTCATGGAAAAGCGCGAGCCGGCGTTCAAAGGCCGCTGACCTCAACCGCAGGGATCGGGGCGATCCGCAGAGGTGGTGGGGCCCGGGCGGCCCTGCACACTTCGCGGTCGCTGCGGTCCAAAGAATGCGCTGCGGGGCGCGCCGCCTATGGCCGATGTCCCGGCGCGCCTGTAGCGTCGCCGCCATCAGCCGCTTCGGATTCCCGCGTGAAACTCGTCCTTGCCGCCGCGCTCGCGGCCGCCCTCGCCGCCCCTGCCCTGGCCGCTCCGCCGAAGCCGGACCCCGCGCTTCTCGACCGCACCCTTGAGATCCTGAAGCGGGGCGTGGCGTTCCCGACGGTGGCGGGCCGCGGCCAGACCGTGGCCTACGCCGAGTACCTGAAGAGCGTCCTCGTCGCCGGCGGATACCGGCCGGACGAGATCACGATCGAGCCGCTGAACGGGACGGCGTTCCTGATCGCCCGCTATCCCGGCACCGACCCGAAGCGGCCGCCGATCGTCATCTCGGGCCACATGGACGTGGTCGAGGCCAGGGCCGAGGACTGGGCGCGCGATCCGTTCACGCCGGTCGTCGAGGGCGGCTATCTCTACGGGCGCGGGGCGGACGACAACAAGGCCGACGTGTCGGTGGTCGTGGCGACGCTGGCGAAGTTGCGGAAGGAGGGCTGGAAGCCCGGCCGCGACGTGGTCCTGGCGCTTTCGGGCGACGAGGAGACCACCATGGTCACCACCGCAGAGCTCGCCAGGCGGCTGAAGGGCGCCGAGATGGTGCTGAACGCCGACGGCGGCGGCGGCTCGCTGGACGAGGCCGGCAAGGCGGTGGCCTACGGCGTCCAGGGCGCCGAGAAGACCTACGCCGACTTCACCATCACCTTCACCGACCCCGGCGGGCACTCGAGCCGGCCTACACCCTCGAACGCCATCTATCGCCTGTCGGCGGCGCTGGAGAAGCTGCGCGCCTACCGCTTCCCGACGATGCACAACGAGATCACCCGGGCGATGCTGGAGGCGGCGTCGCGGAGCACGCCGGGCGACCTGGGTGCGGCGATGAAGCGCTTCGCGGCAGATCCCGCCGACAAGGACGCCGTCGAGCGTCTGTCGGCGGACGCGAACTACAATCCGGTGCTGCGGACCACCTGCGTCGCGACGATGCTGTCGGGCGGACATGCGCCCAACGCCCTGCCGCAGAAGGCGAGCGCGACGGTGAACTGCCGGATCTTCCCGGGCACCTCGTCCGAGAGCGTGCGGCGGACCCTCGCGGAGGTGATCGGCGACGCGAGCGTCACGGTGACCCGGGTCGACGACGGCTCGGTCGACAGCCCCGCCTCGCCGCTGCGGCCGGACGTGATGACGGCGATCCGGAAGGCCGTGCACGCCCGCTTCCCGGGCCTGCCGATCGTGCCGAGCCAGGCGTCGGGCGCGACCGACAGCATGCATTTCCGCGCCGTGGGAATCCCCAGCTACGGGGTCTCGGGCCTGTTCATGCGGCCCGGCGAGGCCTTCGCCCACGGCCTCAACGAGAAGGTGCCGATCGCCGCCCTGGACGGCAGCCTCGCGCACTGGGACTCGATCCTGCGCGACCTGGCGAAGTAGGTCAGCCGTAGAGCGCCTGCAGGCGCGCGCGTTCGGCGCGGGAGGCCTCGGCGAAGTCGGCCGACGCCCACAGGCGGTGCTCGCCGCGGGCGTAGGCGGCGGCGTTGCGGGCGTACATCCAGGCGTTCATGGCGTTGGCGGCGGCGTTGTCCCGCTCGCGCACGACCTTGCCGGGCGCGCCCATGACGATCGAGTTGGGCGGGATGATCGTGCCCTCCTTCAGGAAGGCCTGGCCGGCGATGATGGAGTTCTCGCCGATCTCGCAGCCGTCCATGATGGTGGCGCCGATGCCCACCAGAACCCGGTCCCCGATCCGGCAGCCGTGCAGCGTGACGTGATGGGTGATCGAGCAGTCCTCGCCGATAATCGTGCCGGTCCCGGCGCCGATGTGGATCATAACGAAGTCCTGGATGTTGGTGCGGGCGCCGATGCGCACCTCCAGCACCTCGGCGCGCACCACGACGTTGGGCCAGATGGACGCTTCCGACGCGAGTTCGACTGCGCCGTAGAGCTGCGCACTCGGGTGCACGAAGGCGTCGGGCGCGATGCGCACGTTGGGGCCGAAGCGGGACTGGGGACCTTGCTGCATGGCGCGAGCCTAGCGCAGCTTCCGCAGCGTCAGCGCCAGTAGCGGTAGGTCCAGAGCGGCTGGAAGCCGGCGCGGCGATAGAGGCGGCGGGCGGGGTTGGCCTCCTCCACCTGCAGGACCACCCGGCCGATCCCCTCCGAGGCCAAGGCGCGTCCGAATGCGCCCAGGATCGCCGCCGCATGGCCCCGGCCGCGGGCCTCGGGCGCTGTGCGCATGCCGTGGACGCCGCCCCACCCTTCGAACACCGTCAGCACGCCGACGGCGCGGGTCGCCCCGTCCGCGCCGGCGGCGCCGTAACGGGCCGAGGGCGCGCGAGAGAGGTTGCGGATGCGCAGCGCGCCTTCGGCCGGATCGAAGCCGTCCCCCAGGAAGACCGCGCTCCAGGCGTCGTCGGGCCGCTCCAGCAGCCGCGCCGGCGCGTCGCCCAGGGCCGCGATGCGGGCCGCCTCGCCTAGCTTCATCACGGTGGGCTGCCGGCCGGCGACGCCGTGACGGGCCGCCGCCTCGCGGATCGGGTCGAGGGCCGGCGTGTCGGCGAGGCGGAAGGCCGGCGGCAGGCGATGGTCGCGGAAGGCCTCGACGACCCGGTCCACGCTGCGAGGATCGAGGTCGTGAGAGAGGGGCACGGCGCTCTTGGCGCGGCCGATCGCGCCATCGTCCAGCGGCACCAGCCAGCCGTCCACCTCCAGGACCCGGGGCGGCGCGACCGCGGCCACCACCGACCGCTCGAGCGCGGCGACGTCGAGGCTCAACCCTTGTCCCGCATGAGCCGGGCCTTGTCGCGCTGCCAGTCCCGCTCGGCCGCCGTCTCGCGCTTGTCGTGGATCTTCTTGCCCTTGGCGAGCGCCACCTCCAGCTTCGCCAGGCCCTTGTCGGACCAGTAGAGCTTGGTGGGGATCAGGGTCAGGCCTTCGCGCTGGACCGCGCCCATCAGCCGGTCGATCTCGCGGCGCTTGAGCAGCAGCTTCCGCGGCCGCCGGGGCTCGTGGTTGAAGTGCGGGCCGGCCTGGGCGTACTTCGGGATGTCGGCGTTCACGAGGACGATCTCGTCGCCTTCGACCGCCGCATAGCTCTCGGCGATATTGGCCTTGCCGTTGCGCAGGCTCTTCACCTCCGAGCCGGTGAGCGCGAGCCCCGCCTCGAACGTCTGTTCCAGGAAATAGTCGAACCGCGCGCGGCGGTTCTCGGCGATCGTCTTGCCGGCCATGGCTAGATAACGCCCGCCTCGCGCATTCCGGCCAACACCTCGGCGCGCGCGGCTTCGGAGCACGGCACCAGCGGGAGGCGGCCCTCCTCGCGGCAGAGGCCCAGATGCGACAGCGCGAACTTCGTGGGGCTGGGGCTGGCGTCGGAGAAGAGCGCCTTGTGCAGCCGGATCAGCCGGTCCTGGCCATAGAGCGCCTCGGCCCAGCGGCCGGCGAGCGCGTCGTTGTAGAAGGCCGACACCTGCTCGGGCGCCACGTTGCAGGTGACCGAGATGCAGCCATGGCCGCCGTGGGCCATGTAGCCCAGGGCCGAATCGTCGTTGCCCGAGAGCATCACCCAGTCCTCGCCGCACTCGAGGCGCTGGAGGCTGGCGCGGGGCAGATCGCCGGTGGCGTCCTTGATGCCGACGATGTTCGGGAGCTTCGCGAGCCGGGCGAGCGTGGCGTTGGAGATGTCGACGCTGGTCCGCGCGGGCACGTTGTAGACCAGGATCGGCAGCTGCACCGCGTCGTTGATCGCCTTGTAGTGGGCGAAGAGGCCCTCCTGGCTTGGGCGGTTGTAGTAGGGCGTCACCACCAGCGCGGCGTCGCAGCCGATGGCCTTGGCGTGGCGCACCAATTCGATCGCCTCGTCCGTAGAATTGGAGCCGGCCCCGGGAATCACCGGCACGCGGCCCCGCGCCGTGGCGACGCAGAGCTCCATCACCCGGCGGTGCTCCTCGTGGCTCAGCGTGGACGCCTCGCCGGTGGTGCCGACGGGAATCAGGCCATGGACGCCGCCGGCGATCTGGCGCTCGACCAGGGCCACGAAGGCGTCCTCGTCGACCGCGCCGTCGCGGAACGGGGTCACCAGCGCCGGCAGGACGCCGCGGAAGAGAGGTTCGGACATGGGGTGTGCAAAAGGCCGTGAATATGTCGCCTAGTGAGGCGACGTTCAGATTTGGCCGGACAATATGTTGCCGCGGGCTTGGCTCGCAATGTCGATTCCATTCATCCCCAGTCGGGGGGAGACAGGTTGAACGCACGGGTCCGTAACGCGCTGCTCGCCGGATGCGCCCTGGTGGTCGCCACCACGATGGCCCGCGCCCAGGGCGTCGACCCGATCGGGGACCTGCTGTCCGGCGGCGCCCAGGCGCCCCCCGCGCCCGCGGCGCCGGCGCCCCCGCGCCAGACGGTGGCCCGGCCTCTCTCCGCGTCCGACCAGCAGCTGTTCGCCCAGGGCCTGTCGGCGGCCCGCCGCGGCGACGTCGCCGGCGCCCGCGCGATCATCCAGCGCCTCGACGACACCGTCGCGCGCCGGACCGTCACCTGGGCCCTGGTGGACGCCAACGCCGGCGCGCTGAGCTTCGCCGAGCTGGACGCCGCACGCCGCGAGCTGGCCGGATTCCCCAGGCCCGGCCGCCGGCAAATCGCGGCCGAACGGCTCGTGGAGACCTCGGGCAAGTCCCCGTCGGAGATCGTCGCGTGGTTCGCCGGCGACCCCCCGCAGAGCGCCCAGGGCGCCATGGCGCTGGCGAGCGCCTACCGCTCGCTGGGGCGCCAGGCCGAGGCGGCGGAGCTGATCCGCACCTGGTGGCGGACGCGCAGCTTCGAGGCCGAACCGCAGCGGCAGATGCTGACGCGGTTCTCCGATGTCCTGACGGTCGACGACCACATCCGGCGGGCCGACGTCCTGCTCTACGGCGCCCAGGGCCCCGCGGCGCGCGACATGGTGACCCTGCTGCCCGCGGACCGGCAGCCGGCGGCGATCGCGCGGATCGCCCTGCGCTCCGGCGGCGCCGACGTCTATGCGGCGCTGTCGCCCGCCGACCAGGCTTCGCCCGGCGTGGCCTTCGAGCGCGCCGCCGCGCTGCGTCGCGCGGGCCGCGAGGCCGAAGCCATCGCGCTGCTGCCGAACTTCCCCACGGAGATCGTCACCCCCGAGGGCGCCGACCGCATGTGGGACGAGCGCAAGCGGCTGGTCGCCTACGCCCTGAAGCTGAACAACTGGCGCGCGGCGTACCAGGCCGCCGCCAACTCGGGGCTGAACGAGGGGACCGACGCCACCGAGGCCGAGTTCTACGCCGGGTGGATCGCCTTGAACCGGCTCAACGACGCCCCCGCCGCCGCCCGGCATTTCGCGGCGATCGAGAGGATCGGGTCGTCGCCGATCACCCGCGGCCGCGCCTTGTACTGGATGGGCCGCGCGGCCGAGCAGCGGGGCGACCGCGCAGGCGCCGAACGCCACTACCGGGACGGCGCGCAGTACCTGACGAGCTTCTACGGCCAGCTCGCCGCCGAGAAGGTGGGCCAGCCGATCCGCCTGGCGAGCGATCCGGTCCCCACGGCCGCCGAACGCGCCCGCTTCGAGGGACGCCAGGAGGTGCAGGCCATGCGGCTCCTGGCCGACCAGGGCCAGCGCGACCTGTTCCGGGCCTTCGCCCTGCACATCGACGACATCCTGCCGACCACGGTGGAAGTCGCCATGCTGGTGGACGCGATCCGCGGCTATGGCGACCAGGACACCTCGATGAAGGCGATCCGGGCCGCGGCGACCCGCAACCTGATCCTGATCGACCGCGGCTATCCCTACCGCACGCCGCCGAGCGTGGCCGGCGCGCCCGAGCCTGCGCTGGTGCTGGGGATCACGCGGCAGGAGAGCGGCTTCGACCCCGGCGTCCGCAGCCACGCCGACGCCCGCGGCATGATGCAGCTCCTGCCCTCGACCGCCCGCATCGTGGCGCGGCGGATGGGCGAGCCCTACTCGGGCCCTGCCGCGCTGTACGAGGCCGACTACAACATGCGCCTCGGCTCGTCCTTCCTGGGCCAGCTGGTGAACCAGTTCTCGGGCTCGTACGTGATGGCGGCGGCGGGCTACAACGCCGGGCCCGGCCGGCCCGTGCAGTGGATCAACACC
Source organism: Phenylobacterium sp. (assembly GCF_016793225.1). GTDB lineage: Bacteria > Pseudomonadota > Alphaproteobacteria > Caulobacterales > Caulobacteraceae > Phenylobacterium. The sequence goes on from NZ_JAEUMN010000010.1 coordinate 29,970, forward strand.
TGCGGCGACCCGCGCGCCGGCTCGAACGATCCGCTCGACTTCATCGAGTGCATCCCGTTCTCGGAAACCCGCAACTATGTGATGCGGGTGCTGGAGAACATGACGGTCTACCGGGCCAAGTTGAACGGCGGCTCGGCGCCGATCACCCTGTCGTCGGACCTGCGGCGGGGCGGATACAGCTACGCCGCCGCCACGGGCGCGGCGACCTCCGCGAGCAACCCGTAGCGGTTAGACTGCGGCGAGACGCGCGGGCGCGGTCCTGAACCACGCGACGACGAACAGCGCGGCGAGCAGGATGTCCGGGCTCGCGACCAGCGGGACCGCGATCGGGATCCGTCCCGTCAGGTGGAGCGCCCAGCAGGCGGCGAAGTAGATCACCTTCCCCCCGGCGCCGAGCAGCATGAAGGGGCGGTAGCGGGCGGGATCGCGGCCGATCACCAGGTAGCCGAACTGCCACATCAGCGTCGAGGCGGCGAAGCCGTAGTAGGTGTCCGGATGGCTGAAGGGTCCGCTCGCGCCGGCCAGGACGCCCTCCAGGACGAAGAGCGGGGCGATGATCAGGACGCCCCAGACGCCCCCGATGGTGAAGACCCACTTCGCGAATGTCATGACCGCCCTCCCCGGCGCCTGGCGACCAGGATGGGCCCGTCGGCGGTCTCTTCCAATCGGCCATCGAGCGAGAACGCCTCTGCAAGAATGCATGGCCGGAGCGCGTGGCCCGGGGGGCCATCGGCGATGACGCGACCGCCGCTCAGGACCACGAGGCGGTCGCAGCAGCGCGCGGCGAGGCCGAGGTCGTGCAGCGTGACGACGACGCCCGCGCCGCGGGCGGCTTCCTCGCGGAAGAGCTCCAGAGCCAGCAGCTGGGCGTCCGGATCGAGCCCGGCGACCGGCTCGTCGGCCACCAGGAGCGGCGCGGCCGCGACGAGGAGCCGCGCGAGCAGCACCCTGGCGCGTTCGCCTCCGGACATCTGCAGCACGCCGCGGTCCTCCAGTCCGGCCAGGCCCACCCGGGCCAGCGCGGCCTTGGCGGCGGCCAGGACGGCGGCGGGCGGGAGCCGCGCGGCGCCCAGGCTGGCGATCCGCAGGGCGGTCATGTTCCAGCCCACGTGACGCTCCTGCGGCAGGTAGGCGGCCAGGCGCGCGCGCTCGGGGTCGGAGAGGCGCGCCACGTCGCGGCCGCCCAACTGGGCGCTGCCGGCGGCGAGGGACGCCAGGCCGAGGCCCGCGCGCAGCAGCGTCGTCTTGCCCGCCCCGTTGGGACCGACCACGCCCACGACCTCGCCCGCGGCGACGGCGAAGGTCGCGGCGTCGAGCACCGTCCGACCGCTCCGGCGGACCGTGGCGTTCTGAAGGAGGAGCGCGCTCATCCCCGCCAGCTCCGCGCCGCCCGCCAAGCGATCAGCCCGAACAGCGGCGCGCCGAAGAGCGCGGTCACCACCCCGAGCTTGAGTTCCAGGTCGGTGGGAATGAGCCGTGCGGCGATGTCGGCGGCGGCCAGGAGGACAGCGCCGGCCAGCGCGGACGGCAGCAGCATGCGCCCGGGATCGCCGCCGGCGGCCGCGCGCACCAGGTGCGGGGCGGCAAGGCCGACGAAGCCGACGATGCCCGCCATGGCGACCGAGGCCCCCGTGAGCAGGCTGGCCCCGGCGACGGCCGCGGCGCGCAGGCGCGCCATCGGCAGGCCGGACAAGGCGGCCGTCTCCTCCCCGAGCGTCAGCATGACGAGGCCCCGGGCCGCGTAGAGGCAAAGCCCCACGCCCGCCGCCAGCGCCGGGAGCTGGCGCAGGATGTCGCCCCAGTCGCGGTTCGCGACCGATCCGAGAAGCCAGGAGAACACCTCGGCCAGGGTCACCGGCGAGGGCGAGAAGTTGAACACCAGCGAGGTGAGCGCGCCCAGGAACGCCGAGAGGGCGACGCCGAAGAGGATCAGCGTCTCCGGCTCGCGAAACCGCGCCGCCAGCCAGGTGAGCAGCGCGCCGACCAGCAGCGCCGCGCCCAGCGCGGCGGCCTCGATGGCGCCCTGCAGGCCGGCGAGCCCCAGCGAGATCGCGAGCGCCGCGCCCAGTCCCGCGCCGCCCGAGACGCCGAGGACACTGGGATCGGCGAGCGGATTGCGCAGCAGCCCCTGCATGACCGCGCCGGCCAGGCCCAGCGCGCCGCCGACCACGAGGGCTGCAGCCGTACGCGGAAGCCGGATGCCGAAGAGGATCTCGTGCGGGCCGGACGACGGCTGCGCGAACGCCTGGGCGACCTGGTCCCAGGTCAGCGCCACCTCGCCCATCAGCAGCCCGGCCACCGCCAGCGCCAGGACCGCCGCCGTCAGCAGAAGATTCAGCGCGAGCGGCCTCATGGCCGGCCCGCCCGGCGCGGCGCGCGGTCCGCGAGCCTCTCGGCGGCCTCCGCTGCGCCCCAGTCGGGGCAGCCCAGCAGGGCGCCCGGCAGGCTGGCGACCGTAGCGCGCTCGACGGCGCGCTGCAGGATCCGGTGCCGACCGACGCCCCAGCTGTCGCCGGCGAGCTGGAAGGTGTCGAAGAAGCCCTGCACGACCGCCCTGGGGGGATCGAGGGCCAGGGCCTCGAGCGAGACCACCTGGTAGCCGGGCCGGCGTTCCACATTGGTGAAGCCCGCGGCCCGCAGGATCGCGTCCACCAAGGTTCCATGGCCCGCCGTGGCGCCGCCGGGCGTCAGGTAGAGGGCCCGCGCGCCGGCCCAGGCGCCGGCCGCGCGGCGCAGGCGGGCGTCCATTCCGGCGATCAGGGCCTCCCCGGCCGCCGGGCGTCCCAGCGCAGCCGCCACGGCGCGGACGCTGCGGCGGACATCGTCGAAGTCGTCGGCGTCGCCGATGGTCACCACCGTCACGCCGCGGTCCTGCAGCGCGCGGAGCAGGCGCGGCTCGCCGCCCCAGTAGCGCACCGCCACCTGGGGGCGCGCCGCAAGCGCCGTCTCCAGATCCACGCGCCGAATGGGCAGGCCTGCGGCCAGCCGGCGCAGGCGCGAGTCCGCGTCATCCGCACGCGTGGAGAGGCCGACAATGGACTCGCGGGGGCTGAGCGCCAGCACGTACTGGTCGGCGCACTGGTCGAGGGAAATGACCCGCGGCGCGGCCTGCAGGGCGGCGGGCGCCAGCAGCGTGGCGCCTAGGGCGGCCGCTAGTCGGCGACCAGCCCGTGGAGCATGCCGTCCAGGGTGATCTGCATCAGCTCGTCGGAATCGGCCCACTCGAACGCCGGCCGGCTGATCAGCAGCGCCACCACCCCATGGCAGGCCATCCAGAGCGCCTGGGCGGCCGAATCGCCCGCGCCCGTCCGCAGGCGTCCCTGCGCTGCGATCTCGCGCACCACGCCGGCGAAGTGTTCGTAGCATTGGTGGCTCAGGTCCGAGGGCGGCGCTGGCGCCTGCGATACCGGACCGCGGTCGCAATACACAAGCTGGTACGCATAGGGATGCTCGAGCCCCCAGCGCATGTAGCCTTCGAGGATCATGCGCAGGCGCACGACCGGATCCAGCTTCAGGGCCGCGCACTCGGCGTTGCGGACCAGAAGCTGCTGCAGCACGCCCTCGACGATCTCGTGCAGGATGCAGGCCTTGTCGTCGAAGTGCATGTAGAGCGCCGTCGAGGAGACCCCCACCTCGTCCGCGATCTTGCGGATGGTCGCGCCCTCGTAGCCCTCGGCCACGAAGATGCGCTCCGCGGCTTCCAGGATTTCGGCGCGGCGCAGGTGCCCGTCGCCCTTGGCCTTGCGCGCGGTCTTCCGCGTCGCAGTCCCCACCGTGCTCATGGAGTCTCCCCAGATCCTTGGCCCGGACAGCGGACCCCAATTCATGGACGGTGACAACCCCCGGGCGGCGGGCTGGACGGTGCGGGCCCGCAGCGCGTAAGGCACGGCCATGAGCGCCCCGGAGATCGCCGACGCCGCAGAGGTGATGCGCACCCACGGGTGGGCGGACTACGCCCTGCTGGATTCCGGCGGTGGCCGCAAGCTGGAGCGCTACGGTCCGTACAAGGTCGTGCGGCCCGAGCCGCAGTGCCTCTGGACGCCGCGCCTGCCCGCACACGAGTGGGAAACCGCCGACGCGGTGTTCGACCCCTCCGACGACGAGGACGCCGGGCGCTGGCGCTTCCGCGGCCGGCCGAAGGAGACCTGGCCGCTTTCGTGGCGCGACGTGCGCTTCCATGGCCGTTTCACGGCCTTCCGGCACCTGGCGTTCTTCCCTGAGCAAGCCGCCAACTGGGCGTGGCTCGACGCTCAGGTCCGCGCCGCCCGGCAGGCGGGCGAACAGCCGCGGGTGCTGAACCTGTTCGGCTACACCGGCGTGGCGAGCCTCGCGATGGCCGCGGCCGGGGCGGCCGTCACCCATGTGGACGCCTCGAAGAAGGCCGTGACCTGGTCGCGGGAGAACGCCGAGCTGTCCGGGCTGGCGGACCGTCCGATCCGCTGGATCACCGAGGACGCGCGCAAGTACGTTCAGCGAGAGGTGCGGCGCGGCTCCACCTACGAGGGGATCATCCTGGATCCGCCGAAGTACGGCCGAGGCCCCGGCGGCGAGGTGTGGCGGCTGTTCGAGGACCTGCCCGAGCTGGCAGGTCTGTGCGCGCAGCTTCTCTCGGAGAACGCGCGGTTCCTGGTGCTGAACGCCTACGCCGAGCGCATCTCCGGCGCGGCGCTGTCCGGCCTCCTGGCGGAAAAGCTCGCCGGCCGCGGCGGGCGCATCGAGTGGGGCGAACTGGCGCTGGTGGAGGCGCGAGGCGACCGCGCCATCGGCATGAGCTTCTTCGCCCGGTGGTCGCGATGAGCAGCCGGACCATCACCTCGCTCTCGAACGAGACCGTCAAGCGCGTGCGGGCCCTGCACATGCGCAAGGAGCGCGACGAGACGGGCCTCTTCGTGGCCGAGGGCCTCAAGAACGTGATCGAGGGGATCGACACCGGGCACGCGCCGAAGATCCTGATGCACGGCGCCGACGCCGCCGGTCACCCGATGATGCGAAAGGCCGTCCAGGCGACGCTCGCGGCGCGTGGCGAGGTGATCGAGGTCACCCACGACATCCTGGCCAAGGTCTCGCGGCGCGAGAACCCGCAGGCGGTGGTGGGGGTGTTCCCCCAGGCCTTCACGCCGCTCGCCGACGTGACGCCCGGGACGGCGGCGTGCGTGGTGGCGCTGCACCGGGTGCGCGATCCCGGCAACCTCGGGACCATCGTGCGCACGGCCGACGCCGCGGGCTGCGGCGCCGTGGTGCTGGTGGGCGAGTGCTGCGACCCCTACTCGGTGGAGGCGGTGCGGGCGACCATGGGCTCGATCTTCGCCGTGCCGCTGGCCAAGGCGTCGGAGGCCGAGTTCGCCGCCTGGCGGAAGGACTGGGGTGGCTCGGTCGTGGGCACCTTGCTATCGGCCACCGTGACCCATGCGGACGCCAGCTACCGCAAGCCCGCCATGGTCCTGATGGGCAATGAGCAGCAGGGCCTGCCCCCCGACATGGCCGCCCTCTGCGACGTCAACGTGAAGATCCCCATGCGCGGGCGGGCCGACAGCCTGAACCTGTCGGTGGCGACGGGGATCATGATCTACGCCGCCACGTCCTGAGCCCCCCACCGCTGTCATCCCGGTTTCGCCGCAGGCGAAGACCGGGACCCATACGCACCCGATGTCGGAAACGGCCCGCAGGCGACGCCGCGGCGCCTCATCCGGAGATGCGGAGTCTATGGCTCCCGGTGTTCCGCTGCGCGGAAACCGGGATGACAGCCTGGGTAGGGGAGCTGTGCTTCGCGGACTCCCGACGGCGGGACCCGCGAGCAAAGGGATCACGCGCCACGGGGCTTGGCGCGGGTCGTGGGCTGGGCGGCGGCGGGGTCTTCGGGCCAGACGTGTCGAGGATAGCGGCCCTTCATGTCGGTTCGGACGTCCTTCCACGAACCTCTCCAGAAGCCCGGCAGGTCCTTGGTCGTCTGGATGGGTCGGTGAGCGGGCGACAGCAGCGCGAGGGTGAGCGGGACGCCGCCCACGGCGGGGTGCTGGGCGAGGCCGTAGACCTCCTGCACGCGGACCTCCACGCGGGGGCCGGCCTCGGCGGCGTAGTCGATGGCGAAGCTGTTGCCGGTGGGGGCCGTCCAGCGGGCGGGCGCATCGGCCTCCAGGCGGCGCTGCTGGTCCCAGGGGATGAGCGCGCGCAGGGCGCCGTCCAGGGCGTCCGGCTTCAGGTCGGACAGGCGGCGGACGCCCGCGAGGAGCGGCGTCAGCCAGTCGTCGAGGCGCTCCAGCAGCGCGGCGTCGGAGAGATCGGGCCAGGCCGGTTCCCGCGCGTGCAGGAAGCCGGCGCGCTCGCGCAGGGAGGCCGCGGACGAACCCCACGGCAAGGCGGCCAGGCCCTCGCGGCGGAGGCGGTCGGCGAGCGCGCGGGCGACGAGGGCCGGGTCGGGGTTGTCGTCGATCTCCTCGCGGATCGTCAGCCGGCCGAGGCGCGTGAGCCGCTTGGCGCGCAGGCGGCCGCCGCCGCTCTCCTCCAGGCGCGCCTCGACCTCGAACTGGTCGGCGAAGGCCGCGAGCTCGGCGGGGTCCAGCGGCGCGGCGAGCAGGATGCGGTCGCGGGTCTGCCCCCCGCCCAACTCGGCGACGGCCAGCCAGGGTTCGCGCGCCAGGGCGTCCGTGGGCTCGACGAAGGCGCCACGCCCCGTGACGAGCTGGAACTCGCCCTGCCCGCCCCGCGCCTTGGCGATCCGCTCGGGATAGGCGAAGGCGGTGATGAGGCCGTCGGAGAGCGGCTCGCCCTTCCCCGCCCCGGCTGCGGCCGCCCAGCGGTCGGCGAGCGCCCGGGCGTCCCGGGCGCGGGGGCTGCGGTCGCGATCGAGCGCCTCCAGCCGATGGCGGATGTCGGCGTCGCGTCCGCCCAGGCCCCGCTCGGTGAGGAGAGCCGCGATACGCGCGGCGCGGATCGCCTGGCCAGTCTCGGCCGCTTTCAGCACCATGTGCGCCAGGCGCGGCGGCAGCGGCATGTCGCCCAGCGCCCGGCCGTGGTCGGTGAGCACGCCGTCGGCGTCCAGCGCCTCCAGCCGGCGGAGCAGTCCGCGGGCCTCGGCGAAGGCCGCGGCGGGCGGCGGGTCGAGGAAGGCCAGGTCCGAAGCGTCCCGGGCGCCCCACCGGGCGAGATCGAGGGCCAGGCCCGAGAGGTCGGCCTCGAGGATCTCCGGGTCGGCGAAGGCCGGAAGCGCGCGGGTCTCGGCCTCGTCCCACAGCCGGTAGCAGACGCCCGGCTCGGTGCGCCCGGCGCGGCCGCGCCGCTGGTCCGCCGCCGCGCGGCTGACCCGGACCGTGGCCAGGCGGGTCAGACCACTGGCGGGGTCGTAGCGGGGAACCCGGGCAAGGCCGCTGTCGATCACCACCCGGACCCCTTCGATGGTGAGGCTGGTCTCGGCGATGGACGTCGCCAGCACCACCTTGCGCCGTCCGGACGGCGCCGGCCGGATGGCGCGATCCTGGTCGCGCGGGTCCAGAGCGCCGTAGAGGGGCGCGATCTCCACCCCCGCACGGCCGCGGTCGGCCAGCCGCTCGGCCACGCGCAGGATTTCCCCCTGTCCCGGCAGGAACACGAGAAGGCTGCCGGCCTCCTCCGCGAGGGCCCGCTCAACCACGCGCACGACCTGGTCCTCGACGCGCAGCGCGGGATCGCGGCCGACGTAGCGCGTTGCGACAGGAAACATCCGCCCCTGGCTATCGATCACCGGGGCGCCCTCGAGCAGGCGCGCCACCGCAGCGCCGTCGAGCGTCGCAGACATCACCAGCAGGCGCAGGTCCGGGCGCAGGACCGACTGGGCGTCACGGGCCAGCGCGAGGCCGAGATCGGCGTCCAGGCTGCGCTCGTGGAATTCGTCGAAGATCACGGCGGCGACGCCCGACAGCTCGGGATCGGCGAGGATCATGCGGGTGAAGACGCCCTCGGTGACCACCTCCACCCGCGTGCGGGACGACACCCGGGTCTGCATCCGCACGCGCAGGCCGACCGTCTCGCCGACCCGCTCGCCCAGCGTCGCCGCCATCCGGTCGGCCGCGGCCCGCGCGGCCAGCCGGCGCGGCTCCAGCACGATGATCCGCCCGCTTCCGCTCCACGCCTCGCCGAGCAGCTCGAGCGGGACCACGGTGGTCTTGCCGGCGCCGGGCGGCGCGACAAGGACGGCGGCGTTGCGCTCGGCCAGCGACGCCTTCAGTTTGGGCAGGGCTTCGTGGATGGGAAGCATTGCCCCGCCTCTAGCCGGAAGCGGGGGCATGTGGGAACCGGCTCCGGCCTTCCCGCTTGACCCGGGGGCCGCACGCAGGCCACGGTCGCGCCAAATTTTACCTGGCGGCCGGGGGGCCGCCATTCGGAGGACCTCCACAAATGTGGCGTGTTAAGCCGCTCGACGCGATCCTTGCGACCGCGGAAAAGAAGTCCCTGCACCGCTCGCTGGGCGCCTTCCAACTCACCATGCTGGGCATCGGCGCCATCATCGGCACCGGCATCTTCGTGCTCACGGCCGAGGCGGCTCAGAAGGCCGGCCCCGGCATGATGCTGGCGTTCGTGATCGCAGGCTTCGTCTGCGCCGTCGCCGCGCTCTGCTACGCCGAAATGGCCGCCATGGTCCCGGTCTCGGGCTCGGCCTACACCTACAGCTACGCCGTCATGGGCGAGCTCCTGGCCTGGATGGTCGGCTGGGCGCTGATCCTGGAGTACGCCGTCGCCGCCGGCGCGGTCTCGGTTGGCTGGTCCGGCTACGTCGTCGGCCTGATCGAGAACGCCTTCGCCATCGACATCCCCAACGCGCTCGTGCGGGGTCCGATGGACGGCGGCCTCGTGAACCTCCCCGCCATGGGCATCGCGCTCGTCGTCACCGCCCTGCTGGTGGTCGGCACGCGGGAGAGCGCCGTGGTCAACTCGTTCCTGGTGGCGATCAAGGTGGCCGCGCTCACCCTGTTCATCGTGCTCGCCGTGCCGGTGATGAACATGGAGAACTTCACCCCGTTCGCCCCGCTCGGCTTCGCCGGCATCTCGGCGGCGGCCGCGTCCATCTTCTTCGCCTACGTGGGCTTCGACGCGGTCTCCACCGCGGCCGAGGAGACCAAGAACCCGCAGCGGAACATGCCCATCGGCCTGATCGGCTCGCTGGCCGTCTGCACGATCTTCTACCTGCTGGTCGCCGCCGGCGTGATCGGCACGGTGGGCGCCCAGCCCGTCCTGGGGGCCGACGGCGCGGCGCTGCGCCCAGGCAGCCCCGAGCTCTCGGCGGCGTGCACCGCGATCGGCGACGCCAAGGTGGTCTGCTCCAAGGAGGCGCTCGCCTGGACCCTGCGCGAGATCGGCTGGCCGCAGATCGGCAACCTGATCGGCCTCGCCGCCGGCCTCGCCCTGCCCTCGGTCATCCTGATGATGATGTTCGGCCAGACCCGGATCTTCTTCGTGATGAGCCGCGACGGCCTGCTGCCGCCGGTGCTCTCCAAGGTGCACCCGAAGTTCCACACGCCGCACGTGATCACGATCATCACGGGGGTCTTCGTGGCCCTGTTCGCGGCCTTCTTCCCCGTCGGCGTGCTGGCCGACATCTCGAACTCGGGCACTCTGTTCGCCTTCGCCATGGTGGCGATCGCGGTGGTGGTGCTGCGCCGGACCGACCCGAACCGCAACCGTCCCTTCCGGACGCCGGCGGTCTTCGTGGTCGCGCCCCTGGCGGCGATCGGCTGCGTGTACCTGTTCTTCAGCCTGTCGAACGAGACCAAGCTGATGTTCGTCGGCTGGGCCCTCTTCGGCCTGCTGGTCTACTTCCTCTACGGCTATCGCAAGAGCCACGTGGCGCACGGCTCGCCCGAGACGCACGAGCTCGATGCGGACGCCCCGCCCCCGCCGATCGCGGGGGCCTGACGGACAAGTCCAGGCGACGGAAAGGCCCGGGGGCTCCTCCCGGGCCTTTTCTTATGGAGCGTGTCGCCCGATCATGGGGCCATGAACGCGCCCTCGCCTCCGCCGCTTCCGATCCGCGCCCTGATCGCGCCGGTCACGCCCCTGCAGCAGAACTGCACCATCGTCTGGTGCGTGAAGACCAGGAAGGCGGCGATCATCGATCCCGGCGGCGAGGTCGATCGGCTCCTGGCGGCGTTGAAGGAACATGACCTGACGCTCGAGAAGATCTGGATCACGCACGGCCACCTGGACCACGCGGGCGGCACGGCCGCGCTGAAGGAGCTGACCGGCTGTCCCATCGAGGGGCCCCACCCGGACGACCAGTTCTGGATCGACGATATCGGGACCTCGGCGGCCAAGTGGGGGATGCCCGAGGCGCGGCCGTTCACGCCGGACCGCTGGCTGCAGGACGGCGACGTGGTGACCCTCGGCGAGACCGAGTTCGAGGTCTACCACTGCCCGGGTCACACGCCGGGCCACGTGGTCTTCTTCCATCGGGAAGCCAGGTTCGCCCAGGTCGGCGACGTCCTGTTCCAGGGCTCGATCGGACGCACCGACTTCCCGAAGGGGAACTACCAGCAGCTCATCGACGCCATCACCGGCAAGCTGTGGCCGCTGGGCGAGGACGTGCGCTTCGTCCCCGGCCACGGGCCGATGTCCACCTTCGGCCAGGAGCGCAAGACCAACCCGTTCGTGGCGGACATGATCCTGTCGGACGGATGAGGCCCGCTTCGTCCAGGACGCTTGCGACCAACGGGTTTCAGGTGAGACATCTGCAGGTTACGGGCGGCCGCGAACCTGTCGCCCATGGAGCTTGCGACTGACATGGCCGGGGCCGGCGCCCGTATCCTCATGGTCGACGACGACCCCGGCATCCGCGACGTGGTGTCGGACTTCCTGGGCCGTCACGGCTACAAGGTCGAGACCGCAGCCGACGCGACCGAGATGGAACGCGTCCTGGAGCGCGGCCCGATCGATCTCATCGTCCTGGACGTCATGCTGCCCGGCGAAGACGGTCTCGCCGTCTGCCGCAGGCTGACCTCCAACGACAACGCGCCTCCGATCATCATGCTCTCGGCCATGGGCGAGGACACAGACCGCATCGTCGGCCTCGAGTTGGGCGCCGACGACTATCTGGCAAAGCCCTGCAATCCTCGCGAGTTGCTGGCGCGTGTTCGCGCGGTCCTGCGGCGGGCCGAGCAAAGGTCGACCGCGGGCGCGCTGGGGGCAGGCTGCGAGTTCGCGGGCTGGCGCCTGGACCTCGTCCGCCGCGAGCTGCGGTCCCCGGACGGCGTGGTCGTGAACCTCTCCTCGGGCGAGTTCTCGCTGCTGCGCGCCTTCGTGGAGCGTCCGCAGCGGGTCCTGACCCGCGACCAGCTGCTGGAGTTCGCCCGCGGCCCGGACAGCGACGCCTTCGACCGTGCCATCGACGTCCAGATCAGCCGCCTGCGCCGCAAGCTCGACGACGGCGGCGGCGGGCACGACCTGATCCGCACTATCCGCAACGAAGGCTACATGTTCACCGCCAAGGTGAAGCGCACGTGACGCGCCGCTCCGCGCCGCTCATCGTCCAGCTGCTCACCCTGACCGGGCTGACGCTGGTGGCGGCGTGGGCCATGAGCACGCTGCTGCTGTTCGCCCTCCCCCCGCCGGCGCCGGACTTCTACCGGGTGTCCGAGATCGCGCGGACATACCAGGGCGCGGACCTGACCTTCACCGAGCGCAAGCCGCTGACGGTCGTCACCACGCGCAGGGCGCCCTCGCCGGTGCTGGAAGGCCGCACGATCCCGGACATCCGCGCGAAGATCGCTGACGACCTGGGGGTCCCGGTCGCCGACGTGGTCGTGGCCGGCGAGCGTGGGCCGCTGTCGGATCGCCGCGTCGGCCGCATCATCCGCGACCGCGCCGCCCGCGTCGGCATGACCGGCGAGGAGCACTTCCTGGTCCTGCCGTTCAAGGTGGGGGTGCGGCAGGCCGACGGGACCTGGCGGGTGGTGCAGACCAAGCCCACGTTCGGCCTGTCGGACTGGCAACAGCGGCTGGCGCTCTGGTTCGCCCTTTCGGCCCTGCTGATGTCGCCGATCGCCTGGCTGTTCGCCCGGCGGCTCACCAAGCCGATCAAGGAGTTCGCCGAGGCCGCCGAGCGGCTGGGCCGCGACCCCAACGCCCCGGCGCTGGCGCTGAAGGGGCCGGCCGAGATCGGCATGGCGTCCCGCGCCTTCAACGACATGCAGGAACGCCTGAAGCGCTACGTCGAGGATCGCACCGCCATGGTCGGCGCCATCGCCCACGACCTGCGCACGCCGCTCACGCGGCTGCGGTTCCGGATCGAGGCGCTGCCGGAGGACCAGCGCGCGAAGTACTCCGCCGACCTGGACCAGATGGAGGAGATGATCACCGCCACCCTCGCCTTCGTGCGCGACGCGACGAAGACGGGCGAGCGGACGCCGCTGGAGCTGTCCTCCCTCGTGGAGAGCCTGTGCGATGAGATGGCCGAGACGGGAGCCCGGACCGAGGTGGAGCCCGGCGACAAGGTGGTGCTCGAGGGCGACCCCATGGCGTTGCGCCGGCTGATCGCGAACCTGCTCGAGAACGCGGTGAAGTTCGGCGGCCGGGCCCGCGCCCGCGTGTTCGCCCAGGCCGGCCATGCGGTGGTCGAGATCGACGACGACGGTCCCGGCATCCCGGCGGCCGACGCGGAGAAGGTGTTCGAGCCCTTCTATCGGCGCGAGCCGTCGCGCAGCCGGCAGACGGGCGGCATCGGGCTGGGCCTCGCGGTCGTGCGCACCATCGCCCGCGGTCACGGCGGCGACGTCAGCCTGATCAACCGGGCCGGCGGCGGCCTGACAGCGCGGGTCCAGTTGCCGCTGTAAGTCGGGCGATTCCGCGGCGCGCTTCGACGACGCCGGTATCCGAACTGAAATCCTCCCGCAAAGCGCCGCCGCCACGAGTCACGTCGGGTTCATGCGGGCCCGTCGATGCTGGACCAGACATGACCGCCACACCGTCGAAACGCCGCCGCTTCCGTCTCCCGAAGGCCGCCTGGATCGCCCTGGGCGTGATCGTGCTGGTGGTGGCGGCCCTCGTCGCCTTCCAGATGCGGCCGAAGGCGCCGAAGGATCCCTACCGGTTCGCCACCGTCGAACAGGGTGACCTGACGCGCTCGGTCTCGGCCTCGGGCAGCCTGCAGGCCCTCATCACCGTCGACGTGGGCTCGCAGATCTCGGGTCAGGTGACCCGCGTGCTCGCCGACTTCAACGACGAGGTGCGCGCCGGACAGACCCTGGCCGTGATCGACCCGCAGACGTTCCAGTCGCGCGTGGCGCAGAGCCGGGCCGACATCGCCGCGGGCGAGGCCGGCGTCCGCCAGGCCGAGGCCACGCTGGCCAACGCGCAGGCCGACTACAACCGCAAGAAGGAGCTGGTGGACAAGGGCATCTATTCCCCGAGCACCCTCGATCAGGCCACCGCGGCCATGCGGGTGGCCCAGGCCCAGGTGGCCGCCGCCCGCGCCCGGGTCCAGCAGAGCCGCGCCACCCTGCGCAGCCAGCAGGTCGACCTCGGCCGCACGACCATCTCGGCGCCGATCGACGGCGTCGTGGTCGACCGCAAGGTGGAGCCCGGCCAGACGGTCGCGGCCAGCCTGCAGGCGCCGGTGCTGTTCACCATCGCCCAGGACCTCTCGAAGGTGGAGGTCAGGATCAGCGTCGACGAGGCCGACGTCGGTCAGGTCCAGGAAGGCCAGATGGTCCGCTTCACCGTCGACGCCTTCCCGGACGACACGTTCGAGGGGATCGTCACCCAGGTGCGCAAGCAGCCCACCACCGAGCAGAACGTGGTCGCCTACACCGTCATCGCCGAAGCCGATAATCCGCAACGCAAGCTGCTGCCCGGCATGACCGCCAACGCGGACATCGTCATCGAGACGAAGCGGAACGTGGTGAAGGTCCCGGCCGCTGCGCTGCGCTGGACGCCGCCGGCCGAGAACGCCGGCGGACGCGGCGGCGGCGCGCCTGGCGCGCCTGGCGGCGGCATGGTCGTGGGCGGCCCGGGCTTCGGCGGAGGCCCCCAGCGCGGCGGCGGCGCCCGGCAGGGCCAGGGCGGCCAGCGCGGCGGCCCGGGCGGGCGCATCGTCGAGCAGCTCGACCTCGACGCCCGGCAGCGGAAGGCCTGGGAGGACATCCAGGCCGAGATGCGCCCCAAACGCCAGGCCGCCATGGCTGCCGCGGCCGGTGATCGCCGCGCGGCGATGACCGCCATGCGCCAGGTGACGCAGGAGAGCCTGGCCGAGCTGACGCCGCAGCTTCGGCCCGACCAGCGGACCAAGCTGGCCGCGCTCCTGGAGACCCTTGCCGAGGGACGCGGCCGCGCCGCCGGCATGCGCGGCGGCACGGTCTATGTGCTGCGCGACGGCAAGCCCACGCCGATCCCGGTGCGCGTCGGCGCCACCGACGGGACGGCCACGGAGATCGTCAGCCGCCAGCTGAAGCCGGGCGATCAGGTGATCGTCGGCGGCGGCCCCAAGCCGCCGGCCCGGCTGGGACCGCCCGGAGGCGGCGGCGGCGGGGGCGGCGTTCGGGTGAAGATGTGATCTCGGTCGCCGACCTCACCAAGGTCTACCGGATGGGCGACGAGGACGTGCCCGCGCTGGCGGGCGTGTCGCTCGAGATCGGCCGCGGCGAATACGTGGCGGTCATCGGCCCCTCCGGCTCGGGCAAGTCGACGCTGATGAACATCCTGGGCGGGCTCGACCGGCCCACCTCGGGCAGCTACCGCTTCGAGGGCGAAGAGGTCGGCGAGTTCGACGACGACCAGCTCGCGGGCTTCCGCCGGCGGCGGATCGGCTTCGTCTTCCAGTCCTTCCAGCTCCTGCCCCGCCTGACGGCCCTTCAGAACGTCGAGCTGCCGATGATCTACGCCGGCGCCGCGCCGGCCGAGCGCCGGGCGCGGGCCCGGGAACTGCTGGAGCGCGTCGGCCTCGGCTCGCGCATGGGACACCGGCCGACGCAGCTCTCGGGCGGGCAGCAGCAGCGGGTCGCCATCGCCCGCTCGCTGGCCAACCGCCCCGACCTGCTGCTCGCCGACGAGCCGACCGGCGCGCTCGACACCCATACCGGCGAGGAGGTGCTCAAGCTCTTCCACGAGCTCAACGCCGACGGGCTCACGCTGGCGATCGTCACCCACGATCCGGATGTGGCGAACGAGGCCCACCGGCGGGTGGCCTTCCGCGACGGCCTGATCGTCTCGGACGAGCGGAGCGCGGCATGAGGTTCGTCGAGCTGATCCGCTTCGCCCTGGGCGCCATCGTCGCCCACCCCATGCGCAGCGGCCTGACGTCGCTGGGGGTGGTGATCGGCGTCGCCGCCGTAGTGATGATGACCGCCATCGGACTGGGCGCGCAGCAACGGGTCACCAGCGCGATCTCCGGGCTGGGCTCCAACCTCATCATCGTGAGCCCCAGTTTTCAGCGGGGTCCCGTCAGCCAGGGCGCGGGAGCCGGCATGTCCCTTCGCGACAGCGACGCCGAGGCCATCGCGCGCCAGGTCGAGGACGTCGCCGCCGTCGCGCCAGCGGTCACCACGCGCGCGCAGCTGGCGGCGGACGGAGCCAACTGGAACACGCGGATCGACGGCGTGACGCCGGACTATCTCGTGGCCCGCGACCTCGTCATCGCCCGCGGCCGGATGTTCGACGAACGGGAAGCGCGGCAGGGCAAGAAGGTGATCGTGGTGGGCCCGACGGTGGCCCGCGAGCTGTGGGGCGACACCGATCCGATCGGCAGGCGCATCCGCGTGCGCTCGGTCCCGTTCGAGGTGATCGGGGTCCTGGAGTCCAAGGGCAACGCCGGCCTGGGCCAGGACCAGGACGACGTGGCCCTGGCGCCGCTGCAGGCGGTGCGGTCGCGGCTGGTGGGCCGCCGGTTCCGCGGGGACACGATCCAGACGATGTACGTGAAGTCGCTGGACGCCGACTCCCTCGACCGGGTGCAGGAGGACGTCACCAACCTGCTGCGCGAGACCCACCGCATCCGGCCCGGCGAGGAGGATGACTTCCAGACCCAGAACATGGCCTCGATCCTGGCCACCATGCAGGCGGCGGTGGCCACGTTCACGGTGTTCCTCGCCGCCGTGGCGGCGGTGTCGCTGGTGGTGGGCGGCGTCGGCATCATGAACATCATGCTGGTCTCGGTCACCGAACGGACCCGCGAGATCGGCCTGCGCATGGCGCTGGGCGCGAAGCGGTCCGACGTGCTGATCCAGTTCGCCCTGGAGTCCGTCGCGCTCTCGATGGCGGGGGGACTGATCGGCCTCACGATCGGTGTGCTGGGCGCGCTCGGCGTCGCCAGGCTGGCCGACTGGCCGGCCGCGGTCCCGCCCTGGGCCGCGCCGCTGGCTCTGGGCTTCTCGATGGTCGTGGGGCTGGTGTTCGGCGCCTACCCGTCGTGGCGGGCCGCCCGCCTCGACCCCATCGAGGCGCTGCGTCGCGAATAAGTCGCGTCTGCGGCTGCAACCTTGACTGGCTTCAGGGGTTAGCCAGACCGCAAGCCCCTTGCGGAACGACCCCAGTCAGCACGGAGACCCACCGTCGACGAAAACGCCCGAGGAACCCAGGCGCGCCGCGCCGGCGTCCCTCCCGTGCACCGGCCGATGGCGAGCGGTCGGCGGCGCGCGTCCCGCGAAGACAGCCCCCAACTCGCCGAGTAAGTGAGGAGAGTCCCTCGATGGCCACCGCTGACACCGGCAAGCCCCGCGCCCGACGCGGCTTCGCCGCCATGAACCCCGAACGCCGCCGCGAGATCGCCCGCAAGGGCGGCGCCAGCGTCCCCGGCGAGAAGCGCAGCTTCGCCAAGGACCGCGACCT
>NZ_JAEUMN010000035.1 GCF_016793225.1 Phenylobacterium sp.
CCGGTGAGCCAGCGCAGGATCTCGTCCAGCTCCGCCCTGGTGCGGCCCTTCCGCTCGGCCTTGGCGACGTAGAGCGGATAGATGCTCGCGAAGCTGGCGCGATAGATCCGGTGGCCGGGTGCGGACATGGCCGAACGCTAGAGCGCATTCCGAAAGGTGGGAACCGGTTTTCGGATCGAAACGCGCTCAAGGTCTTGATTCAGGGCCTCATTCTCCCGTTCAGACGGTTCCCTCTGAACGGGAGAGGCTCTGGCGCGCCCGGCCGCCCGCGCCTGCGCGCCTCACGGCGCGGCGGCCGGCGCCGGCGCATTCGCCCGCGTCTTCCACAGCGACCAGCTGACGCCCGCGGCGAGCAGGGCCGCCGTGACGCCCAGCGACACCGGCGCGGGGAACTTCTCCCAGCCCATCAGCTCGGCGAAGAACACCTTGCCGCCGATGAAGATCAGCAGCGCGGCCAGCGCCTGCTTCAGATAGGCGAAGCGGGCCACCACCGCCGCCAGCGCGAAGTACAGCGCCCGCAGGCCCAGGATCGCGAAGATGTTGGATGTGTAGACGATGTAGGGGTCGGTGGTGATCGAGAAGATGGCCGGCACCGAGTCCACCGCGAACACCACGTCGGCCAGTTCGACCATCACCAGCGCCATGAAGAGCGGGGTCGCGAACCACACCAGCCTGCCGCCGGGCCCGGGCAGCTTCACGAAGAAGCGGTGCCCGTGGAAGCCCTCGGTCAGGCGGATCCGCTTGGCGAGCCAGCGGTAGACCGGGCTGTCGTGCGGATCCTTGGGGGTCGAGTCCGCCTTGAACATCTTCACGCCCATGACGATCAGGAAGGCGGCGAAGACCCAGAGGACCCACTCGAAGTTGGACACCATGGCCGCGCCGAAGCCGATCATGATCCCGCGCAGCACGATCACGCCCAGCACGCCCCAGAACAGCACCCTGTGCTGGTAGGCCCGCGGCACGGCGAAGGCGGCGAAGATCGTGGCGATGACGAAGACGTTGTCGAGCGCCAGGCTCTTCTCGATCAGGAACCCGGTCACATATTCGAGCCCGGACTGCCGCCCGAGCTCGAACCAGACCCAGCCGCCGAAGGCGAGGCCCAGCGAGAGGTAGCCGGCGGACAGCAGCAGGCTCTCGCGCACGCCGATCTCGTGCTGGTCGCGGTGAAGGACGCCCAGGTCGAGCGCCAGCAGAAGCGTGACCAGCCCCGCGAAGGCCAGCCACATCCAGAGCGGCTGGCCGAGCACGGCCGCCGTGAGAAGTTCGGTCATTGTCTATTCCGGATGAGGAAAGGGGGAGGCGCGGCCGCGCCGCGCCTCCGGGCCGCGTCAGGCGCGGCCCATGCGGGCCGTCACCGGCACGAGACCCGCTTCCGCCATGAACAGTTCGTCCTTCACCTGCAGCTTGCGGCGCTTCAGGTCCTGGATCACCAGCTCGTCGGGATGCAGCCTGCGCCGCTCGTCCCGGATGCGCTGCTCCAGCTCCCTGTGCAGGCTGCGAAGACGCCAGATTCTGTAGTGGTTCATTGTGCTCCTCCGAATGGAGGCGCGCCCGGGAGCCGGCTGGGCTGCTTAGGGGGGAGAGGCGACCAGACCAGACCCCCAGGCGCACCTGTGCGGTCCGACATCACGATCGACTGCGATCGTCAGAGGGGCCCGGTCCCGCAGCGCCTGAGATTGGGAGGCCCTGTCGGCCCCGCAAGGCCTGCGCCGGAAAATAACCGCGCCCGCCGGGCGGCCGGCGCGGCAGGCGCGGATCGCTCCGCCCTCGACCGCGTTTCCCAGGCTCCACCCGGAGCTCCGCCATGCGCACGAATCTCGCGATCGCCGCCCTGATCTTCCCCATGGTCCAGGCGGTGGTCTTCGGCGCGGCCTTCCTGGCCCTCATGGCCTCGCGCGCCCCCGACGCCCTGTTCCCGCCCGTCATCGCCGGGACCTTCGCCGTGGCCGCGCCGATCGCGGTCGCCCTGGCCCCGCGGCTGCGGTCCCGCGCCTGGCGCCGCCGCCAGGAGTACCCGGCGCTGCGGCTCGTGCGCTGACGTTGGCCGCAGCGGCGCCTAACCCTGCGTGGGGTTCACAGACCCGCCGGCCGGGCCTAGATGCGCGCATGGCCGATTTCGTGATCGCCCCGCCGCCGCTCGCCGTGGTCCCCGTCGCGGGCGGCCAAGGCGGCTTCCCGGTGCGGCGGATCCTCTGCGTCGGCCGCAACTACGCCGCCCACGCGCGCGAGATGGGCGCCGACACGCGCGAGCCGCCGTTCTTCTTCACCAAGCCTGCCGACGCGGTGGTCGCGCCCGGCCGCGATCCCGCCTACCCCTCGCGCACGGCCAACCTGCACCACGAGATCGAGCTGGTGGTGGCGATCGGCCGCCCCGGGCGCGACGTCGCCCCGGAAGAGGCTCTGAGCCTGGTCTACGGATACGCCGTGGGCGTCGACCTCACGCGCCGGGACCTGCAGAACGCCGCCAAGGACAAGGGCCACCCCTGGGACGCGGGGAAGGCGTTCGACGAGTCCGCGCCGATCTCCGCCATCGCCCCGGCGGGCGCCGCGCCGCCGGCCGGCCGCATCTGGCTCTCGGTGAACGGCGACGTGAAGCAGGACGGCCGGCTGGCCGACATGATTTGGAACGTCCCCGAGATCGTGGCCGAGGCTTCGAAGCTGTGGGCGCTGGCGCCCGGCGACCTCGTCTTCACCGGCACGCCCGAGGGCGTCGGCCCGCTGCGGCCCGGCGACCGCGTCGAAGGCGGGGTCGAGGGCGTGGGAACCATCGGCTTCACGGTGGCCGGCGGATGACCTGGACGCTTCACTCGGCCTGGCGCGCGGGCGCGCCCTATCGCGTGCGGATTGGTCTGCAGCTGAAGGGCGCGGCCTACGACTACGCCCCCGTGGACCTGATCCGCGGCGACCAGCGCCAGCCCGGCTACCGCGCCGTGAACGCGCAGGGGCTGACCCCGGCCCTGGTCCTGGACGACGGAACCGTGCTGGCCCAGAGTCTCGCCATCCTCGAGTGGCTGGAGGAGACGATCCCCGAGCCCGCCATCCTGCCCAGGACGCCGCTCGACCGCGCCGTGGTGCGACGGATGGCCGGCATCATCGCCTGCGACATCCACCCCCTGAACAACACCCGCGTCGCCGCCAGCCTGCGCACGCTGGGCGTCCCGGACGAGGTGGTCGTCAGCGACTGGATCCACCGCTGGATCGCCGAGGGCTTCGACGCGCTGGAGCCGCTGGTGGCCGCGCACGGCGGCGCCTTCGCCTTCGGCGACAGCCCGACCATCGCCGACTGCTGCCTCGTGCCCCAGGTCTATTCGGCGCGGCGTTTCAAGCTGGACGTCTCGCCGTGGCCCAAGCTCGTCGCCGCCGCCGACCGGGCGGTCGCGCATCCGGCGTTCGTCGCCGCCCATCCCGACAACCAGCCAGACGCGGTGCCTGCCTGATGCCCCGATCCCTCGATGACCTGAAAGCCCGCAACAAGGCCTGGGCCGCCGGCAAGATCGCGGTGGATCCCGGCTTCTTCAAACGGCTGGAGGGCCAGCAGGCGCCCGAGTACCTGTGGATCGGCTGCGCCGACAGCCGCGTGCCGGCCAACGACATCGTAGGCCTCGACCCCGGCGAACTCTTCGTCCATCGCAACGTGGCCAACCTCGCGCCGCCGCAGGACGCCAACTACCTGTCGGTGCTCCAGTTCGCCGTCGACGTGCTGAAGGTGAAGCACATCCTGGTGGTCGGCCACTACGGCTGCGGGGGCGTGGCCGCCGCGGTCGACGGCCAGCGCCGCGGTCTCGTCGACCACTGGCTGCATCCGATCCGCGAGGTGCACCACGAGCACCGGCACGAACTCCAGGCGCTGCCCGACGAGAAGGCGAAGTGGGACCGCCTCGTCGAGCTGAACGTGATCCGGCAGGTGCGCAACGTCGCCTCGGACGTCTTCGTGCAGGAGGCGTGGAAGCGGGGCCAGTCGCTGTGCGTCCACGGCTGGGTCTACACGCTGGGCACCGGCATCGTCACCGACCTGAACGTCAGTGTCGCCTGCCCCGAGGACCTCGCCGAGTTCTCGGACTGACGCGGACGGCGCGAGGCCGCCGTCGTCTTGACGCCGGCGGACGGCGGCCATTCTTTTGCCGCCAGCGGCGGGTCTGAGGCCCGCCAAGACGGAAACGCTTGGAAAGACCGATGAAAGCGAAGCTCCTGGCCGCGGCCGCCGCGGCCGTCCTGATGTGCGCCGGCCACGCCGCCGCGCAATCCGCCCCCCGACCGGCCCCCGCCGAGCCCAAGGCGTTCATCGAGCGCGCCGAAGCCGAGCTCGCCGCGATGAACGAGTACGCCAACCGCGCCCAGTGGATCCGCGCGAACTTCATCACCGAAGACACCCAGTGGATCGAGGCCAAGGTGGGCGGCGAGCAGAAGGAGCTGTTCACCCGGCTCGCGAAGGAGGCCGCGCGGTTCGACGGGGTCGCCGCCGACGCCGCCACCGCGCGCAAGCTCAAGCTCCTCAAGCTGTTCCTGTCGCTGCCCGCGCCCGACCGCCCGGGCGCGGCCGCGGAGGTGGCGCAGCTCACCACCAAGCTGGATTCCATCTACTCGACCGGCAAGCTCCAGGTCGGCGGCAAGACGCTCACGCTGAACGACGCCGAGGACGTCCTGGCCGAGAGCCGCGACCCGGCCCAGCTCAAGGCCGTCTGGGAAGGCTGGCACGCCGTGGCCACGCCGATGAAGGGCGACTACGCCAAGCTCGCCGGCCTCCTCAACGAGGGCGCCCGCGGCATGGGCTACAAGGACCTCGGCGCCCTCTGGCGCGGCGGCTACGACATGGAGCCCGACGCCTTCGCCGCCGAGGAGGACCGGCTCTGGAAGCAGGTCGAGCCGTTCTACCGCAACCTGCACTGCTACGTGCGCGCCCGGCTCAACGCGAAGTACGGCGACGCCGTCCAGCCGAAGACCGGCCCCATCCGCGCCGACCTGCTGGGCAACATGTGGGCCCAGCAGTGGGGCAACATCTACGACGTGGTGGAGCCGAAGGGCGCGTCCAGCTCGTACAGCCTGGACAAGCTGCTTCCCGAGAAGGGCTACGACGCCGTCCGCATGGTGAAGACCGGCGAGGGCTTCTACACCTCGCTCGGCCTGGCCCCCCTGCCCGAGACCTTCTGGGAGCGCTCGCTGATCACGCGGCCGCGCGACCGCGAGGTGGTCTGCCACGCCTCGGCCTGGAACCTCGACGACCGGAACGACATCCGGATCAAGATGTGCACGAAGGTGAACGCCGAGGACTTCCAGACCGTCCACCACGAGCTGGGCCACAACTACTACCAGCGCGCCTACGCCGATCAGCCGTTCCTGTTCAAGAACGGCGCGAACGAGGGCTTCCACGAGGCCATCGGCGACTTCGTCGCGCTGTCGGCGATCACGCCCACCTACCTGAAGCAGATCGGCGTCCTCGACACCGTCCCCGGCGAGTCCGAGGACATCCCCTTCCTGCTCAAGATGGCGCTCGACAAGATCGCCTTCCTCCCGTTCGGCCTGATGGTCGACAAGTGGCGCTGGCAGGTCTTCGACGGCACGGTGCAGCCCGCGCAGTACAACGACGCCTGGTGGGCGCTGAAGCTGAAGTACCAGGGGATCGCCCCTCCGGGCCCGCGCCCCGCCGACGCCTTCGATCCGGGCGCGAAGTACCACGTGGCCGCCGGGGTGCCGTACGCGCGCTACTTCATGGCCCACATCTACCAGTTCCAGTTCCACCGGGCCGCCTGCGCCCAGGCCGGATGGAAGGGCCCGCTGCACCGCTGCTCGGTCTATGGCGACAAGGCGGTCGGCGAGAAGTTCGACCGCATGATGCGGCTGGGCCAGAGCCAGCCCTGGCCCGAGACGCTGAAGGTCTTCACCGGCGAGACCCGCTCGGACGCCAGCGCGGTGGCGGACTACTTCAAGCCGCTGGACGCCTGGCTCGTGAAGCAGAACCGGGGCCAGCAGTGCGGCTGGTAGCCTGACGGCTCAGGCCAGCTGGCGCTCCCGCACCAGGAGCGCCAGCTCGGTCCGGGACGAGACGTCGAGCTTCTCGTAGAGATTGTGCAGGTGCATCTTCACCGTGCCCTCGGAGATGCCGAGGTCGCGGGCGATCTCCTTGTTGCGGCGGCCCTGCGCCACGAGGCGGGCGACGTCGCTTTCCCGGGGCGTGAGCTCGGCGGCGCGCGCCGGCCCGCCCGCCGGCGTCGCGACGGCGGCCATGACCTGCTTCATCGCCTCGCGGTCGATCCACTGCTCGCCGTCCAGAACCCGCTCGATGCAGCGCATGAGCAGCTCGCCGCCGGCGTCCTTCAGCACCAGCCCGTCCACGCGCAGCGTCACCGCCTCCACCAGCGGTCCCTGGTCGATGCCCGCGGTCAGCAGGATCACCCGCGTCGGCCACCCCTCGGCCCGGGCCTCCCGCAGCAGATCCAGGCCGGACAGCTTCGGCATGTTCACATCGAGGATCGCCACGTCGGGCCGATGCTCGAGAATCGCCGCACGGGCCTGCAGGCCGTCGCCGCAGAGGGCGGCGAGCTCGTAGGGACCGCCCTCGAGGAGGCCGGCCACGCCCTTGAGCATCAGGGGGTGGTCGTCGGCGATCACGACGCTGGGCATCAGGCCATCTCCGCGATCGGAACTTCGATCGTAACGCTCGCGCCCTCGGGAGAGCTCTCGACGGTGAGCCGGCCCTGCAGCGCGCGGACGCGCTCCTGCAGCGAACGCGGCCCCACGCCCAGGGCGGCGAGCTCCTCGTCGCTGTGCAGGCCCGCGAAGCCGAACCCCTGCCCATCGTCGTCGATCTGGACCGTCAGGCCGCCCTCCGTCCCGAGCGTGGTGATGGAGACATGCGCCGCCTGGCCGTGCCGTACGGCGTTCGCCACCGCCTCGCGGACGATCCGGCCGATGTCATAGGCGGTGCGCTCGGTCACCGTCAGGGTCCGGGGAGTCACCTCGGCGGAAACGTGCGTGCTCCAGTGGCGGGACAGCCGCTGGGCCAGGGCGCCCAGCTCCTCGTCCAGCCGCACCATGATGGAGGCCTCGTCCGGACGCCGCGGACGCATGGCCGAGATGAACCCGCGAAGCTCGCGCTGCTCGTCGCCCAGGGCCACCCGGAGCGTCGCGAGCCGGGCCTGGGCCGCGTCCGGAAGCTGCCCGCTGCGAAGCATGGCCTCTAGCTGGAGGCTGGCTCCGGCCAGGAACTGCAGGACGCCGTCGTGGAGGTCGCGCGCCATGCGCATCCGCTCCTCCGAGGCGGCGCTCTCCCGGCGCACCCGCTGGGCCTGCCAGCGGCCGAGGCCGACCGAGACCTGGGCGCCGACCATCGCCCCGACGGCGAGGTCCTCGCTGGCCTGCTCCTCGTGGTCCAGAACCATGATCCAGCCGGATATGGGCTCCGCGTGCACCGGGATCACCAGGGCGTGGTCGAACGACGTCGCGCCGGTGACCGTGGCCGACAGCGGCGAGGCGCCGAGCCTCGCGAAGCCGCCCAGCCGCGACACCGTGCGGCCGGTGTTCCGATCGTAGAGGAAGACCGAGTCGGCCAGTTCGGGATGCACGAGCCACTCGTCCTCCGTCGGCGGCGCCCAGCGCTCGGTGAAGCCGTCGCCATCGGTCTGCACGGCCCGGACGTACGGCTCGTCGTCCTCGGCCCACAGGAAGACCCCGCGGCGCGCCCGGAACACGTTCAGCGCATGGGCGAGCCCTTCGCGGACTGGAGGGTCGGCGTCGTGCGCCGCATCGTTCATGGGATCGGAGAGCCGGGCCAGTTCCTCGACCACGCGCTCCTGGTGGCGCGCGAAGGCGGTGAGCAGGCCGATCACCACCGTGACGGTCCCCAGCCGCACCACGGTGGTCAGGGCGGCGCGGTCGCCGTCTCCCAGCGCGCCCAGCGCCGCGGGGATGAACGCGGCCACCGCGGCGGCGCCCATCGCCAGGGCGCCCCGCGAGCCCCACTGGACCGTGGCGCTCAGCACGAGGAAGAGCAGCGGGCTGAAGAACGGACTGTCCGCGCCCTTGGTCAGGTAGAGGAGCGCGGTGAAGACGGCGAGGTCCACGCAGGCGGGCGCGTAGGGCGCGACCGTGAGCCAGTGGCTGGCCATCCGGCTCCGCAGGGTGAGCAGCAGCGCAAGGCCGTAGACGAGGTAGAGGCCCAGCAGGAGCCGGACCAGCGCCCCGTGGTCGCCCTCCTCGAGGGCGCCCAGCGTCACCGACACCAGCAGGAAGGCGGCCAGCACCGCGCGACCCGCGGCCACCAGCCGCGCGCCCCGCACCGAATAGAGTTGCGCCCCGCTCACCCGCCAGCCCCTCGCGCACCCGGACCAAGGGACGCCTCGCCCCAGCATGACCCATCCGACGGCGCCTGGGCGCCTGACCGAACGATAGGGGTCCGCTCCCGCCGTCACGCCAGATTGTTCGCGCCGGTCCGTCCCAGATAATCGGCCGCCATGCGAGGCAGCAAACTGTCTCAGTCGACGCGCCGAGGCGCGAGGGGATCAGGATGTTGAAGTCTGCAAGGGTGCTTTCGGCGGCGGGGCTTGCCCTGGCCATCCTCGGCGGCGCGTCCGCATCGGCGGCGACGTTCGTGGACTTCACGAAGAAGCCCGGGTCCGGCGCCACGAACGTCCGCTGGATCAAGAACAACACCAGCGGACGGCTGATCACCGGCGGCGCGTCCGCGACGCAGCCCGTGGCCCAGGCCGTGATCTTCAACTTCCAGGAGCCGGACCTGCTGGTCGCGCTGGGCCTGTTCGGGCTGCAGGCCAACTTCGTGCTGGACGGCGCCGCGGTGAACAGCCCGGCCATGACGACCGCCGAAGGCTGGACCCAGGCCGGCGTGACCGGAACCTTCGCGTTCACGCTCAACCAGGCGCTGACGCCGACTCAGATCGCGGCCTCGGGCTGCCAGAACGCCTGCACGAACCTGCTGTCGGGGTCGTTCACGAACGGGATCATCAAGGGCCTCGGCAACGCCGGTTCGTTCACCGTGGCCGACTCGGGGACGCAGTCGGTCAGCTTCACCTCGGACTTCCTGCAGTTTCCGGGCGGCCTGGAGAACATGACGCTGACGCTGGGCTCGGTCGTCGGCTCGCCCAGCATCGGCCACCTGCCGGGCAAGGCGCTCAACACGTTCAAGGCCAGCGCGACCGGATCGTTCGGCTCCGACCCGGGCCCGACCGGGTACGTTCCCGAACCGGCCACCTGGGGGCTGATGATCATGGGCTTCCTGGGCGCCGGCGCGATGATCCGCCGCCGACGCGCGAGCCCGGCCGCCGCCTGATCAGCCCGTCGTCACCGCCTTCCAGATCAGCTGGACCCCGACCGGGATCATCAGCAGGTACACCAGGGTGTAGAAGCGCTCGGCCTGGACGCGGCGGACCAGCCAGACGCCGGCGAAGGTCGAGGCGATCGCCACGGGCAGCAGGACCGCCACCGTGAGGAGGTTCTCGCGGGTGAACTGGCCGAGCGCCGCATAGGCGGGGACCTTCAGCCAGTTCACGGCGGCGAAGAAGATGGCCGTGGTGCCCACCAGCGCCCCCGGCGTCAGCCCCCGCGGCATCACCCACATCTGGAACGGCGGCCCGCCGGCGTGGGCGATCTGGCTCGTGAAGCCGGAAACGACGCCGAACAGGACCCCGACCGCCGGAGGCGAGGACGCGGGCGCCTGGACCCGTCCGCCGCGCGCGATCCACAGCCGGTGCAGCGCGAAGAGGATCGAGATCGCGCCCAGCACGCCCAGGACGGCGGCCGCCGAGACCTTCGCCGCCAGCAGGTAGCCCAGGAGGATGCCGGCCGCCGCGCCCGGCAGCATCACCATCAGCACGCCCCGGTCCCAGTCCCGGCGGAAGGCCCAGACGCTGACGCTGTCCTGCACGATCAGGATGGGCAGCAGGATCGCCGCGGCCTGCACGGGCGAGACCGCCATGGCGAGCAGCGGCATGGATACCGCGCCGACGCCGGAGAACCCGCCCTTGGCGAGCCCCATCAGCGCCACGGCCGGCACGGCGAGCGCGTAGAAGATCGGATCCTGGATCATGCCCCGGGGCGGACGCCGCTCAGGTGAGCTTGATCTCCTTCAGGCGCTCCTGGAGGTAGCCGTCGGCCGTGATCGGCTCGGGGTAGCGATCGGGGTGCTCGGCGTCGATCGTCTCCGGCAGCGTCCGGATCAGGTAGTCCGAGTTGAAGTGCAGGAAGAAAGGCGTCGAGTAGCGCGGGAAGCCCCGCCGCTCGGGCGCCGGGTTGACCACCCGGTGCGTCGTGGATGGCAGCTTGTGGTTCACCAGTCGCTGCAGCATGTCGCCGATGTTGCAGACCAGGCTGCCGGCCGGCGGGTTGATGGCGATCCAGCGCCCGTCGTGGTCCTTCACCTCCAGCCCCGCCTCCTCGGCGCCGAGCAGCAGGGTGATGACGTTGATGTCCTCGTGGGCGCCGGCGCGGATGTGCGGACCGTCCTGCGGCACCGGCGGATAGTGCAGCAGGCGCAGGATCGAATTGCCCACGTCCACCTTGTCGTCGAAGAAGTGGCGCGGCAGGCCGAGGTAGACGCTGATCGCCTCCAGCACCTTCAGGCCCATGGCGTCGAGCGCGTCGTACAGCCACTGCACCGCCTCGCGGAACTGCGGCAGCTCGGCGTCGGGCCAGACGTTGTCGGCCATGTGGTCGCGGAAGCGGTGGCCGGCCGGCAGGTTGCGGCCCACGTGCCAGAATTCCTTGAGGTCGTAGTGGGTGTGGCCCTTGGCCGTCTCGATGCCGAAGGGCGTGTAGCCGCGCTGGCCGCCGACCCCCAGCTTGTACTTGAGCTTCGTCGCCTCGGGCAGGGCGAAGAACGCCTTGATCTGCCCCAGCGCGGCGTCAATCCGGTCCTGCGGCAGGCCGTGGTCGCCGATCACCGCGAACCCCCAGCGGGCATAGCTGTCGCCGAGGTTGCGGCTGAAGGTGTCGAAGTCCCTGTCGAACAGGGTGAAGGAGACGGGCTCGATAGAGTCCTGAAGGTGCAGGGCCTGGCTCATGGCCGCCTTCTACACCCGGGTCCGACCGTCGGCCACTGCGGTGTCGACGCGATGGAAGGGCTCTACACGCGACGGTTCGGCGCGGCGGGCTCCGCGAGCTGGCTCCGCGCCAGGATGCTGATCACGCAGGCGGCGGCGGCGGCGCGGGTGGGCGCCGCGCCCTGCTCGACGCGGCCATCGTCCTTCAGCGCCCGCCACGTCCAGTGCGAGGGGCCGTCAGGGCAGATCGAAAAGGCGAAGGGCTTGAGGTCGGGCATGCTCGTTACTCGCTTGCACAGGGGTCGGGCGCTGCGCCCGGTCACTCGGCTGCGTAGACCAGCGGGTGCGCGTGGGCCCAGAGGTAGGCCCGGTAGGCTTCGAAGCACTGCTCCCCGCAGATCAGCCGCATCATCGCCCCTTCGGCGAGCGGACGCGCGCGGCGTCCGTCCTCCTCGACCAGGGGCGCGAGGGCCTCGGCGTTCCAGGCCCGCGAATGCTCGACGTCCAGGTTGGCGTGCAGCTGGAAGTACTTTCGCGCGATGGGCGGGCAATCGAGGCGCTTCAGGCCGTCGGCGATGCTGGCGACCCGCGTGGGCGCGGTCAGCTCCACGACGCCCAGGGCCCCCACCGACTGGTAGGTGTAGCGGCGCGTCGTCGCGAGCGCGGTCATGGTGTTGGCGAGGGCCAGCGCCTGCCAGCAGGTGCCGTCGATGTCGGGCGCCAGCTCAAGCTCCTCGACGGTCCGCTCGAGCATCGGGCCATGCATGCCGCCGGCCGCGCCGCGCCCCATCTCGTCCCAGTAGTTGCGGGCGAGCTCCAGCTTGGGCCGCTGGGGCAGCTTGACCTGGGTGTACGCCACCAGGTCGTCGAACCCGGCTTCCCCGGCCGCCTCCTGGGTGAGGAACCACTTCATCTGCTCGCGGCTGGCGTTCGTCGCGAGCCAGTCGAACAGCGGATCCCACTGCCCCGGGCCCGAGTCCTTGAGGCTCTCGAACCAGGCGACGAAGGGTTCGGCCTGGGTGGGCACGTTGGCCACCAGCGGGGCGACGTGGCGGCGGAAGGCCTCGATGAAGGCCCCCTCCAGCCGCAGCATCTGGTGTTCCCGCTCCAGCTCAGCCTTCCAGTCGGGCGTGGGCAGGCGCGGCTCGAGCCGCTCGCGGTTCCAGTGTGCGAGGGCCCGGTGCAGGGCCTCGGCGTCGGGTACGCGGGGCGTGAACTCCCCCAGATTCGCCAGTCGCAGGGCCGGAAACATGGTCGTCCTAGAGCTGCTTCGAGGGCCGGTAGAACCCCCCTGGGCACGCCTTGTTCCGACTCTCACGGTCTCCGCGATCGTCAGGACGCCGTTGGCGCCGCCTCCTCTTCCTCGGCCTCCAGGCGGGCCATTTCGGTCTGGATCAGGCGCTCGAAGGTCTCGCGCGAGGCCCGGGTCGCCTCGATGTAGCGGTCCTCCTCGGCATAGGTGGGTTGCAGCCGGCGGAAGAGCGCCTCGTCGTGTTCGCGGAAGATCACCGCCGAGCGCAGCGCCCGCCGGTCCGTGAACCCGAGCCTCACCAGGGCGCGGCGCCCGAAGTTCAGCGCGCTCTCGTAGGTCTCGCGCTCCACATCGTCGGCGCCGGCGGCGAGCAGCTCGTAGGCGTGACGGCGGTCGTAGGCGCGCGCGATCACCGCCAGATCGGGGAAGGCCTCCTTGGCGAGTTCCACCACCTCCTGGGCCTTGGCGCGGTCGTCGATGGCCACGATCAGCAGCCGCGCCTTGTCGGCGCCGGCCTGGCGCAGGAGGTCCAGCCGGCTGGCGTCGCCGTAGTGGACCCGCCAGCCGAACCGCCGGATCAGGTCCAGCTGCTCGATCGAGGAATCCAGCAGGACGACCCGGAAGCCGTTGGCGATCAGCAGGCGGGTGGCGATCTGTCCGAAGCGGCCGAAGCCCGCCACGATCACCTCGGGCGCACCCTCGTCGAACGGCAGCCGCTCGGGCTCGGGCCGCGCGGTGGCCCGGCTCATCACCAGCCGGTCGTAGGCGGTGAAGGCGAGCGGCGTCAGGGCCATCGAGAGCGCGACCACCGCGGTCGCCAGCTCGGCCTCCCCGGCCGTGAACACGCGCGCGCCGGCCGCGAACCCCAGCAGCACGAACGCGAACTCGCCGCCCTGGGCCAGGGCCACGGCGACCATGCCGCATTCGCGCCGGTTCTTGCCCAGGAAGAACCCGGAGCCGAACATCGCCGCGAACTTCGCGACCATCAGGGCCAGGGTCAGGCCGAAGATGAGCACGGGCTGCGCGGCCACGAGGCCCAGGTTCAGCCCGGCCCCCACGGTGATGAAGAAGAGACCCAGGAGCAGCCCGCGGAACGGCTCGATGTCGGTCTCGATCTCGCGCCGGAACTCGCTCTCGGCCAGAACCACGCCCGCCAGGAAGGCGCCGAGCGCCGGCGAGAGGCCCACCAGCTCCATCAGGGCGGCCACCGCCACCACCAGCAGCAGGGCCGAGGCCGTGAAGATCTCGCGCAGGCGGGCCGCGGCGATGAAGCGGAACATCGGGCGCATCAGGTAGCGGCCCCCGACGACGACGATCGCCACCGCGCCGAAGGTGGCCAGCACCCGCACCCACTCCGGCTGGCCGCCCAGCACGCCGGCGTGCGCCGACGGGCCCGCCGCCGCCCCGTCGGCGCTCAGCAGGGGCAGCAGGGCGAACAGCGGGATCACCGCCAGGTCCTGGAACAGGAGGACGCCGAACGAGGCGCGGCCCACGGCCCCCTGGCGCAGGCCCCGCTCCTCCAGGTTCGACAGCACGATGGCTGTCGAAGACAGGGCCAGGATCAGCCCGGCCGCCACGGCCACCGCCGGCGTGGCGCCCAGGGCCAGGACGATCCCGCCGATCACCGCGGCGCTGGTCGTCATCTGCAGCAGGCCCAGGCCGAAGATCGCGTTCCGCATCTGCCAGAGCAGGGCCGGCCTGACCTCGAGCCCGATCAGGAAGAGCAGGATGACCACGCCGAACTCGGCGAAGGCCATCACGTCGGCCGGCTCGCCCACGAGGTCGAGGACGAAGGGCCCCACCAGGGCCCCGGCGATGAGGTAGCCCAGCACCGAGCCCAGCCCCAGCCGCTTGGCGATCGGCACCGAAAGCACCGCGGCCGCGAGGTAGACGAGGGCCTGGGTCAGGGCGTTGTCGGCATGCATCCCGCCACTCTAGACCGGAAAGCAGGCGGTCCGTCCCAAATCATCATTGGGTGAATTATTTTCCGCGACCGGTTCTCAATCGCGCCGTTGCGGCGTATTGGGCGGACATG
Source organism: Phenylobacterium sp. (assembly GCF_016793225.1). Lineage (GTDB taxonomy): Bacteria > Pseudomonadota > Alphaproteobacteria > Caulobacterales > Caulobacteraceae > Phenylobacterium. The sequence goes on from NZ_JAEUMN010000035.1 coordinate 14,276, forward strand.
GCGAACAAGGTGCGCAAGGACGCGGTCGAGGCGCTGCAAGGGCTGCTCTTCGACGGCATGACGATCATGGCGGGCGGCTTCGGGCTCTGCGGCATCCCGGAGAACCTGATCGCGGCGATCCGAGCTTCCGGGGTCAAGGACCTGACCGTGGTGTCGAACAACTGCGGCGTCGACGACTTCGGACTCGGCGTGCTGCTGGCCGGCGGTCAGATCCGCAAGATGATCTCGAGCTACGTGGGCGAGAACAAGCTGTTCGCCGAGCTCTACCTGTCGGGCAAGCTGGAGCTGGAGTTCAACCCGCAGGGCACGCTCGCCGAGCGGATCCGGGCGGGCGGCGCGGGCATCCCCGCCTTCTTCACCAAGACCGGCGTCGGCACCCTGGTGGCCGAGGGCAAGGAGGTCCGCGAGTTCGACGGCGAGCTCTATGTGATGGAGCGGGGCCTCACCGCCGACCTGTCGATCGTCAAGGCCTGGAAGGGCGACGCCGAGGGCAACCTCGTCTACCGGATGACCGCGCGGAACTTCAATCCGATGATGGCCACCGCCGGAAAGGTCTGCGTGGCCGAGGTCGAGCACCTGGTCGAGGTCGGCGCGCTGGACCCCGACCAGATCCACACCCCCGGCATCTTCGTCGACCGGATCCTGCAGGGGACGCACGAAAAGCGGATCGAGCAGCGCACCACGCGCAAGCTGGAAGGAGCGGCGTGATGGCCCAGGACAGCAAGGGTTGGACCCGCGACCAGATCGCCGCCCGCGCCGCGCGCGAGCTGCGCGACGGCTTCTACGTGAACCTGGGAATCGGCATCCCGACCCTGGTGGCCAACTACATCCCCTCGGGCGTCAGCGTCACGCTGCAGAGCGAGAACGGCATGCTGGGCATGGGTCCGTTCCCCACCGAGAACGAGGTCGACGCCGACCTCATCAACGCCGGCAAGCAGACCATCACGGCCCTGCCCTCCAGCTCGTTCTTCTCGTCGGCCGACTCGTTCGCGATGATCCGGGGCGGCCACATCGACCTGTCCATCCTGGGCGCCATGCAGGTGGCCGAGAACGGCGACCTCGCGAACTGGATGGTGCCCGGCAAGATGGTGAAGGGCATGGGCGGCGCCATGGACCTGGTGGCCGGCGTCAAGCGCGTGGTCGTGGTCATGGAGCACACCGAAAAGACCGGCGCGCCCAAGCTGCTGAAGGCCTGCACCCTGCCGCTCACCGGGGCCGGCGTGGTGGACCTGGTGATCACCGACCTGGGCGTCTTCGAGGTGAACCGCGGGAAATCGCCGCTGACCCTGCTCGAACTGGCCGACGGCGTGACCGTCGACGAGGTGCGCGCGAAGACCGAGGCCGCGTTCCGGGTGGCGGAGGGCGTCGGGGCCTAGGGGTCAGCCGCCGGCGCGGGCATCGCGTCGATGCGCAGGCCGCATCGCGGCCTCGCTTGAAGCCTTGCGGGCGCCGTCTCACGTATTGACGCATGGACTTGCCGGACCGGCGAGACGTGAGGAATGCTGCCGACCATGAAGACGCTGACCTTTGCCGCCACCTTGGCCATCGCGGGCCTGCTGGGCTCGACCGCGACCGCCGCCACCAAGACCGCCGTGTTCGCCGGCGGCTGCTTCTGGTCCGTGGAGAAGTTCTTCGAGGCGACCCCGGGCGTGACCTCGGCCGTGTCGGGCTACTCGGGCGGCACGAGCTCGAACCCCACCTACGAGAACCACGCGGGGCACCTGGAGGCGGTGAAGGTCACCTACGACCCGGCGAAGATCAGCTACGCCCAGCTGGTCGACACCTTCTATCACAACATCGACCCCACCGATCCGACCGGGCAGATGTGCGACAAGGGCCCGTCCTACCGGACCGCGGTCTTCACGGCGAACCGCGAGGAGCGCGCCATCGCCGAGGCGGCGCGGGTGAAGTACGAGAAGGAGCTGGGCCGCAAGATCACGGTGACGACCCGCAGCGCGGCGCCGTTCTGGACCGCCGAGGCCTATCACCAGGACTTCGCCAAGAAGAACCCGACCCACTATGGCCGCTACCGTCAGGGCTGCGGCTGGGACCGCACGCTCAGGGTGGTGTGGGGAGCCCGGTAGCCGCGTCGCGCGGCCGCGGGTCCAGGCCCTCGCCGACGAACATCTCGACCCGCCGCTTGCGCTTGTGGTCGAGCCGCACGCTGCCGATCTCGAGGCCCGAGGCGCGGGCGAAGTCGGCCTCCATCTCGGCGCGCCGCCAGCCCTCGTAGCTGACCATCAGCACGCGGCGTCCCAGCTCGCGCGTCAGCGGCGCGGCGGTTTCGGCCTGGTTGCGCGGGCCTTCCATCAGCAGCCAGGCGGTCAGCGGCGGCGCCCCGGCCGCGAAGCGGTCGCGGCCGTAGTAGGCGGTGGCGTAGAAGAGGAAGCGGTTGTTCACGGCGATGGCCGTCAGCCCTGGCTCGCGTTCGGCCCGGTCCAGGATCAGGTCGGCCGTCTGGCTCCAGCCGCGGAGACGCTTGAGGCCGTTGGACAGCCCCACCTTGTCGGCCAGCGCGGGCGAGACCAGCGCCGCGAGGAAGAACGCCGCGATCGCGCCCTGCAGCGCCAGCGCCCCGACCAGCCAACTTCGCGCCCGCCAGCGGACGAGCCAGGCCGCGGCGAGCACCGAACCGGTGAGGTACCCCGCGCCCGACCAGTTGGCGTTGGCGCGGCTGATGAAGGCCTGCGCGGTGACGATCAGGAGCGGCGGCAGCGTGAAGCACAGCAGGGTGATGTCGGCGTCCGACAGCCGCCGGCCGCGCAGGGCGAGGATCACGCCCGCCAGCAGGACGGCCAGCGGGATCGGGCCGAAGACCCCGAACTGCGAGCCCACGAACTCGGCGACCGTCGCGAGGTTGAACAGCTGGACGCCGTTCCAGGCGGCGTTGGAGGCGGTGTGCTGCACGGTGGCGAACTGGTGCGCGGCGTTCCAGAGCACGTTGGGCGCCAGCACACAGGCCAGCGTCGCCAGTCCAGCGGCCAGGGGCGCCCACCTCCAGGCGGCGCGGGCCCGCGTCGAGAGGGCGGCGTGCAGCGCAAGCCCGGCGACTGCGTAGACCGCGGCGTACTTCGACAGGAACGCGAGGCCGAGGGCCACGCCCATCGCCGCCGCGAGGGCGACTCGCCGCCGCCCGCCGGCGTCCAGGAGGTGGATGTAGGCCAGGACGGTTAGACCCAGGAAAAAGAGCAGCGGCGCGTCGGTGGCGGCCACGAGGGCCGAGACCTGCACGCCCGGCATGAGGCCGTAGAGGGCCGCCGCGGCCAGCCCCACGGCGCCGCCGTAGAGCCGGCGGCCGATCAGGAAGACGACGAAGGTGGCCGCGCCCTGGAACAGCACGGCCGACAGCCGCACCCAAGGTTCGGCGTCGCCGCCGATGGCCGTCGTCGCCCAGATCGCCCAGGCGATCATCGGCGGCTTGGAATAGTAGCCGAAGTCCAGCGTCCGCGACCAAAGCCAGTACTGGGCTTCGTCCGGATAGAGCTCGAGCGGCGTCAGGAACAGCGCGCCCAGCCGGGCGAGGGACAGGCCGATCACCAGGACCGCCGCCGCGCGCAGGTCGCTCGCCGCCGCGCGGCCGGCCTCAGGCTGCGTCATACCGCCACTCCGACAGGCCGCGGACGTTAGCGGCTGCCGCCGAAACGCACAAAGACTGATGCGTTTAGGCCGCAGTGTGACGGTCTCGGGCACACCGTAGCAAAACCGTCACCAACAGCCCCGATTTACGCGCTATATGGCGCCGCAAGATCCAGGGGCGCCGGAGGGGAGCCCCGTCGCAGGGATCTCTCTGAAGGGGCTACTGAATGCAGATCAAACTCAGCCGCGCGCTCTGCGCGACCACGGCGCTCGCCACGGGCCTGCTGATCTCGGGCGCGGCGTTCGCGCAGTCCACCGGCACCGCGATCGTCGAGGAACTGGTCGTCACCGGCTCTACCGGCCCGCGTAACCTCGACGGCGCCATCGTGGCGATCGAAGAGCCCAAGTCCCGTGCGGCGATCACCGCCGAGTTCATCAGCCGGCAGACGCCCGGCCAGTCGGTGCTCGACACCATCAACCTGCTGCCGGCCGTCAACTTCACCAACAACGACGCCTACGGCTCGGCCGGCGGCGACTTCGTCATCCGCGGCTTCGACTCGCAGCGGGTCGCGGTGCTGCAGGACGGCGTTCCGCTGAACGACAGCGGCAACTACGCCGTGTTCCCGAACCAGCAGCTCGAGTCCGACCTGATCGAGCGCGTGACGGTGAACCTCGGCACCACCGACGTCGACAGCCCCACGGCCGCGGCCGCGGGCGGCACGATCAACTACGTCACCAAGCGCACGACCCGCGAGTTCGGCGTCCGCGGCGAGCTGGGCTACGGCTCGAACGACATGCAGCGCTACTACGCGACCGTGAACAGCGGCGAGATCGGCCCGTTCGGGACCCGCCTCTGGATCTCGGGCATGTACCAGAAGTACGACCACTTCCGCCCGATCAACTCGCCGCTCCCGGCGCCGGGCGGCATCGAGAAGAAGCAGTTCAACGGCCGTATCGACCAGGACTTCGGCGACGTCGGCCAGGCCAGCCTGATCTTCAACTACAACGAAAACCGCAACAATTTCATCAACCGGATCAACCTGGCCACGTTCCAGCGCCAGGGCGTGACCACCGCGGGCGCGCCGGACACCTCGATCGTGTCGCCCTCGGTCTGCCTGCGTCCGACGCCGGCCGCCGGGACGGCCCAGGTGGACAACTCGGGCACGTTCACCTGCCCGAGCGGCTTCTATGAGTTCCAGATCAACCCCTCGAACACGGGCAACATCCGCGGCCTGTCGAGCTGGAACCTGACCGACCAGATCACGCTGACCTTCGACCCGTCGTTCCAGTACGTGCTGGCCAACGGCGGCGGCTCGCAGATCTTCCCCGAGAACGATCCGCAGCTGCGCGGCAATTCGACGGCGGCCGGCGTCGACCTCAACGGCGACGGCGACATCCTCGACCGGGTCTACCTGTATCGCCCGAACACGACCAACACCCGGCGCTACGGGGTCACCACCTCGCTGATCTGGAAGTTCGACGAGAACCAGAGCGTCCGCGTCGCCTACACCTTCGACCGCGCCAAGCACCGTCAGACGGGCGACGTCGGCTTCATCGACGCCAACGGCATTCCGGAGAACGTCTTCGCGGGCAAGGACGGCCAGGGCCGCCAGGTGACGCTGCCGGACGGCACCAACCTGCGTCGCCGCGACCGCCTCTCGGTCGCCATGCTGAACCAGGTGGCCGCCGAGTACCGGGGCCGCTTCCTGGAAGACAAGCTGCTGGTGAACGTCGGCGTCCGGGCGCCCTTCTTCAAGCGCGACCTGAACAACTACTGCTTCCAGCAGAACACCTTCAACGCCTACTGCACCACCCAGGTGGGCACGCCGGTCGCCGGCACCAACGACGGCACGGGCCGCCCGCTGGTGACCTTCCCGGCCGCCACGCTGAACTCCTCCGCGACGCTGCGCTACGGCAACCCGCGGTCGTTCAAGCGCAAGTACGACGACGTCCTGCCGAACCTGGGCGTCAGCTACGACTTCACCGACAACCTGTCGGCCTACGCCAGCTACGCCGAGACCATCTCGGTGCCGCGCACCGACGACCTGTACGACCAGATCCTGGTCGACCCGGGCCCGGAAACCTCGAAGACCTATGACCTCGGCGTCCGCTACCAGGACAGCATCTTCATGGTGTCGGCCGCGGTCTACATGACCGAGTTCAAGAACCGCATCGAGCGGGTTCTCGACGAGCCGTCCGGCGTGGCGTTCTCGCAGAACGTCGGCGACGTGGACAACAAGGGCTTCGACTTCCAGGTCGGCTGGAAGCCTGCCGACGAGTTCAGCTTCTACGCCTCGTACTCGTTCATCGACTCCGAGATCCAGAACGACATCCCCAACGCCGTGGCGGGCGTGCTGCCCACCAAGGGCAAGCAGGTGTACGAGACGCCGAAGCACCAGGGCGGCGCCCGCGTCCAGTACGACCCGATGGACTGGCTGAGCCTCGGCGCGCAGGTGAAGTGGGTGGGCGACCGCTACACCAACCTCGTGAACACCGAGAAATTCCGCGGCTACCAGCTCGTGGACTTCGACGTGCGCTTCAAGCTGACCAGCCTGCCGTCCATGGAAAGCGTGGGCCTGAAGGACACCTACCTGCAGCTGAACGTCCGGAACGCGTTCAACGAGCGCTACCTGGGCGACATCACGCCGAACCTGACCGGCACGGCCCTGGGCCAGCCGGGCTACCGCCGCAGCTTCATCGCGACGCTGCACTTCGAGTTCTAGGCTCGAAGCCGGATCGAAGCTGGAAGGGGCGGCCGCGGCGACGCGGCCGCCCTTTTCGCTGCGCGCTTGACGCAGGGGACGGCGGGGGCCATCTGCGCACGCCTTTGGGAGACGTGACCCACGATGAGCTTCGTCGTTCCGCCCGAGTGGGCGCCGCACCGCGCCATGTGGCTGGGTTTCCCCAGCCACGCGGAGCTGTGGCAGGACGACCTCGCGGCCGCGCAGGGCGAGGTCGCGGCGCTGGCGCGCGCCCTGGCCGGCCCGGGCGGGGAGCGGGTGCGCCTGATGACGGGGCATCCCGACGGCGAGGCGGCGGCCCGCGCGATGCTGGCCGGCGTCGACGGGATCGAGATCGTCCCCGGCCGCTTCGGCGACATCTGGCTGCGCGACACCGGCCCCATCTTCGCGGACGGCAGGGCGCTCGCCTTCCGCTTCAACGGCTGGGGCGGGAAGTACGCCCTGGAGCACGACGACACGGTCGCGCAGCAGATCGCCGAGGCGGCCGGCGCGCCGCTCGTCGCCCACGACTTCATCCTGGAAGGCGGGGCGGTCGACCACGACGGCCGCGGCACGGTGCTCACCACCGACCAGTGCCTGCTGAACCGCAACCGCAACCCCGGCTGGACCGCCGCCGAGGCCGAGGCCGCGCTGGCGCAGAGCCTCGGCGCGCGCAAGGTGCTCTGGCTGGGCGAGGGCCTTCGCAACGACCACACCGACGGTCACGTGGACAACCTGGCGCGGTTCGTCGCGCCGGCCACGGTCGCCGTGCCCGTGGCCTGGGGGCGGGGCGACCCGAACGCCGAGGCCTACGACGACGCCGCCCGCCGCCTCTCGGGCATGACCGACGCCGACGGCGAGACGCTGAAGGTGGTGCGCATCCCCTCGCCGGGCTGGATCGACGGCGAGGACGGCCCCATCCCCGCCAGCCACATGAACTTCCTCATCGCCAACGGGGCGGTGATCGTGCCGATCTACGAGAAGCAGCCGGGCGACTTCGCCGTGGGCGTGCTGAAGGAGGTCTTCCCCGACCGCGCGGTGATCGGCCTGCCCTCCTCCGCCATCCTCACCGGCGGCGGGTCCTTTCACTGCATCACCCAGCAGGAGCCGGCCTGATGCCCCGCACGATCAAGGTGGCCGCCATCCAGACCTCGTACGGCGAGGACCTGGCGGCCAACATCGAGAAGACGAAGGACTTCGTCCGCCAGGCGGCCGCCGGCGGCGCGCAGGTGGTCCTGCCGTCCGAGCTGTTCCAGGGGCCCTACTTCTGCGTGGCGCAGGAGGAGCGCTGGTTCGCCACCGCCCATCCTTGGCGCGAGCACCCCTGCGTGACGGCGCTGGCGCCGCTGGCGGGCGAGCTGGGGGTCGTGATCCCGATCTCGATCTTCGAGCGCGAGGGCCCGCACTACTTCAACAGCCTGGTGATGGCCGACGCCGACGGCTCGCTCATGGGCGTCTACCGCAAGAGCCACATCCCCGACGGCCCCGGCTACATGGAGAAGTACTACTTCCGGCCGGGGGACACGGGCTTCAAGGTCTGGGACACCCGCTTCGGCCGCCTGGGCGTCGGGATCTGCTGGGACCAGTGGTACCCGGAGTGCGCGCGGGCCATGGCCCTGATGGGCGCGGAGGTGCTGTTCTACCCCACCGCCATCGGCTCCGAACCGCACGACCCGACGCTGGACACCGCCGCCCCCTGGCGGCGGGCGATGCAGGGCCACGCCGTCTCGAACGTGATCCCGGTGGTGGGCGCGAACCGCACCGGCTTCGAGCCCTGGGCCGGCTATCCCAACGGCGGCCAGCAATTCTACGGCTCCAGCTTCATCGCCGACCACCGCGGCGACCTGGTCGCCGCTCTGGGCCGCGAGGACGAGGGGGTGCTCGCCGCCGAGTTCGACCTGGACTACCTGGCCACGCACCGCGCCGCCTGGGGCTTTTTCCGCGACCGCCGCACCGACCTCTACGGCGCGCTGACGCAAGCCCGCCCGGCATGATCGAGACCGATCGCCTGATCCTGCGCGCCTTCCGAGAGGAAGACCGCGCGCCCATGGCCGCGATCAACGGCGACCCGCGCGTGAACGAGTGGCTGGGCGGCCCGATCGGCCGCGAGCAGTCCGACGCCTTCGTCGACCGCGTGAACGCCCAGATCGCCGCCGACGGGTTCGGCTTCTATGCCGCCGAGCGGAAGGCCGACGGCCGGCTCATCGGCATGATCGGCATCCGCCGCAACGTCAGCCCTCCGGCCCCCACGGCCATCGAGCTGGGCTGGCGCCTGTCGCCCGAGGCGCAGGGGACCGGTCTCGCCACCGAGGGGGCGCAGGCCTGCCTGGACTGGGGCTTCGCCAATCTCGACACCGACGAGATCCTGGCCTGGACGGCGTCCACGAACGTCCGCTCCCAGGCCGTCATGCGCCGGATCGGCATGGCCGCCGATCCCTCGCGGGATTTCGTCCACACCGGCCTGCCCGAGGGCCATCCGCTGCGCCAGCACGTGGTCTTCGCCGCCAGGCGCCCCTGACGGCGCAAGCGCCGGACGGAGGGGGCCGGCCGCGCGTCGCATTTGCCGCCGAAACACGGATCGGCTAGAGGAGGCGACCTTGCCCGCAGGCCGCACGCCCGGCGCGGCGCACAGCAGATTTTCGAAGGTTCCCGATGACCACCACGACCCCGCAGGCCCCGGGCCAACTCTCCGGCAACGTCCTGTTCTATTCGAAGCCCGAGCCGCTGGCGAAGGAACTGCACTCCAACCTCGGCGTGAAGCGCATGGACGGGCCGTTCGGCTTCGCCAAGGCCGGCCACGCCATCCCGCTGACCGTGGGCGAGTTCCCGCTGGCCGCCGTCACCGGCCCGATCATCTTCGTGGGCGAGGAGAAGCTCCCGATCGCCGTCATGGGCCTGAACGCCGGCGAGAACATGTTCGTGAAGGACGACGGCACCTTCGAGAGCGGCATCTACATCCCGGCCTACGTGCGCCGCTATCCGTTCGTCTTCGCCAACGACGAGCAGAACAAGCAGATGGTGCTGTGCATCGACCGCAACGCCGAGTTCATCACCGACAAGGGCTATGACATGGCCTTCTTCGAGGCCAACGGCGAGCCGACCGAGTACACGAAGAACTGCATCGAGTTCTGCAACAACTTCGAGGTCGAGCGGCAGCGCACCATGAGCTTCGTGCAGCTCCTGAAGGACCTGGACCTGTTCGAGACCAAGGAAGCCACCTTCACGCCCGCCAACCCCGACGGCACGGCCGGCGAGCCGCAGAAGATCGCCGAGTACTTCGGCGTGTCGGAAGAGAAGCTGAACAAGGTGCCCGCGGCCAAGTTCGTGGAACTCCGCGACAACGGCGCGCTCGGCCAGATCTACGCCCACATCCACAGCCTCGTGGGCTGGGACCGCCTGATCGCCCTGGCCATGACCAAGGCCGCCGAGCAGCAGCCCGCCGCCAACCTGAACTAAGGGGCCGGCCGCCCTCTCCCTCCAGGCTTTCGAGCGCCCCCCAAGGGCGAGGTCGAAGCCGGAGGGGGCTTCAGCGCGTGAAGACGCTCCGCGTCAGGCAGGAGAAGACCAGCCGCCCGGCTTCGTCGAGCAGGTCGTGCTGGGCGATGACGATGCCCTTGTCTTCGCCCACGGGGTCCTTCGCCATCACCGTCATCCGCCCGCGGAGCAGTTCTCCGGCGGGCGGGTTGCGCATCCAGCGCAGGGCGTCCACGCCCAGCCGCTTGGTCTGGGGCCAGTCGGTCGCCGCGATCGCGTCGAGCCGCGCCCAGATCGCAAAGACCATGGCGTCGGGCGCGCCGCGGTCCGCGCTCCACCCCGGCGTGAACGCGGACACGAATGTCTTCAGCGCCTCGGGGTCGACGGCGGCGACGCCGAGGTTCTCGACCTGGCCGATCGAGAGATCGTCGAAGGATGCAGGCAACGGCGGACTCCAGCCGGGACAGGGATTCGCCGATCATGGCGGCCCCGTCTGCGCTGTCGAGCCGCTTTGCGTCCGGGCATCCGCAGGCCATATAGCGGCGGTACAATCGGGGTCCGGGCTCTGAGGTGACGATGCGCTTGCTGCTGGGCGGACTTCTCGCCCTTCTCTTCTCCGGCCTCGCGCTCGCCGCGCCCGTCAACACCGGCCACCTCGTGGCCGAGCTCGTGCCGGCGACCCAGGGCGTGGCGCCGGGACAGACGGTCCACATCGCGCTTCGCCAGCAGATCCAGAAGGACTGGCACACCTACTGGCGTAACGCCGGCGATTCCGGGGAGGCGACCTCGGCCGCGTGGACGCTGCCGGCCGGCTGGACCGTCTCGGACTTCACCTGGCCCACGCCCGAGCGCCTGCCGTTCGGTCCGCTCGTGAACTACGGCTACAAGGGCGAGGTCCTGCTCCCCGTCTCCGTGACGGCGCCGGCCAACGCGCGTCCCGGCGAGACGGCCCGGCTGACCGCCAAGGTCCAGTTCCTGGTCTGCGCCGACATCTGCGTGCCCGAGAACGCCACGCTCACGCTCGACCTTCCCGTCACCGAACAGCCGGCCCCCGCCGACGCCCAGTGGGGCGGCAGGATCGCCCGGACGCTGGCCGAGGCGCCCAAGCCGGCGGGCCTGACGGCCGCCTTCCGGAAGGAGGGCGACGTCGTGAAGCTGGCCATCGTCGGACCGGCCCTGAAGGGCGCCGATGTCGCCGGGGCCTACTTCTTCCCGTTTTCGGGCTCGGTCATCGATCACGCCAAGCCGCAGGCCGTGGAGCGCGGCCCCGAGGGACTGACGCTGACGCTCACGCCCGGGTTCGCCTTCCAGACCGGCGCGCCCGACCAGATCGGCGGCGTGCTCGCGCTCGAAGGGCGCGCCTACGAGGTCGCCGCCGCGGCCGGCCCCCTGCCGGCGGCCGCCGGCGGCCTGGGTTCGCCCGCGGCGAAGCCGGACGCCCCCGACCTCGGCCTCGTGGCCGCGGCGTTCGGCGCCCTGCTGGGCGGCCTCATCCTGAACCTCATGCCGTGCGTCTTCCCGGTGCTGGCCATGAAGGCGGCCTCGCTCGCGGGGCACGGCGGCGAACAGGCCGCGGCGCGAAGCCAGGGCCTGGCCTTCGGCGCCGGCGTGCTCACCACCTTCCTGGCGCTGGCGGGGCTGCTGATCGCGCTCCGGGCCGGCGGCTCGGCCGTCGGCTGGGGCTTCCAGCTTCAGGACCCGCCGGTGGTCGCCGCGCTCGCGCTGCTGATGCTGGCCGTAGCGCTCAACCTGTCGGGCGTGTTCGAGATCGGGACCTCGCTGCAGGGCGTGGGGTCGGACTTCGCGTCCAGGGGCGGCCTCGCCGGCTCGTTCTTCACGGGCGTGCTGGCGGTGGTGGTGGCGGCGCCCTGCACGGCGCCCTTCATGGGCCCGGCCCTGGGCTGGGCGCTGACCCAGCCGCCCGCGGCGGCCCTCGTGGTGTTCCTCGCGCTCGGCGTCGGCTTCGCCCTGCCGTTCGTGGCCCTGGCCTTCGCGCCCGCCCTGGTGCGCGCGATGCCACGGCCCGGTCCGTGGATGGACGTGTTCAAGAAGGTCCTCGCCTTCCCGATGTACGGCGCCGTGGCGTGGCTGGTGTGGGTGCTCACGGTGCAGGTGGGCCCCGACGCCGTGCCGCGCATCCTGGGCGCCGGCATCGTGCTGGCCCTGGCGCTCTGGATCGCCGGCGCCGCCCAGCGGCGGAGCGCAATCGGCGGGCGGGCCGCCGCGCTGGCGACCGGGGCGGCGGGGCTCGCGGCCGTGGCGATCGTCGGCGGCGCCTTCTGGCCCGCCTACGCGGTGGCGTCGGGCGAGCCGTCCGGCTCGGCGAAGCTCGAGGACCAGGGCTACACGCCCGAGAAGCTCGCGGCCCTCCAGGCGGAGGGGCGGCCCGTGCTGGTGAACTACACGGCGGCCTGGTGCGTGAGCTGCCAAGTCAACGACCGCGTGGCGTTGTCCACCCAGGCGGTGTCGGAGGCGCTGAAGCGCAACAACGCCGTCTACCTCAAGGCCGACTGGACGAAGCGAGATCCGGGCATCGCCGCCGAGCTCGCCCGTTTCGGCCGCGCGGGCGTGCCGCTCTATCTCGTCTATGGCGCGAAGGGCGACGAGCCCGTAATCCTGCCCTCGCTCCTCACCGAAGGCATGGTCGTCAAGGCCATCGACGCCGCCGGCCGGAGCTAGTGGCCGCCCGCGTTCCCGGAGCGAAGCATGTTCGACCGCCGCGCCCTGATCGTCGCCGCCATCGCGCTGACGGCCGCGCCGGGCCTCGCGGCCGCGGCGCCCGTCCTCGGGCAGCCCGCCCCGGCCTTCACCGCCCTCGACGCCGCCGGCAAGCGCCGGTCGCTGGCCGAGTTCCGCGGCCGGACCGTGGTGCTGGAGTGGACCAACAACGGCTGCCCCTATGTTCAGAAGCACTACAACTCGGGGAACATGCAGGCGCTGCAGAAGCGGGCCACCGCGGACGGCGTCGTCTGGCTGACCATCATCTCGTCGGCCCCCGGCTTCCAGGGGTACCTCACAGGCCCGCAGGCGCGCAGGTGGAAGACCAGCGCCGGGGCCCATTCCAGCGGCGTGCTGCTGGACCCGTCGGGCGCGGTCGGGCGCGCCTACGACGCCAAGGCGACGCCGCACATGTTCGTCATCGATAAGGCCGGCCGCCTGGCCTACATGGGCGGCATCGACGACCGGCCCTCCTCGGACCCGGCCAGCCTGGAGGGCGCGAAGAACTACGTGGCCGCGGCCCTGGCGGACCTGAAGGCCGGCCGCCCGGTGGCCGAAGCCGCCAGCCGGCCCTATGGGTGCGCCGTGAAGTACGCCACGGCCGAGTGACGGCCGCCGCCTGGAGCCTCACCCGTTCAGACGGAGCCGTCCGAGCGGGAAAATGAGGCTCTGGAATCAATAACTTGAGCGCGTTCCGATCCGAAAACCGGTTCCCGCTCTTCGGAACGCGCTCCAGATCGAGGTGACCGCTTGAGACAGATCGACGCCGCCTGGGGGGCCCTCGCCGCCGCCGCGCGGGGCGCTGCGGACCGCCGCATCGAGGGGCTGTTCGCGACCGAGCCGGATCGGCTGGAGCGCCTGACGCTGGAGGCGGCCGGGCTCATCCTCGACCTCTCGAAGCAGCCCTGGTCGCGGGCCGACGTGGAGACGCTGCTGGACCTCGCCCGGGCCGCTGACGTCGAAGCCGCCCGCGCGCGGCTGTTCGCGGGCGAGATCGTCAATGTGAGCGAGGGCCGGCCGGCGCTCCACATGGCGCTGCGCGCCCCCGATGGCGCGGACCTGAGGGCCGAGGGGGAGCCGATCTCGGGCGAGGTCGAGGCGGTGCGGAACGCCATGCGCGCCTTCGCCGAGGCCGTCCGGTCGGGCGCGAAGCGGGGCTGCACCGGCCGGCCGTTCCGCGCCATCGTGCACATCGGCATCGGCGGGTCGGACCTCGGCCCCCGGCTGGTGTGGGAGGCCCTGAAGCCGCTGGACCCGCAGATCGAGCTGCGGTTCGTGGCAAACGTCGATCCGGCCGAGCTCGCCCAGGCGCTGACCGGTCTCGATCCGGCCGAGACCCTGCTGGTCACCGTCTCCAAGACCTTCACCACCCTCGAGACCCTGACCAACGCCGAGGCCGCCCGGGCCTGGCTCCGCGCGGCCCTGGGAACCGCCTCGGATTCGCACCTCGTCGCCGTCTCGGCCGCGCCGGACAAGGCCCAGGCCTTCGGCGTTCCGGCGGACCAGGTCTTCGGCTTCTGGGACTGGGTCGGCGGACGCTATTCGGTCTGGTCGTCGGTGGGCCTGTCCTGCGCCGTGGCCCTGGGCTGGGATGCGTTCTCCGCCTTCCACGCCGGAGCGTGGGCGATGGACCGGCACTTCCAGTCGGCGCCGCTCCCGCGCAACGCGCCGGTGCTGCTGGCGCTGGCGCACGTGTTCAACCGCAACGGACTGGGCCGCCCGATCCGGGCCGTCGTGCCCTACGCCCAGCGCCTGCGCCTGTTCGCGCCGTTCCTGCAGCAGCTCGAGATGGAATCGAACGGCAAACGGGTGACGGCCGACGGCCGGCCCGTCGCGCACGCCACCGCCGCCAGCGTCTTCGGCGACGCGGGCACCAACGGCCAGCACGCGTTCTTCCAGCTGCTGCACCAGGGCACGGACGTCGTGCCCATCGACATCCTGGCGGTGCGCGAGGGTTCCGAGGGCGACCCGGCCGCCCAGCGCAAGCTGCTCGCGAACGCGGTCGCCCAGGCCGAGGCCCTGATGGTCGGCCGGCCCGCCGCCGAGACCCCGGACGCCCACCGCGCCTTCCCCGGCGACCGGCCCTCCAGCTTCATCCTGCTCGACCGCCTCGACCCCGCCCGCCTCGGCGCGCTCATCGCGCTCTACGAACACAAGACCTTCGTCGAGGGCGTGCTCTGGGAGATCGACAGTTTCGACCAGTGGGGCGTGGAGCTGGGCAAGACCCTGGCGACCCGCGTGCTGGCCGAGCTCGAGGGCGGCGCGGCGGGGGCGCACGACCCGTCCACCGCCGCCCTGATCGCGCGGTTGAAGTCCTGAGCCCTCACAGGCCAATCTCCCCGCCATGACCTTCGCCACGGCCGCGGCCGGCAACCGGACCGGCGCACGCGACCATATCGTGGACGTGCTGATCGCCGAGCGGGCTCCCCGGCTGTCGGGCAGCCCGGCGTGGCCGCTGCTCCGGCCGCTGCTCTACGCCCTGCTCGACTACGCCAAGGCGCGGCGGATGGCCGACGCGATCGCGCCCATGCCCGGCCGCGCCGCGCTGGACCACGTCTCGGACCTGCTGGCGCTCGACGTCAGGGCGACCGGCCTCGACCGCGTGCCCGCGGAGGGCCGGGTCGTCGTGATCTGCAACCATCCGACCGGCATCGCCGACGGCGTGGCCGTGTTCGACGCCCTGAAGCGGTTGCGCCCCGACATCTGCTTCTACGCCAACGCCGACGCGCACCGCGTCGTCCCGCAGTTCGGCGAGGTGCTGATACCGGTCGAATGGGTCGAGTCCAAGCGGACCCGCGACCGCACGCGCCTGACGCTGCAGCTCACCAAGGCGGCCCTCGACGCCGGACGCTGCCTGGTGATCTTCCCCGCCGGGCGGCTGGCGCGCCGCGCGGCGGACGGCCGGCTGGCCGACCCCACATGGATGTCCTCGGCCATATCGATCGCGCGCCGCCACGAGGCCCCTGTCGTGCCCATGCACGTGGCCGGTCCCTGGTCGACGCTCTTCCACCTGTTCCACGGCCGCTCGGACGAGCTGCGCGACATCACCCTGTTCCACGAACTGCTCAACAAGCGCGGGCGCGCCTTCTCGCTCACCGCCGGTCCGCTGATCCCGCCCGTGGCGCTCGAGGGCGACCCCGTGCGGGTCACCGAGCGCCTCAAGGCGTATGTCGAGCACACGCTGCCGGCCGATCCGGCGCGGCCGTTCGCATGAGGCTTCCCGACGAGGCGGCGACGTCGCGCCTGGGCGCGGCCGTGGCGGCGCGCCTTCGGCCCGGCGAGGCGGTCTGCCTCTCGGGCCCGCTGGGCGCCGGCAAGTCGACCCTGGCCCGCGCGCTGGTCCGAGCGCTCACGACCCCCGACGAGGATGTCCCCAGCCCCACCTTCACCCTCGTCCAGTTCTACGAGGGCCCGAGGCTTGCGGTCGCCCACTTCGACCTCTACCGCCTGACCTCGCCCGACGAGGCCTACGAGATCGGGCTGGACGAGGCGCTGGAGGACGGCGCGGCGGTGATCGAATGGCCCGAGCGGCTGGAGGGCGCCCTGCCGCCGGACCGACTCGATATAGAGATCGCCCTCGCCGCGGACGGCGGCCGTGAAGCCCGGTTCGTCCCGCACGGCGCCTGGGAAGGACGCGTGGAAGGATTGGCGACGTGAGTTCGGACCGCGAGGCCCTGAAGCGCGAGTTCCTGCGGGGCGCAGGGCTCGCCGACGCGCGCCGCGAACCCCTGAGCGGCGACGCCTCGACGCGCGCCTACGAGCGGCTGCACACGGGCCGGGGCACGCTCATCTTCATGGACCAGCCCCCGTCGCTGGAGACGGCGCCCTGCCCGCCCGACGCCACGCCGCAGCAGCGGGCGGCGCTGGGCTACAACGCGCTCGCGCGCCTGGCCGCCGGACGGGTCGACGCCTTCATCGCCACCGCCGGGTGGTTGCGCGCACAGGGCCTTTCGGCGCCGGCCGTCGTCGCCGCCGACGCCGCGGCGGGCCTGGCGGTCCTGGAGGACCTCGGGGACGACCTGTTCGCCCGGCTGATCGAGGGCGGGCAGGACGAGGCCCCCCTGTACGATGCGGCGATCACCGCCCTGGCGCGCCTGCACGAGGCCTCGCCCCCCGACGTCCTCAGCTACGACGGCGCCGAGTGGCCGCTTCTTACCTATGACGAGACGGCGCTCGCCACCGCGGACGGCATCTTCGTCGAATGGCTGCCGAAGCTGCTTCCCCGGCTCGCCTTCGGCGCCGACGCCGTCGACGACTGGAACGCCGTGTGGGCCCCCATCCGCGCGTACGGCGCCGCCAGCGCCAGCGTCTTCTGCCATCGCGACTACCACGCCGAGAACCTCCTCTGGCTGCCCGAGCGCGCAGGCCCTGCCCGGGTGGGCCTCATCGACTTCCAGGACGCGGTGAAGGCGCACCCGGCGTGGGACCTCTCCATGCTGCTGCACGACGCCCGCCGGCAGGTGACGCCCGAGCGCGAGGCGGCCTGCCTGGAGCTCTATTTCCGGCTTCGGCCCGAGCTGGACCGGGCGACGTTCCTCGCCGACTTCCACAGCCTGGGGGCGCTCAACATCGTGCGCATCCTGGGCATCTTCGCCCGCCTCACGACCCGTGACGGCAAGCCGCGCTACGCCGCCCTGATGCCGCGGCTCTGGGGCTATCTCGACCGCTGCCTGGCCGACCCGGCGCTGGGCGGGCTGAAGGCCTGGCTCGAGCGCCATGCGCCCGCCGAGGCGCGCGCGTGACCGCGGCGGGACCGACCACCGCCATGGTGCTGGCCGCGGGCCTCGGCACCCGGATGCGGCCGCTCACCGACACCCGGCCCAAGGCCCTCGTGCCGGTGGCGGGCAAGCCGCTCATCGACCATGTCCTCGACCGCCTGCGGGACGCCGGGGTCACGCGGGCCGTCGTCAACGTGCATCACTTCGCCGACCAGATGGAGGCGCACCTCGCCGGCCGCCGCGACCTGGAGGTGCTGATCTCGGACGAGCGGGCCCAGCTGCTGGACTCCGGCGGCGGCATCCGCCACGCGGCCGACAAGCTGGGGCGCGACCCCATCTTCCTGGCCAACATCGACTCGCTGTGGCTCAACCGCGGCCGGCCGCCGCTGGAGCTCCTCAAGGCCGCCTGGAACCCCGCGGAGATGGATCTCCTGCTGCTGCTGGTGGCGCGCGGCAACGGCATCGGCTTCGAGGGACCGCTGGGGTTCTTCATGGACGCGGCCGGGCGGCTTACCCATTCCGGCGATCCGGACGTCGTCACGCCCTACGTCAACATCGGCTTCGGCATCATGGACCCCAAGGTCCTCGACGGGGAGCCCGACGCGGCGTTTCCGATCCACCCCACCTGGCGCCGCCTCCAGGCCGCCGGACGGCTCCACGGCGCGGTGATGGAGGCGCCGTGGATGCACGTGGGGGATCCCGCCGCCCGCGACGCCGTGGAAGCCGAGCTCGCGCGGGAGGGCGGCGTCTCGTGACCGCCTTCTTCGAACAGCCGGGGCCACGGTGGTTCAACATCCCCGCGCACCGGCCGTTCGCGGAAGACCTGGCGCGCGGCCTGTACGAGGCGCTCATCCCCCAGGGGCCCGAGGCCCTGGCCGACGCCGTGATCCTCACGCCCACGCGGCGCGGCGCGCGCGCCCTGGCCGACGCCTTCCTGCACGCCGCCGGCGGCCAGGCCGTCCTGCCGCCGCAGATGCGCCCGCTCGGCGACCTGGAAGCCGGCGAGCCGCCGTTCGAGCCCGGGGATCTGGCGCTGGACCTGCCCGCCGCCATCGATCCCCTGCGCCGCCGCTTCGAGCTGGTGCGGCTGGTCGCCGAGCTGGCCGAGCATGTGCCCGGCGGGGTCGGCAGCGCGGGCCAGGCGCTCGATCTGGCCGACGCCCTGGGCGGCTTCCTCGACGGCCTCCAGATCGAGGAGGTGGATGTCCGGCGCGCCCTCGCCGGCGCCGCGCCCGCCGAGCTCGCCGCGCACTGGGAGGTCTCCCGGCGCTTCCTCGACCAGGCGCTGGCGCTCTGGCCCCGGCGGCTGGAGGCGCTGGGCGTCGTCGACGTGAGCGAACGGCGCGTCCAACTTCTGCGCCGCCTGGCCCAGGCCTGGACCGACCGGCCGCCGAAGGGGGTGCTCGTGGCCGCCGGCTCCACGGGGACCGCGCCCGCCACTCGCGCGCTCATGATCGCCATCGCCGCCGCGCCGCGGGGCGCCGTGGTGCTGCCGGGGGTCGACCTGAACCTCGCCGACAGGGCCTGGGCCAAGATCGACGTCCAGCACCCGCAAGGGGCCCTGAAGCGCCTGCTGGAAACCGCGGAGGTCGCGCGGGGCGACGTCCGAACGTGGCCCGCCTCGGCGTCCGAGACGCCGGCGCAGCGCTGGCGGCGCCGGGTGGTCAACGAGGCGCTCCGGCCGGCGGAGGAGACCGCCGACTGGCTGCACGTGATCGAGGACCTGCGCCGCGAGGACAGGGACGCGGTGGCCGAGGCGCTGAGGGGCCTCTCGCTCATCGCGGCGCGCACCGAGGAAGACGCCGCGACCGCCGCCGCCCTCCTGCTGCGCGAGGCGCTCGAGACCCCGGACCGCACCGCCGCCCTGGTGACGCCCGACCAGCGGCTGGCCCGCCGGGTCACCGCCAAGCTCGCCCGCTGGGGCGTGGTCCCGGACTCCTCCGCCGGCGAGAGCCTGGCGGGCTCGCCCTGCGGCGCCCTGGCCGCCCTGCTCGCGCGCGCCGCCGTGGATCCCGTCGACCCGGTGGTCCTGCTGGGCCTTCTGAAGCATCCGTTCAGCCGCCTGGGCGATGCGGCGCGGCTGGAGCGCTACGGCCTTCGCGGCCCGCGGGCCCGCACCTGGGACGCCCTGTTCGAGCGCCTCCGCGGCAGGGCCGACGAGGCGATCCCCCTGGCCGAGCGCCTCGCAGCCCTCGTCGGCGGCCTCGCCTGGCCCGGCGAGGTCGACGCGCCGTCGGCAGCCGCGCGCCGGATCGTCGCCGCCATGGAGGCGCTGGCCGCCGACGGGGAGGGACGCACGGGAGACCTCTGGGGCGGGCACGCCGGCGAGGCGATGTCGCGCCTGCTCTCGGGCCTGATCCGGGAGGGCGAGGACCTGCCGCTCGTGACGCCGCGCCAGTTCGCCGATCTGCTGCAGCGCCTGATGGACGGCGAGACCGTCCGGATCGGGGGCGCGACGCACCCGCGGCTTCGAATCCTGGGCGCCATCGAGGCCCGGCTGGTGCGCGCCGACCGCCTCGTCGTGGCGGGCCTGGAGGAGGGCGTCTGGCCCGCCGCCGCGCCGACCGACCCCTTCCTCTCGCGGCCCATGCGCAGCGACCTTGGCCTGCCCTCGCCCGAGCGGCGCATCGGGCTCGCGGCCCACGACTTCGCCCAGGCGGTCTGCGCGCCCGAGGTGGTCCTGCTGCACACCGAACGGCGCAACGGCCAGCCCACCGTGAAGTCGCGCTGGCTCTGGCGGCTGGAGACCCTGGCCAAGGGTGCGGAGCTCTCCATACCCGGCCGGCCCGAGGTGATGGAGTGGGTCCGGGCGCTGGACGCGCCGGGCCCCTACGAGCCGGTGAAGCGCCCCTCGCCCAAGCCGCCCGTCGAGCATCGGCCTCGCGAGCTCTACGTCACGCGGATCGAGACCCTGACCCGGGACCCCTACGCCGTCTGGGCGCGCGACATCCTGGGGCTTCGCCTGCTGGAACGGCCCGACGAGGAGATCGAGGCCCGCGCGCGGGGCACGGCGATCCACGCGGCCTTCGAGCGGTTCGTCACCGACTGGCCGGGCGACCTGCCGCCGGACGCCGCGGCGATCTTCCGCGATCTCTATCTGGACGAGCTGAAGGCGGCCGGCATGCCGCTCGACGCCCTGGCGCGCGAGGGCCCGCTGGCGGGCGAGGCCGCCGCCTGGGTCGCGGACCTGGAGCGCCGCCGGCGCGCCGACGGCCGCGTCCTGCACGTGGAGCGGCGGGGTCAGGCCACGCTGGACATCGACGGCCGCCCCTTCGTCCTCGCCGCCAAGGCCGACCGCATCGAGGTCTCGCCCGACGGCCTGGCGCACGTGATCGACTACAAGACGGGACGCGCGCCGACGAAGAAGATGGTCGAGACCGGCTTCTCGCCGCAGCTCACCCTCACGGCGGCCATCCTGGAGCGCGGCGGCTTCGCCGACATCGGCCGCGCGACGGCCGGAGAGCTCACCTACCTCGAGATCAGCGGCCGCCGTCCCCAGCCTGGGCGCGAGGAGGTGCGGGCGGCGCCGCATGGCGACGGCGACAAGGTGCTGGTGACCCGTCAGGCCGTGGACGACGCCGTCGAGGGCCTGGAGCGGCTGATCCGCCGCTACGACGACCCTTCGGTCGGCTACACCTCGCGCACCGCGCCGCAGTTCGTGAAGAGCTACGTCTCGGACTACGATCACCTGGCCCGGGTCTTCGAGTGGTCCACCAGCGGCGAGGACGACGACGAATGACCGTGGTCGATCTCTTCCCGCCGGAACGCGACGACCAGCTGGAGGCGGCCGACCCCACGCTGTCGGTGTTCGTCACCGCGAACGCCGGGTCGGGCAAGACGAAGACGCTGATCGACCGGGTGGCCCGCCTTCTGCTGGCCAAGGCGAAGCCCGAGACGATCCTCTGCGTCACCTACACCAAGGCCGCCGCCTCCGAGATGCAGCGGCGGCTGTACGACACGCTCGGCGGCTGGTCGGTGGCGAGCGACGCGAGGCTGCGCCAGGAACTGGGCGAGCTGCGCTCGCGCCCGCCGGCCAGCTTCGACGCCCAGGACCTCTCGGAAGCCCGCAGCCTGTTCGCCGCCGCGCTCGAGACCCCGGGCGGCCTGAAGATCCAGACCATCCACGCCTTCTGCGAGAAGGTCCTGAAGCGCTTCCCGCTCGAGGCCGGCGTCCCGCCGGGCTTCCGGGTCATGGACGACGCCGACTCCGCGGCGGTCGCCGCCGCCGCGCGCAAGCTCGTGGCGCACCACGTGCTGAACGTGCCGGGCGACCTCGCCGACGCCTATGGCCGCCTGGCGGTCTCGCTCGACTTCCGCCGCTTCCAGGCGATGTTCGCCGAGTTCGAGGCCCGGCGCGGGGAGCTGCGCGAGTTCTTCGAGGGCCGGGGCGGCCTGGACGGCGCGGTCGCCTGGGTCTGGCGCACGGTCGACGTTCCCGAGGGCACGGATCCCGAGGCGCTGGCGGCCCAGGCGATGGCCCGCATCGACCGCGACCTCTACCGCCGCTGCGCCGAGGCGCTGCGAGGGGGCGGCAAGCCGGGCAAGCAGGATACCGACCGGGCTGCAGCCCTGGCGGCGCTCGCGGCCGCAGAGTCGCCCTCGCTGGAGGACGCCGTCGCGCTGCTGTTCACCAAGGACGACGAGCCGCGGAAGTGGGTCGAGACGGCCAAGCGCCTGCAGGACGAGCCGGCGCTGCGCACCTTCCTGCTCGCCGAGCAGGAGCGCCTGCACGCCGTCCGGGAGCGCATGCGCGCGGCCAAGGTGGGGCACGACAGCGTCGACGCCCTGAAGCTCGCCCACGCCTATCTCGAGGCCTACCGGATCGAGAAGGACGCCTGGGGCGCGCTGGACTTCGCCGACCTCGTCGAGAAGACCTGCGCCCTGCTGCGCGACAGGCCGGCCGCCGCCTGGGTGCTCTACAAGCTGGACGGCGGCGTCGATCACATCCTGCTGGACGAGGCGCAGGACACGGCGCCGGAACAGTGGGCGATCATCGACGCGCTCACCGAGGAGTTCTTCTCGGGCGAAGGGCCGCGCGAGGCCCGGCGGGTCGACCGCGGCGTCTTCGTGGTCGGCGACCGCAAGCAGTCGATCTACTCGTTCCAGGGGGCCCGGCCCGAGCTCCTGTCCGAGAAGTACCTGGCCTACCGCGAGCGCGCGGCCGGGGCGGGGCGGCGGGTGCGGCGCATCGACCTGCTGAAGTCCTGGCGTTCCACCCGCGAGGTGCTGCGCTTCGTGGACGCGGTGTTCACGCCGCCGCACCTGTCCGACGCCGTGCAGCCGGGCGATCCCGTCCGCCACCAGGTCGCCCCGCCCCGTGCGCCCCACCACGGCTGCGTCGACCTCTGGGACATGGAGGTGGACCGCAAGGGGCCCGAGCGCGACGCCTGGGACCTGCCGCTGGACGTGGAGGCGGAGGACAGCGCGAACAAGAAGCTCGCCCGCCGCATCGCCGGCGAGATCCGGCGGCTGATCGCCGACGGCGAGGCGGTCCACGACCCGCGCCTGCGCGAGCTCAGGCCGGCCACCGCCGGCGACGTGCTGATCCTGGTCCGCCGCCGGGGCGCCTTGTTCGAGGAGATCCTGCGCGCGCTCAAGCAGGCCGGATTGCCGGTGGCCGGCGCCGACCGGCTCTCGCTGTCCAGCCACATCCTGTTCGACGACCTGCTGGCGCTGGCGCGCTTCGCGCTCTTCCCCGGCGACGACCTGACCCTCGCCGCGCTGCTCAAGAGCCCCTTCTGCGGCCTGGACGACGACAGCCTGTACCGCCTCGCCCACGGGCGCGAGCGCCGCCTGTGGAGCACGCTGCGCGCGCGCGCCGGCGAAGACGCCCGCTGGTCCGAAGCCGCCGGCTTCCTGCGCCTGGTCCTCGACACGGCGAAGTCGGCGAGGCCGTTCGAGTTCTTCGTGCGGCTGATCGACCATGTCGGGCCGGACGGCCGCTCGATGCGGCAGCGGCTTCTGACCCGCCTGGGGCCCGAGGCGGCCGACGCGCTGGACGAGTTCCTGAGCCAGGCGATGGCCGCCGAGGAGCGGGGCGCGCACGACCTGGAGAGCCTGGCCGACGCGCTCTCGGGTCTCGAGATCGTGGTGAAGCGCGAGATGGAGGGCGCGCGCGACGAGGTTCGCGTGATGACCGCGCACGGCGCCAAGGGCCTGGAGGCGCCCATCGTCATCCTGCCCGAGACCAATCTCGCCAACACCCAGCGCGGGTCGCCCCTGCTGCGCGTCGACCGGGGCGCGGAGGGCGTGGGCTTCCTGTGGTGCCCCCGTTCGGCCGGCGACTGCCCGCCCACCGGGGAGGCGCGGCGCCTGCGCCGCGAGCGCGAGGAGGCCGAGGCCTACCGGCTGCTCTACGTGGCCCTGACCCGCGCCCGCGACCGCCTGATCCTCTGCGGCCGGCGGGCCGAAAGCACGAACGAGGCCAAGCTCGCGGGCTGGTGGGGCGCCGTGCGCGACGCCCTGGGCCACGCCGGCGTCGCCGAGGAGGTGAGCGAACTGCAGCACGAGGACGGCGCCCGCTTCCGCCGTTTCGGCCCCGACCCCGAGCGCCTTCGCCCTGCGCCGGCCTCCGGGTCGTCCCTGGCCCCGGCGCCGGCCTGGACCGCCGCGCCGGCCGCGCCCGAGGCCTTCGCCCGCTACGCCTCGCCGTCGGACCTCGGCGCCGACGCCACGTCGGCCTCCGCCTCCCCCCTCGCGGAAACCGCCGGCCTGGGCCGTTTCCGCCGGGGCGACCTGATCCACCGCCTCCTGCAGCTCCTGCCCGACCTGCCGCCGGGCGAGTGGGCCGCGGGGGCCCGGGCCCTGCTCGCGCGGGAAGCCGATCTCACCGACCCGCAGCGGGCCGAGATGGCCGCCGCCGCCCTCTCGGTGCTCGAGGACCCCCGCTTTGCCGAGGTTTTCGGGCCGGGCTCGCGCGCCGAGGTGGCGATCGCCGGGACCGCCGCCGCCCTGCCGCCCAACCTGCGCATTTCCGGCCGCATCGACCGACTGGTCACCCTGGCCGACCGGGTGCTGGTGGTGGATTTCAAGACCAACCGGCCCTCGCCGGCGGCCATCGAGGCCGCCGATCCCGCCTACCTGCGGCAGATGGCGCTCTACGCCGCGGTGTTGTCCGAGATCTTCCCCGGCCGCCTGATCGAGGCCGCCATCGTCTGGACCGACGGGCCGAAGCTGATGCCGGTTCCAGAAAAGCTGATCGCCGACACCCTTGCCGAGCTCCGCCGTGCCGGTTGATACAGGACCTGACCCCGCCTACATGGCCGAACCTAGAGGCGGATCGGCGTTGCCGTTTCAGCCGCGCGACAGGAGTTTCCCGATGAGCACCGTGAAGGTCACCGACGAATCCTTCCAGACCGACGTCCTGGCGTCCGAGCAGCCCGTGCTCGTCGATTTCTGGGCCGAGTGGTGCGGCCCCTGCAAGCAGATCGCCCCCGCGCTCGAGCAGCTCTCCGACGAGCTGGCCGGCAAGGTGAAGATCGCCAAGCTCGACATCGAGCAGAGCCCCACCACGCCCTCGCGCTACGGCGTCCGCGGCATCCCCACCATGATGCTGTTCAAGGGCGGCCAGATGGCCTCGATGAAGGTCGGCGCCATGCCCAAGCAGAAGATCCTGGAGTGGCTCACCGAAGCCGGCGTCGCGGCGTAAGGCGCGAAGCACTCTCCACCGTGGTGCGCAGGGTCCCCCTTCCCTGGTAGGAAGGCAGGGGTCTGCGCTCCGCCCTCGCCGACGATCAGCTCGGCCAGGTCTCGGGGCTCATGGCGAGCACCTCGCCGGCGAAATGCAGGCCGCCGCAGATCAGGACGTGCGGCGCAGGGCCCTCGATCTCCAGCGCCCGCGCCACCCCGTCCGACACATTGGCCGCCGTCTCGGGGCTCAGCCCGGCCCGCACGGCCGCGGTGACGAGCTCGTCGGCGCTGGCCGCGATGGCCGAGTCGAAGGTGGTGCAGATCACCCGCGGCCGCATCTCGGCGAAGGGCCGGAAGAAGCCCTCCGCGTCCTTGCGGGCGAACATGCCCGTGACCAGCACCAGCGGGCGTGGGTCGCGATCGACGATCCGGCTCGCCGCCTCGGCCAGCGCCCGGCCGGCGTGCGGGTTGTGCCCCCCGTCGAGCCAGAGGTCGGCGCCGCGCGCCTTCGCCAGCTCGGCCAGCGGTCCCGCGGTCAGCCGCTGCATCCGCGCGGGCCAGACCGCGCTCGCGACGCCGCGGCCCAGCACCTCGTCCGACAGGCTGGGGTCGAAGGTCAGGGCCGCCGCCACGGCCACGCCCGCATTGCCGAACTGGTAGCCGCCGAAGAGGCTGGGGGCCGGAAGGTCCAGCAGCCGCTCGGGCATCTGCACCAGCAGGCGCCCCCGTTCTTCCCAGGCGTCGAAGTCGCGGCCCATCAGGAGCATGGGAGCCATGCGGTCGTCGGCCTCGCGCTCGATCATCTCCAGCGCCTCGTCCATCTGGCGCGCCACCACCACCGGACGGCCGTGCTTGACGATCCCGGCCTTTTCCCATGCGATCTTCGGCAGTCCCGGCCCCAGCATCTCGAGGTGGTCGTAGTCCACCGGCGTGATGACGCTCACCGCCGGCGCGTCGAACACGTTGGTGGCGTCGAAGCGGCCGCCCAGGCCCACCTCCACCACGCAAAGATCCGCCGGCGTCTCGGCGAAGGCCAGGAAGGCCAGAACCGTGGTGATCTCGAAGAAGCTGATCGGCTCGCCGCCGTTGGCCGCCTCCACGCGCTCGGTCAGCGCCAGCAGGTGCTCGTCGGTGATGAGGTTGCCCGCCAGGCGGATCCGCTCCGCGAAGCGGACGAGATGGGGCGACGTCAGGGCGTGCACGCGCAGGCCGGCCGCCTCGCCGATGGCGCGCAGGTACGCCACCGTCGAGCCCTTGCCGTTGGTGCCGGCCACATGGATCACCGGCGGCAGCCTGCGCTCGGGATGGTCCAGCGCCGCGAGCAGCCGCTCGACGCGGCCCGTCGAGAGGTCGATCAGCGTCGGGTGATTGGCCCGCAGCCGCTGGATCACCGCATCCGAGGCGCGGATCGGATCGTGGCCGGGGTCGGACGGAAGGGTCATGCCGCGATCCTTCCTCTCTGGGGGAGGCGCAGGGCGTCGCAGGTCCGATGGGAACGGGGTGTCGCCCCGGACGCGAGCCGCCGGGGCCATGGGCCCCCTCCCGCTTCGCGAGCTCCCCCAGGGGGGGAGCGTTCACACGTCATCACGCCGCCCTGGAACGCTCGCGCCCCATCATGAGGGTGCCGAGGATCGAGCTCAGCTTTTCGGGGATGTCCTTGCGCTCGACGACCTGGTCGATCATGCCGCGCTCCACGAGGAACTCGGACTTCTGGAAGGTCGGCGGCAGGGTCTCGCGGATCGTCTGCTCGATCACGCGCCGGCCCGAGAAGCCGATCGTGGCGTTGGGCTCGGCCAGATGGACGTCGCCGAGCATGGCGTACGAGGCGGTCACGCCGCCCGTGGTCGGATCCGTCAGCACGACCACGTACGGCAGGCCGGCCGCCTTCACCTCGTTCAGCGCCAGGGTGGTGCGGGCCATCTGCATCAGGCTGAGCGTGCCTTCCTGCATGCGCGCGCCGCCCGAGGCGGTGAAGATCACCAGCGGGACCCCCCGCCTCACGGCTTCCTTGGCCGCCACCACGAAGGTCTCGCCCGCGGCCATGCCGAGCGACCCGCCCATGAAGGTGAAGTCCTGCACGATCACCACGGCCGGCTGGCCCTGGATGTGGCCGTAGCCGCTGGCCATCGAGTCCTGCTCGCCGGTGGCCTTCCGCGCCGCCGCCAGGCGCTCGGCGTAGGGGGTGGTGTCCGGGAACTTCAGCGGGTCGTCGGCGATCACCGGGGTCGCGATCCGCTCGTACTTGCCGTCGTCGAAGGTGTAGGTCAGGCGCAGCTTGGCGCCGATGCGCATGTGGTTGCCCGAGGGCGTCACCCAGAGCGCCGCCTCGAGGTCGGGGCGATACAGCATCTCGCCGGTGTCCGGGCACTTCACCCAGAGGTTCTCGGGCGTGTCCTTCTTGGTCAGCCCGCGCACGCCGGGCGCGATCCGCGAGAGCCACCCCCGCCGACGCTCGGTGTTGGGCGCTCGGCCCGGCTTGTCGTTTCGCTGTTCCGCCATCGCCATGGTCTTCAGGCCGGGACCCGCCGCGCGAGGCGCACAGCCTTAGCCAGCGCACCCACTTTGGAAAGCACCCGGCCGGTCACGTCTTCGTTCAATTCCACTGCTTCGGCCACCTCGTCCACAAGCGCCGAGCCCACCACGACCGCGTCGGCGACCCTGGCGACCGCCTCGGCGCGCTCGGGCGTCTTGATGCCGAAGCCGACCGCCACGGGCAGGCCGCTGGCCTTGCGCACGCGCTCCACGTGAGGCGCCACGGCCGCCGCGTCGGCTTCCTTCACCCCCGTCACGCCCGCCACCGACACGTAGTAGACGAAGCCCGAGGTGCGCCGCACGACCACCTGCAGCCGGGCGTCGTCGGTCGTGGGCGTCGCCAGCCGGATCAGCGAGATGTCGTGGGCGTCGAGCGCGTCGGCCAGGGGATCCGCCTCCTCGGGCGGGCAGTCGACGATGATCAGGCCGTCCACGCCGGCCGCCGCGGCGTCCCGCGCGAAGGCCTCGACGCCCCAGGTCACCAGCGGGTTCATGTAGCCCATCAGGATGACCGGCGTGTCGGCGTCGGCGGCGCGGAAGGCGGCGATGGCCCCCAGCGTCGCCTTGAGCGTCATGCCCTTCGACAGGGCCCGCTGGGCCGCGCGCTGGATCGGCGGGCCCTCGGCCATGGGATCCGAGAAGGGGAACCCCACCTCGATGAGGTCGGCGCCGGCGGCGGGCAGCCCCTTCAGGATGGCCAGCGCCGTCTCGGCGTCGGGATCGCCCGCCATCACGTACGGCACGAACGCCGCGCGTCCTTCCGCCTTCAGGTCGGCGAAGCGCTTCTCGATCCGCGACTTGCTCAAATCGTCCGCCCCAGGTGCGCGGCGACGGTGTTCACGTCCTTGTCGCCGCGGCCCGACAGGTTCAGCACGACGACCCCGCCCTTGCCCACCTCGCGGGTGATCTCGGGCAGGCGCGCCAGGGCGTGCGAGCTCTCGATCGCCGGCAGGATCCCCTCCAGCTTGGAGAGCAGCATGAAGGCGTCCAGCGCCTCGGCGTCGGTGGCCGTGAGATAGGTCGCGCGGCCCACGTCATGCAGCCAGGCGTGCTCGGGGCCGATGCCGGGATAGTCCAGCCCGGCCGAGATGGAATGCGCTTCCTCGATCTGCCCTTCGCGGTCCTGCAGCAGGTAGGTCATGTTCCCGTGCAGCACGCCCGGGCGGCCCCCGTTGATCGCCGCCGCGTGCCGGCCGCTGTCCATGCCGGACCCCGCCGCCTCGACGCCGAAGATCTTCACGCCCTCGTCGTTGAGGAACGGATGGAACATGCCGATGGCGTTCGAGCCGCCGCCCACGCAGGCGACCAGCGCGTCGGGCAGCCGCCCCTCGACCTCCAGGATCTGCTCGCGCACTTCGCGGCCGATGATCGACTGGAAATCGCGCACCATCACCGGGTACGGGTGCATGCCCGCGGCCGAGCCGATCAGGTAGTAGGTGTCGTGGACGTTCGTGACCCAGTCGCGGAGCGCCTCGTTCATGGCGTCCTTGAGGGTCGCCGAGCCGCTCGTCACCGGCCGCACCTCGGCGCCCAGCAGGTTCATGCGGAAGACGTGCGGCTTCTGCCGCTCGACGTCGACGGCGCCCATGTAGACCACGCAGGGCAGCCCGAAGCGGGCGCAGACGGTGGCGGTGGCCACGCCGTGCTGTCCGGCGCCGGTCTCGGCGATGATCCGGGTCTTGCCCATCCGCATGGCCAGCAGGATCTGGCCCATGCAGTTGTTGATCTTGTGCGAGCCGGTGTGATTCAGCTCCTCGCGCTTCAGGTAGATCTTCGCGCCGCCGAAGTGCTCGGTCAGGCGGGCGGCGAAGTACAGCGGCGAGGGCCGGCCCACGTAGTGGCTGAGGAAGCCCGCGAGCTCGGCCTGGAAGGCGGCGTCCGCCTTGGCCGCCGCGTAGGCCGCGTCGAGGTCGTGGACCAGCGGCATCAGCGTCTCGGGGACGTATTGCCCGCCGTAGTCGCCGAAGCGCCCGCGGGCGTCGGGGTAGGCGGCGTAGTCGTTCGGGCGAGTGGGCGCGTTCATGGTCGGCGGAGGCGTCTCAGGCGCGGCGGACAGCGTCGAGGAACGCCGTGATCAAGGCCGGGTCCTTTAGTCCGGGACCGCGCTCCACGCCAGAGGAAACGTCGACGATGGGCGCGCCCGACGCGGTGATCGCCTCGGCCACGTTCCAAGGGTTCAGGCCGCCCGCCAGGAACCACGGCTTCTGGAAGCGTCGGCCCTTCATCAGGGTCCAGTCGAACGCCACGCCCCGGCCCCCCGGGCGATCGGCGTCCTTCGGCGGCTTCGTCTCGAACATGAGGTGGTCGACCACCGGCTCGTAGGCCGCCGCCGCCGCCAGGTCGCCGGCCTCGGCGACGGGCAGCACCTTGATCACGCCCGCGCCGGTCCGCCCGAGCACCTCGCGCACACGCCCCGGGGGCTCGTGGCCGTGCAGCTGGATCAGGTCCGGCGCCAGGTGGCGGGTGATCGCGTCGAGCTCGTCGTCGCTGGGGTCGACCGTCACGGCCACCAGCCTGACCCCCTTGGCCCGCGCCGGGGGAGCCAGGCGCGCAGCCGCGTCCGGCGCGATGTTCCGCGGGCTCCTCTCGAAGAACATGAAGCCCAGGAAGGACGTGCGCCCGTCCAGCGCCGCCTGCACGGCCTCGGGGGTCGTCACGCCGCATATCTTCGTCTGAGCCGCCATGGGCGGGGATTAGGGGCGCGGGCGGGCGTTGCGCAAGGGCCGCGGGCGGGCCAACGTTCCGCCCATGACGGGCGATACCGGCAGCGCGGCGGCGGAAGACATCCTCTGGCCCACATGGCGGCGGCTCATACGGGCGCTGCCCGTGTCCCGCATGCCGTGGGAGTGGATCACGTCGCCCAGCATGTGGCGGCTCTTCGGGGCGGACTTCCTGACGGGCCTGCTTCGCAACCGCACCACCCGCAGCGTCTTCGCGGTGCTGGAGCCGCTCAGTCCAGGCGACCTGCGCCGGATCCACGCCCTGGCCCTCGTGAACCACCGGCGGCACGAAGCCGTGTCGCGCTGGTTCGCCATCGGCTTCGTCACCCTGCCGGCCTCGGCGGCGCTGACGC
Organism: Phenylobacterium sp.; assembly: GCF_016793225.1. Taxonomy (GTDB): domain Bacteria; phylum Pseudomonadota; class Alphaproteobacteria; order Caulobacterales; family Caulobacteraceae; genus Phenylobacterium. The sequence continues at coordinate 44,716 of NZ_JAEUMN010000035.1, forward strand.
TTTCCGAGCTCGCGCCCGACACGCTGAGGGCGATCGCCGCCGCCGAGGGGCCGGCGCGCTGGTACTTCTGGATGGCCTACGCCGCCGTCGCCGTGGCGCTCTACCTGATGTTCGCCTGGCGGGCGCGCCAGCTGCTCACCCTGGTGGAGCTGATGCTGATCCAGCGGGGCGTGGACCTGCGCGACGATGCGGCCGCCGACGAAAGCCCGATCGAGACGCCGATCGGCGGCTAGGTCCGGAACAGAGCCGCCTCCGACCGGTTGTCACCGGCCACGGAGGACCACATGCAGACTCGAACCAACGGCCAGTACGGCCAACTCGCCGCCGGCGCCGCCATCGGCCTCGCCGCCGGCCTCGCGCTTCCCCTCGCCCGCAAGGCGCTGATGCAGGCGCCCTCCGCGGCCACCGGAGACTGGGCCGAGGCGCTGAAGGCCGAGCACAGGCTGGTCGAGAAGGCCTTCGAGGCGGCGCTCGCGACCACCGAAGACGACGTGATGAAGCGCGACATGCTGCTCGCCAAGATCGCCTATGCGCTCACCAAGCACGCGATCCAGGAGGAGAACGTCATCTACCCGGCCATGATGCAGCACGGCCAGCAGGACCAGGCCCGCGCGCTCATCGAGGACCACGGCCGCATCAAGACCTTCATCTTCGAGCTGCGGAACATCGACGCCGGCGACGTGATGTGGCGCTCGACGCTGCAGGGCTTCTACGACGACCTGCGCACCCACATCCGGGAGGAGGAGGACGTGATCTTCCCCGCCTTCCATGCCGCCCTGCCCGAGGCCGAGAGCGCCCGGCTGACGGCCATGATGAACTGGGAAGGCTTCAAGGTCGCCTGATACCGGGCCGGAGAGGCCCGCCCGGCCCGGCCGCGCTACTTCGCCTTCAGGAGGTCGCGGATCTCCGCCAGCAGCGCCTCCTGGGGCGGCGGGGCCGGCGGAGCGGCTTCCGCCGGCGGCGGGGCGCGGCGCATGGCGTTGACCGCCTTCACCAGCAGGAAGACCACCCACGCGACGATCAGGAACTTGATGCCGGCGTTGATGAGGGCGCCGTACTGGATCGCGACCAGTTCGACCGCCTCGGTGGCGGGATCGTCGGGCTTCAGCACCCAGGCCAGCTTGGAGAAGTCCACGCCCGACGTCAGCAGGCCGATCGGCGGCATCACCACCTGGTCCACCAGCACCTTGACGATGTCGTTGAAGGCCGCGCCGACAATGACGCCGACCGCCAGGTCGACCACATTGCCGCGCGCGATGAACTCGCGGAACTCCGAGACCATGCCCATGATGCGCTCCCTTGGCCGGGCGCAGGGGCGGCTCCCCTCACGCCGTTCGCCGAAACAGGAACCGCGTCGCCGGGCGCGTCAAGCCGACGTCAGGCAGCGGGCGGCGGGCCGCGCTCGGTCCTGAGCAGGTCGCGGATCTCGGTCAGCAGGCGCTCCTGAGGCGGCGGGGCCGGCGGGGTCACCGGCTTGCCCGACGTCTCGACCTCCCAGCGCCGCACTGCGTTCATGCCCTTCACCATCCAGAACACCACCCAGGCCACGATCAGGAACTTCAGCGAGACGTTGATGAAGTGGCCGTACTTCACCGCCACCAGTTCGTTGGCCTTGGTCAGGGGATTGTCGGCCTTCAGCACCCACTGAAGGTTGGCGAAGTCGAAGCCCGACAGCAGAAGGCCGATAGGCGGCATCACCACGTCGTCCACCAGGCTCTTGATGATGTCGTTGAACGCCGCGCCGACGATGACGCCCACCGCCAGGTCGGCGACGTTGCCCCGCGCGATGAACTCGCGGAATTCCGTGAACACGCTCATGCGAACTTCCCCGGGTTGAGGTCAGAAGGGGGAACCGCGGAAATCACGAGGATCTGCGGAGGTCCCGCGCGAACGGGCCTTCCTGCGCATCTCCGCGCTCTGCGGTTCAGGGATGGGGGCTTGCGGCGGGCGCAAGCTCGGGCGCTAGCGCTCGTCCTCGACGTTGAGGCGCTCGCGCAGCTCCTTGCCGCTCTTGAAGAAGGGGACGTGCTTGGCGCGGACGTCCACCGGCTCGCCCGTACGGGGGTTGCGGCCCGCGCGCGCGTCGCGAGAGCGGACCGAAAGCGCGCCGAAGCCGCGCAGCTCGACCCGGCCGCCCTCTTCCAGGGCCTGGATCATCCGCTCGAGGATCACGCCCACCACGCGCTCGATGTCGCGCTGCGTGAGGTGCGGGTTCTCCTCCGCGAGCTTCGCGATGAGTTCGGACTTGATCATTATCCCCTCGAACCGGCGCGACCATGGCCGAGGCACGGTCGCGGATCAAGGCGCAAAACGGCGACTTCGCCCCTGTGGTGAAGCTTGTTCCGCGAGTTGCGTTCAACTTTCGCGCGCGAGGCGAAAAAGGACACGGCGGGCCGGTTTCCCGGCCCGCCGTGCTGGAGACGGTCTTTCGACGTCGTCCTATTCCTTCTGGGCCTTCTCGCGCAGCGCGGCGCCCAGGATGTCGCCCAGCGAGGCGCCCGAGTCGGACGACCCGAACTGCTCGATGGCTTCCTTCTCTTCCGCCATCTCCAGCGACTTGATGCTGAGCGAGATGCGGCGGGCGGCCTTGTCGACGTTGGTCACCTGGGCGTCGACGCGGTCACCCACGGCGAAGCGCTCGGGACGCTGGTCGGCGCGGTCGCGCGACAGGTCGGACTTGCGGATGAAGGCCGTCATCGGCGCTTCCTCGTCGCCGAACTTCACCTCGATGCCGCCCGAGGTGACCTCGGTGACGGTCGTGGTGACGGTCTGGCCCTTGCGGAAGGTGTCGCCCTGGAGCGGGTCGCCGGACAGCTGCTTGATGCCGAGCGAGATGCGCTCCTTCTCGACGTCGACGTCCAGCACGCGCGCCTTGACGGTCTCGCCCTTGACGTACTTGGCGATCGCCTCCTCGCCGGGCGTGGCCCAGTCGAGGTCGGAGAGGTGCACCATCCCGTCGATGTCGTTGTCGAGGCCGATGAACAGGCCGAACTCGGTGGCGTTCTTGACCTCGCCCTCGACGACCGTGCCGATCGGATGCTCGGCGACGAACTTCTCCCAGGGGTTCTGCAGGGCCTGCTTGAGGCCCAGCGAGACGCGGCGCTTGGACGGATCCACGTCGAGCACAACGACGTCGACTTCCTGAGACGTCGAGACGATCTTGCCGGGGTGGACGTTCTTCTTGGTCCACGACATTTCCGACACGTGCACCAGGCCCTCCACGCCCGGCTCCAGCTCCACGAAGGCGCCGTAGTCGGTGATGTTGGTGATGCGGCCGGTGAACTTCGCGCCCACCGGGTACTTGGCTTCCACGCCGTCCCACGGGTCGGACTGGAGCTGCTTCATGCCGAGGCTGATGCGCTGGGTGTCCGGGTTGATCTTGACGATCTGGACCTTCACCGTGTCGCCCACCGCCAGCACCTGGCTCGGGTGGTTGACGCGCTTCCAGCTCATGTCGGTGACGTGCAGCAGGCCATCGATGCCGCCCAGGTCCACGAACGCGCCGTAGTCGGTGATGTTCTTGACCACGCCTTCGCGGACTTCACCCTCTTGCAGCTGGCTGACCAGCTCGGTGCGCTGCTCGGCGCGGGCTTCTTCCAGGATGGCGCGGCGCGACACGACGATGTTGCCGCGCGGGCGGTCCATCTTGAGGATGGCGAAGGGCTGTTCCTTGCCCATCAGCGGGCCGACGTCGCGCACCGGACGGATGTCCACCTGGCTGCCGGGCAGGAACGCCGAGGCGCCGCCCAGGTCGACGGTGAAGCCGCCCTTCACGCGGCCGACGATGACGCCCATCACCGGCTCGTTCTTCTCGTAGACGCCTTCCAGACGCGTCCAGGCCTCTTCGCGGCGGGCCTTCTCGCGGCTGATCACCGCCTCGCCCATGGCGTTCTCGACACGCTCCAGGAACACCTCGACGGTGTCGCCGGCCTTCAGCGGCGGCTTGTCCTCGCCGGGGGCGGTGAATTCCTTCAGCGGCACGCGGCCTTCGGTCTTCAGACCGACGTCGACGATGGCGAAGTCCTTCTCGATGGCCACGACCTTGCCGTGGACCACTTGGCCTTCCATGAAATCGCGCCCGCCGAGGGACTCGTCGAGCAGCGCGGCGAAGTCGTCGCGCGAGGGGTTGAGGCTCAGATCGTCAGCCATGAGTTCTTTCGTTCGAAAATGATCGGGGCCCACGCAGCCTGAGGCCGGTGGTCCCTACCGGGTTGGAGGTTGAACCGAAGACGCGGGAGACACCCCGCGCGGTGACGTTTGCCCGCAGCTGTCCGAGGGAAAGGCGCGGTTGGATTTGCCCTACCGGCCGGACGTCCCTTCGGAAGCCTGCCAGCGAGCGCGCGCCGCCTCGACGATGCGGCGGGCCGCATCGGCGGCCTGCTCTATAGTCATTTCGGTCGTGTCGAGCAACTCCGCGTCCGGCGCCTGGGTCATCGGCGCGGCGTCGCGGGCTCCGTCGCGTTCGTCCCGCCGCCGGATGTCGGCGAGCACGTCCGCATAGCCGACGGGCTCGCCCTGGCCCGAGAGCTGCTTCCAGCGGCGCTCGGCCCGGACCTCGGGCGTGGCGGTCACATAGAGCTTGGCCGGCGCCCCCGGGCAGATCACGGTGCCGATGTCGCGGCCGTCCAGGACGGCGCCGCCGGGCTGCCCCGCGAAGTCCCGCTGGAAGGCGAGCAGCGCGTCGCGGACCTGCTGGTGCACCGCCACGCGGCTGGCCAGTTCGCCCGCCGCCCGGGTGCGCAGCGCCGGGTCGCCGAGCTGCGCCGCGGACAGGCCCGCGGCCACGGCCGCCGCCGCCGCCGCATCGTCGAGGTCGCCCCCGGCCCGTTCCGTCAGCACGCCCACGGCGCGGTAGAGCAGGCCCGTGTCCAGCACCGGCAGGCCGAAGAGATCCCCCAGCCGCGCCGCGACCGTCCCCTTTCCCGACGCCGCCGGACCATCCACCGCAATAACGAAGGGCGTCATCCTCTCCCCCCGTGCAGCGAAGCGGAACGGAGAGGGAGAGGGTTCGTCAGGCGCGGCATCATGCCTCGCCGATGTCGGCGCCGAGGCCGCGCATCAGGTCCACGAAGCCCGGGAAGCTGGTGGCGATCATGCCGGGTTCGTCGACGCGCACCGGCGCCTCGGCCGCGAGACCCAGGACCAGGTGGCTCATGGCGATCCGATGGTCGCCGTGCGTGGTGACCAGCGCGCCGCCGCCGACGCCGTGGTTGGCGCGCACGGCCCCCACCACCGTCAGCGCGTCGGGCTCCTCCTCGACGCCGGCGCCGCAGGCGGCGAGCCCGGCGGCCATCAGGGCGATGCGGTCGCTCTCCTTCACCCGCATCTCGCCGATGCCGCGCATGGCCGTGCGCCCACTGGCGAAAGCCGCCGCCACCGCCAGGATGGGGTATTCGTCGATCATCGACGGCGCCCGCTCGGGCGGCACGTCGACGCCCTCCAGGGCGGAGTGCCGCGCGGTGACGTCGGCCACCGTCTCGCCGCCCTCGTCCCGGACGTTCGTGACCGACAGGTCCGCGCCCATCTCGCCCAGGGTGTCCAGCAGGCCGATGCGCGAGGGGTTCAGCAGCATCCCCTGCACCGTCACCTCCGAGCCCGGGACGATCAGCGCCGCCACCAGCGGGAAGGCCGCCGACGACGGGTCGCCCGGCACATGGATCCGCGTCCCCTTCAGCGCCTGGCCGGCTGGCAGCACGATGTGACGCCCATCCTCCGCGTCCCGCACCTCGATCTCGGCGCCGAACCCGCGCAGCATCCGCTCTGTGTGGTCGCGCGTCGCCTCGGGCTCGATCACCTCGCAGCCCTGGCCGTTCAGGCCCGCCAGGAGCACCGCCGACTTCACCTGCGCCGAGGGCTCGGGCAGCGTGTAGGCGATCGGCTTCAGGTTCCCGCCCCGCAGGGTCAGCGGCAGCCGCCCGCCATCGCGGCAGATCCAGGTCGCGCCCATCTGGCCGAGCGGCTTCAGCACGCGGTTCATGGGCCGGCCGCGCAGCGAGCCGTCCCCGGTGAAGGTGGCCGCGATCGGGAAGCCTGCCGCGGCGCCCATGATCAGGCGCACGCCGGTGCCCGCATTGCCGCAGTCGATGACGTCGGCCGGTTCGGAGAACCCGCCGCGCCCCTCCACGCGCCAGCGACCCTCGCCCAGCCGCTCCACGCCGGCGCCGAACGCCGCCATCGCGGCGGCCGTGCGGCGCACGTCGTCGCCTTCCAGCAGGCCTTCGATCTCGGTGACGCCGCTCGCCAGCGCACCGAGGATGAGCGCGCGGTGGCTGATCGACTTGTCCCCGGGCGCGCGCACGACGCCCCTCAAGGGGCCGCCCCGCCGGGCGGTCAGTTGGGCCGCCGACATATCTCGAAAATGCGCCTTTCGCTGAGGGCTGGACGTGCGGGCGATTGCTTTGACAGGCGCTTCCGCGCGTGGCAAGGGACGCCGCCTTTCCGCCGAACATCCTAATCTTAGAGGGTCGCCGCCTTTGGCCAATCCCGAGCTGGGCACCAAGCAAATCTGCCCCACCTGCCAGGCTAAGTTCTACGATCTGAACAAGCGTCCCGCGCACTGCCCCAAGTGCCAGAGCGAGTTCGATCCCGACGAGGCCGTCCGCAACCGCCGCGTCCGCGCGCGCACGATCGTGCCCGAGGACGACCAGGTCGAGGATCAGGTCGCGGCCAAGGAGACGGACGACGAGGAAGAGGAAGAAGAGGTCGTCACGCCGGAACTGGACGAAGTGGCCGACGAGCCGCCGCTGGCCACCGACGACGACGAGGACGAGGCCGAACCCGCCGCCGCGGGCGTCGGCGAGGATCTGGGCGAATTCGCCGACGACGACGAAGTCGAGGACGCCGACGACGTCCCGTTCCTCGAGGACGAGGACGAGGACGACTTCGACGAGTCCGAGATCGAGGGCCTTCCTGACGAAGGCGACGAGGACTGAGCGAGAGGGCGGCCTGCGGGCCGCCCTTTTCGTTTCAGGGCCGCCCCGCGACGTGCGTCAAAAAAAGCCTGTAGAGCGGGCTTGATCGCGGGAACCGGTTTGAATAGGTTCCGCGCCTTCCTGGGGCCCCGGCCTCCGGAAGACCCGACCTCGGGGCTATAGCTCAGTTGGTAGAGCGCTTGAATGGCATTCAAGAGGTCAGCGGTTCGACTCCGCTTAGCTCCACCATGGAGGCCCGCCGGCGACCCCGGCGGGCCTTCGCCGTTTCAGGCGGCGCCGAAGTCGCCGCGCCGGAAACGGTCGGGCATCGAGTCGCGGAACGGGTACATGTCGAAGAAGGGCTGCGCCTCGGCCAGCGCCTGGCGCACGGACGGGCGCGTCAGCAGCCGCTCGAAGTAGGCGTCCAGCGTCGCGAGCGTCTTCGGCCAGGGCGCCACCACGCCCGAATAGAACAGCGCCGGCGCGGCCGCGCAGTCGGCGATCGTGAACGCGTCCCCGGCCGCCCACGTCCGGCCGGCGAGGCGGCCGTCCAGCATGGCGTAGGACATGGCCAGCGTCGCGCGGGCGTCCGGCAGCGCGCGGGGGTCGCGCTCGGCCTCCGGGCGAAGGATGTCGGCGACGAACGCCTGCATCGGCGTCATCACATAGGCGTCGAAGAGCCGGTCCATCAGCCGCGCCTCCAGCGCGGCCTCCGCCTCGGCGGGGATGAGGCGGGCGCCGTCCGGCGCCAGCCGCTGGGCGTACTCGAGCTGGATGCTGGTTTCCGGGACGACCCGCTCGCCGTGCTGCAGAAGCGGGATCTTGGCGGTCGGCCAGAGCGCGGCGTAGGCCGCCCGGGCGTCCGGGTCCATCAGGTCGGGCGTGCGGGTCTCGAACGGCACGCCCAGTTCGCGCAGCCCGATGGTGAGCTTCTGGCAGTAGGACGACAGCGGGTGGAGGTGAGCGATCAGGCGCATCGGCGGCCTTCCGGACGTCGCGCCGTCGCCCGGCGCTGGCCGTCCCGGTTCTGGCGCCTGCCGTCCCGCGCGCCTAGAGCAAGAGATCGCGTTCTCGCGGCGAACCGGCTCCCAACCTCGCCGAACGCGCCCCAGCGATTTGGTCACAATCCTGGATTGCTTCTGCAACTGCAGGCTAGGCGAAGCTTGCAATCATGCTATGCAGGGTTGCCTGCGCCCAGCACCCCCCTTTTTCGCCTGGCGCGGGTCGGCCCGGGGCGCTCCGTCGGGGGAGCTCCGGGCCACGGGGAAAGACCGGCGGTTGCGCGGCCTCGACGGCGCGGACTAAATGCCGGCCATGCGGACATCCCTTCTGCGCCTCGCGCCCCTTCTCGCCGGTTTCGCCGCGCTCTCGGCCTGCGACCAGCCGAAGTTCCGGGACAAGGGCGATGCGGCGACGCCGGCCGCCGAGGCTCCCGCCGCCGCCGGCGCGCCCGCGGCGCGGGTGATCCCGACCAGGGCCGAGGCGGTCCCGGCGGTCCCCGCCTGGGCTGCGGCGCACATGGGCAAGCCCCTGCGGGCCCAGTTCCCCAAGACCGGCGTCTGCAAGGGCAACACCGACGTCGTGGATGTCCGCTTCACGGGCCAGCCGTCGGGCGTGCAGATCCTGGGCTGGGGCTGGGATGTGCCGAAGGCGGCGCGGGTGTCCCGCGTGGTGCTGGTCGACGTCGGCATGAAGATCGTCGGCGCCGGCGAGGGCGGCGCGCCCCGGCCTGACGTGCCCACCGCCCTGCCCGAGATTTCGGACCCCAACGCCGGCTGGACCGCCGTCACCCAGGCCGCGGGCCCGCTCGACGCCTATGGCGTCGTGGGCGACGGCGACGCTGTGTGCGCGCTGGGCCACATCGAATTCTGATCCGCGGGCATGGCGCCGCCCGCCTCAACCCGTGACGCGCTGAGCCGGGCGCCGTGGTTCGCCGCGGCGGTGTTCTCGGCCCTGGCCGCCGTCGCGTTCGCCTGGCCGAGCTGGCCGGGCTTCATGTCGTACGACAGCCTGCTGGCCTACGAGCAGGCCCGCTACGGCGTCGGCACCAGCCTCTGGCCGCCGCTGCACACCTACATGTTCGTGGTCAGCCGCGCGGTGGGGGCCGACACCTGGGGCGTCCTCCTCTTCCAGACCTTTGCGCTGCTGTTCGGCGCGGCGCTGGTTCTGCACAGCCTGGTCGCCCGCCGGCTTCTGGCCTGGACGCTCTGGGCGCTGTTCACGGGGGGCCTCGTCTTCTTCCCGACCCTCCTGGGGTCGATGATGGCGCAGTGGCGCGACGTGCCCACCGGCGGGTTCGCCGTCCTCGGGCTGGGTCTCTGGCTGCAGGCGGCGCGCGCGCGCTCATGGCCGCTCCTCGCCCTCGCCGTCGTGGCCTTCGGGCTTTCGGTGGGGCTCCGCTACAACGCCCTGGTGCTTGTCGCCCCGGCCCTCCTCCTGATGGTCTGGCGGCCCTTCCTGGCGAACGCCGCGCCGCTGGCGGCCCGCACGGCGACGCTGGCGCTGGTCGTCGCGAGCCTGGGCCTCGCCTGGGCCTCGACCCAGTGGCGCCTTCCCGACCTGGTGCGGATGCCCGACGCCCGGAACATCGCCGGCACCCAGCTCTTCGACGTGATCGGCGTCTCGGCCTGCGCCGGGGTCAACTACCTGCCCCGCGGCGTCACCAACGGCCAGCCGATCACGGTCGCCCAGATCCGCCGCGCCTACGACCCGCGGCATCTCCTGCTCACGCTGAAGCCCAAGCCCGGGGTCCCGAAACTGATGGAAACCGACGCCGGCGGCCAGGTGGGCCGGGTCTGGACGCAGCTCGTCACCGCCGAGCCGGCCTGCTACCTGGCGCATCGCTCGGCGGTCGCCGCCGAGCAGATGGGCATGCTGAAGTCCGAGGTCTTCTATCCGGTGCACGGCGGCATCGACGCCAACCCCTTCGGCCTGCGCCTCGCACGCCCCGAGCTCGCCGCGCGGGTGTCGGGCTATGTGGAGCGCGCCGCGCCGGAGTTTCCCCGGCGGCCGTTCTGGCTCTATCTCCTCGCGGCGGTCCTGACCCTCGCCGCGGCGCTGCGCGCCCGGGCCCACGCGGTGCTGCTGCTCGCGATCCTGGCCGGCGCCCTGGCCTACCCGGCGCTGCTCTTCCTCGCCGGGCCGGCCGCGGACGCCCGCTACATCTTCCCGTCGAACGCGCTCGCCCTGCTCCTCGGCGTCGCGGCGCTGGGCCTCCTCGCAAGTCCGGGAGCGCGGCGATGAGCGACGCCTTGCGCACACGCCACGGCAAGACGCTGAGCCTCGTCATCCCGATGCACGACGAGGCGCCGGTGCTGGACCTGCTGTTCCAGCGCCTCGACGAGACCCTTGGCGGGCTGGGTGTCCAGCTGGAGATCGTCTGCGTCGACGACGGCAGCCGCGACGACACCTGGGCGCGCCTGCAGGCCCGCGCCGCGCGCGATCCGCGTCTGCGCCTGATCGGCCTCTCCCGCAACTTCGGCAAGGAAGCGGCGCTGACGGCCGGGCTGGAGATGTGCCGAGGCGACATGGTGGCGCCGCTCGACGCCGACCTGCAGGATCCGCCCGAGCTGATCGCCGAGTTCATCAGCCTGTGGGAACAGGGCTACGACGTGGTCTACGGCGTGCGGGCCGACCGCTCCTCCGACACCCGCGCCAAGCGCTGGAGCGCCGGGGCGTTCTACCAGCTGTTCAACGTCGTGGCCGACCAGGCCATCCCGGCCTCCACCGGCGACTTCCGCCTCATGGACCGCGCGGTCGTCGAGGCGCTGAAGCGCCTGCCCGAGCGCAACCGCTTCATGAAGGGTCTCTTCGCCTGGGTCGGCTTCCGGCAGGTGGGCGTGCCCTACACGCGGCCCCTGCGCGCGGCGGGCAGCAGCTCGTGGCCCTACCGGCGCCTGTTCCGTTTCGCCCTGGACGGCATGACGTCCTTCTCCACCGCCCCGCTGCGGGTCTGGACGCTGGTGGGCGTGGGCTCGGCCGTGGTCGCGCTGCTGGCGGCCCTGGCCATCGTGATCCGCGTGCTGGTCGTCGGCCGCGACGTGCCCGGCTACGCCTCGCTGATGGTGGTGATCCTGTTCGCCTTCGCCCTGCAGATGATCGCGCTCGGCGTCCTCGGCGAGTACATCGGGCGGATGTACCAGGAGGTGAAGGGCCGGCCCATCTACCTCGTGCGCGACCGCGTCGGGTTCGACTGATGGAGCGCCAGGTCTACGATCGGATGCGCGCGCTCGAGCAGACGCACTGGTGGTTCGCCGCGCGCCGCGACATCCTGTCGTCCGAGATCGCCCGCCTGCCGCTGCCGAGGCCGGCGCGGATCCTCGAGGTCGGATGCGGCACCGGCGGCAACCTCGAACTGCTGAAGGCCTTCGGCGACGTCCAGGCGATCGAGCCCGACGCCGAGTCGCGCGCCTACGCGGCCGAGCGGTCGGGCGTGACCGTGCAGGGGGGGCTGCTCCCGGCCGGCCTGCCGGACCTCGGCGGACCGTTCGACCTGATCGCCGCCTTCGACGTGATCGAGCACGTGGACGACGACGCCGGCGCCGTCGCCGCGCTCGCCGCGCGACTGAAGCCCGGCGGCGCGCTGGTCACCACCGTCCCGGCCTGTCCGTGGATGTGGAGCGAGCACGACGAGCATCATCACCACAAGCGCCGCTACCGGCTGCCGGCCTATCGGCGCCTGTTCGAGGCCGCCGGCCTGAAGGTGCGCCGCGCCACCCACTTCAACACCCTGCTCTTCCCGCCCATCGCGGCCGTGCGCGCGCTGAAGGGGGCCGCTGGGCTCAAGGGCGACGACGAGGCGCTGCCGCCGGCCTTCGCCAACCGCCTCCTGCGCGGGGTCTTCGGCGCGGAGACGGCGCTGCTCCGGCTCGGGAGCCTTCCGTTCGGCGTCTCGATCCTGCTGATCGCCGAACGGCCGTGACCGAAAGGCCGCTGGTCCACCAGGTCTCGCTCTTCGCCGTCGTCGGCGCCGCGGCGACGCTGATCCATGTGGCCGCCGCCCTGACGGCGCGCGAGGCGGCCGGCCTCGCGCCCCTGCAGGCCAACCTCGCGGGCTATCTCTGCGCCGTCGGCGCGTCCTACTTCGGCAACGCCTGGCTCACCTTCCGGCGGCCGGTGATGCACGGGCCGCAGTTCGTGCGGTTCCTGGTGGTCTCCCTGGCGGGCCTGGCCCTCACCCAGGCGCTGACGTGGCTGCTCGTCCAGCGTCTCGGCTGGCCGTTCTGGGCGGGTCTCGCGGTGGTGGCGGTGGCGACGCCGGCGCTGTCCTTCATCCTCCAGCGCACGTGGGCGTTCGGGCTGCGATCGTAGGACCGTTGCAATTGGCCGGGCCTCATACCATCTGAACAGCGTCCGGTTGCACCGAGCCGATACCGGGCGGTTCGACCGGAGAGTCGCTTCTTTCGAGGACTCCGTCTGGATGAACCGTAGCCTGATCTTCGACAGTCCGTTCCTGCTGGGTTTCGAGCATACCCGAAGCCTCATCGAGCGGGCGGCCAAGGCGGCCGCCGAGAGCTATCCCCCCTACAACGTGGAGGATATCGGCGACGGCGCCCTGCGCATCACGCTGGCCGTGGCCGGGTTCGCCCCCGACCAGCTCAGCGTCACCGTCGAGGACCGCCAGCTTGTCGTCGCCGGCAAGCGGGAGGGGGCCGCGGGAAAGTCCGAGGACTCCTACCTCCACCGCGGGATCGCCGCGCGGGGCTTCGTCCGAAGCTTCGTCCTGGCGGACGGCATGGTGGTGGAGGGGGCGACCCTGGAGCACGGCCTGCTCCACATCGACCTGGCCCGGCCGGAGCCCGAACTGCGCGTTCAATCGATCCCGATCCGAACCCGAAGTTGAGCTCCACCGAAGACTAGAAGCCTGGGACGCCGGAATTGCCCGGGTCCCGTCAAAGGAAAGGCAGACTGAACCAGTGGCCTTTCGAAGCGTTAGTGCCCCCCGGAGGTGGTCATGATGACACCTGTTCTATCGATGGAAGCGTTTGCCGCGCTCGGCGCCCCGAACCTGGTCTACGTCCGGCCCATCAAGGCCGCCGAGATCATCGCCAGCACACCCGCGGCGCAGATCGAGAGTTTCGAGCTCGACCCCGAGCAGACCCTTTACGCCGTGCATCGCGCCGACGGCGAACGGCTCGCCGTCCTGACCGACCGCAACGCGGCGGTGGCCGCGGCGCTGGCGCACGAACTCGCGCCGGTCTCGGTGCACTGACCCGAGCTACCCCCCGAAGATGAGGCTGTCGGGCCGATAGCGCCCGGTCAGCCGCAGCTCCAGCCGTCGCGCCGCGCTGCGGATGTACTCGTCGCCGCCCGCCGCCAGGGCCCGGCGCACGGCCGGCAGCGCGGGGGCCGCCCCCTGGCCGAGGTCTTCGAGCGCGTTGAGCGCCTGCAGTCTGACGCGCGGCGCGGGCGCCTCGTCCAGCAGGCGCGCCAGCGCCATGGCCGCCGTCCCGGGCGCCGAGGCGCCGATGGCGGCCGCCAGGGCGACCCGCACCTGCGGGGACGGCTCGATCCGGCTGCGGGCCTCGGCCTCGGCCCGTGCGCCCCCTGCCGCCGCAGGCGCCAGCATGGCGATCCCCAGCGCGGACCAGTAGCGAATCACCTCGTTGTCGTCGGCCAGCCCCCGGCGCAGGGCCGGCAGGTTCTTCGCGTCGCGCTGCGCCGCCGTGGCGGCCAGGGCCATGATCCGCGCCAGCGGATAAGCGCCCGGGGCGCGGCTTTCCGCGAACCCTTCCAGCGACGAGCCTTCGGGGATGAAGCCGTTGTCGTGGATGGCCAGCATGTGCGCGTCCAGCGCCCGCCGCAGCCGCGCCAGGACCCCTGCGGCGCGAGGGGACGCCGCCAGGTTCTCGAGTTCGTCGGGGTCGGCGCGGAGGTCGTACAGCTCCTCGTACGGCCGGGGCTCGAAGAAGCGTCGCGCCGCCGGCGTCAGGCGGCCCGCCAGATGCTCCGTCTCCAGCGACCTGTAGGCCGCCGACTGCCACTCGTACGCGCCGTGCCGGCCCGCGGCGAGGTGGGGCATGTAGTTGCGGATGTAGCGCCACCGTCCGTCCGTGACGGTCCGCACCAGGTCGTAGACCTCGTCCATCCGCCCGCGCATGCCGAACGCGTGGCGGCCCGCCGCCGGCGCCCGCGTCCCGAACAGCGCCGCGCCCTGCATCTGCGGCGGCGGTGTGGCGCCGGCCAGCGCCAGGACGGTCGGCGGCAGGTCGATCAGGCTCACCGCGCGTTCGACGGTCCCGCCCGGCGCGGCCGGCAGCAGGTGCGCCCACTTCGGCGGCGCCAGGACCACCAGCGGCACGCGCAGGCCGGCGTCGTGGCAGTAGCGCTTGGACCGGGGCAGCACCCCGCCGTTGTCGGCGAAATAGAAGACGATGGTGTCCTCGGCGAGGCCGTCCGCCGCGAGCTCGGCCAGCCGCCTGGCCAGCTCGCCGTCCATCCGCTCCATCAGGTTGTAGTACGACGCGATATCCTGCCGGACCTCGGGCGTGTCGGGCAGGTGGCCCGGCACGCGCACATCCTGCGGCTTCACGCGCCCGGGCGTCGGCCGGAAGACCTGCGACTCGTGCGTCGCGCCGAAGTTGAAGACGCTGAAGAACGGCTTGCCGGGCGGCCTCGCGCGCCAATGGGCCTGCCCCCCGTGCTCGTCCCAGATGGCCGCGGGGTCGAGGTCGCAGTTGTAGTCCGTCTTGGCGTTGTTGGTGCAGAAGTAGCCCGCGTCGCGCAGCACCTGCGGGGTGGCGCGCCAGGACGCCGGCAGCCGGGCGACGGCGCGCATGTGCTGGGCCGGCGCACAGGTCTCGGGATAGGCCCCGGTGATCAGCGCGAAGCGCGAGGGCGCGCAGACCGGAGCGGTGGAGAAGGCGTTCGCGAAGCGCACGCCCCCGGCCGCGAGCCGGTCGATGGTCGGCGTGTGCGCCAGCCGGTCGCCGTAGGCGCCGACGTAGGGATTGTTGTCCTCGCTGACCAGCCAGAGGATGTTGGGCCTGGGCCCGGCCGCGTGAGCCGCCGGGCCGGAGGCCGCCGCGCCGGCGGCCGTGCCGGCCAGCAGGGAGCGCCGCGAAAGCCGACCCCCCGCCATCCGCGGTCAGGCGGCGGGGCGGTGCGCGTCCTGGACGAGGAGCGCGTGAACGGCGTCGGCCGACCGCGCCTTGCGCAGCTGCTCGCGCAGATCGCCCTGCCGCAGCAGCCGCGACACGCGCGCCAGCGCCCGGAGGTGGTCGGCGCCCGCGTCCGGCGGGGCGAACAGGGCGAAGAGCAGGTCGACCGGCTGGTCGTCCACGGACTCGAATTCCACGGGCGCCTCGAGCCGCACGAACACGCCCCGCATCCGCTGTAGGCCCGCGAGCCGCGCGTGCGGCACCGCGACCCCGTGGCCGACCCCGGTCGAGCCCGCGGCCTCGCGCTCGGACAGGGCCTCCAGCACCACGCCCGCGTCGAGGCCGAAGTTCCGCGCCGCGATCTCGGCGATCACGGCCAGCGCCTTCTTCTTGTTGCCTGCGCTCGCGCGCATGGAGATCGCCGAGCGATCCAGCAGCTCACCGATATTCATGGTCTTGGACAGCAACCCCAATTCCGAAGGGCCCGCCGGACGCGCGGGCCGCCTGCGGCCGCAATGCAACTAGTGGGCCGGACCGGCCCCGTCTCCAGATCCGTTACGGCTCCTGGTCCGTTCCGGATCAATCCATCCGATATTCCCGTCGGGGCGGCGATATACCACCGAAAGGCCGCCGTGCGCGGCGTTGCGGAACACGATTGTTTGAGCTTCGGTCAGATCCAGCTCCATGACCGCCCCCGAAACGGTCATCGTGCGGATCGGCTTCTCCGTCTCGGCGATGATCATGGGCTCGGGGAAGCTCTGGGCCGGCGGCTCGGCGTCGGACTCGTCCTCGTCGTCGGTCGCCGCGATCACGAAGTAGGCCGCGCTCTCGGCCTGCTTGGCGTTGGCCGCGATGGAGTGGTCCTTCAGCCGGTTCTTGTAGCGCCGGATCCGCTTCGACATCTTCTCGAGGGCGGCGTCGAACGCCAGGTGCGCGTCGTTGCCGACGCCGTGCGTCGTGAGCTGCTGGCCCGAGGCCAGGGTCACCGCGCAGTCCACCTTGAAGGCGGCCCCCTCGCGGCTCACCACGACATCGGCCCCGCCCCCGTCGCGGTCGAAGTACTTGGAGATGGAGTTGGAGAGTTCGTCGGCGACTCGGCTTCTCAGAGCCTCGCCGACATCGACGTGCTTACCGGTGACTTGGACTTGCATGGGCATGACAACGCGCCTCGCTCCTAAAGGTGTCAAGCACCTGAAATGACCGCCCAGAAGTGGGTGAACGTGCGGACGATGATGTGGGCCGCCAGCACCAGGATCGACGCCGAGGTGATCGCCATCGCGTAGCCCACGAGGGCGATCACGCCGTCGCGCTGGATGAGCGCGAACGAAAGCGCCGAGACCGAGAGGGCGGGCAGGATGTTGCCGCCGGGGATGGGCAGGATCAGCACCAGGGCCAGGGCCAGGCAGACCACCCCGATCAGCCGCTCGCCCAGCGGGCCGAACAAGAGGGCCAGCCGCGGCCTGGAGACCGCCTCGACCCGACGCAGCCATCCCACGAAGCGCGGCAGGGTCTTCTTCAGGTCCGCGGTGGAGATGGTCCGGTCCTTCACCCCCGCGGGAAGCCACGGCGCCGAGGCCCCGATGATCAGCTGCGGCGCGAGCACCACCAGCGGGAAGCCGAAGATGGTGGTGGCCCCCGGCGGCAGCGGCAGCATGCAGGCGAGGCCGAAGACGAACAGCAGCGCGCCGATCGCACGCCCGCCGAACAGCTGCGTCAGCTCCGCCACCGAGATGCGCGCGCCGTCGTGGTGGGCGACATCGGCCAGGATGGCGGAAAGGGGACGCTGCTTCTCGAATGACTCGGCCATCGGTGTTCCATCTGGCGCTTCGCCTAAGCTGCGCCAAGTGCCGGAACGCGAATTGTGACGATCCCGGTTCCCGACCTCGCGCCGCCGCTTGCGTGACGTTGGGTCGCGCGGGATCATGTGACCCCCGATAGCCGGGCCGGGGCCGGCGTCGGACACTCGACCCCCTGCAGCGGAGGCTCCGTGACTCAGCTCGCCTATCTCGCTCCATCCAGCGCCGAGGAGGCGGCCGCCGCGCTGGCCCGGGACGGGGCCCGGCCGCTCTCGGGCGGCACAGACCTCCTGGTGCAGCTTCGCGCCGGACGGACCCGGCCGGCGGTCGTCGTCGACCTCAAGGCCGTCGCCGGCGCCATCGGCGTCCGCGAGCAGTCGGGCGGCTTCGTCATCGGCGCGGCGACGCCGGGGGCCGTGCTGGGCGAGCACGCCGCCCTGTCGCGGGCATGGCCGGGCGTCGTCGAGGGCGCCACGCTCATCGGCTCCACCCAGGTGCAGGGGCGCGCCAGCCTGGGCGGCAACCTCTGCAACGCTTCCCCGGCCGCCGACGGCGTGCCGGCGCTGATCGCCGCCCGCGCCACCTGCGTCATCGTCGGACCCGGCGGCCGCCGCGAGGCGCCGGTGGAGTCCATCGCCACCGGACCCGGACAGACGTCCCTGGCCCCCGGGGAATTCGTGCTGGAGTTCCGGCTCCCGCCCCGTCCGGCGCGGGCCAGCGACGCCTACCTTCGGCTCATCCCGCGCACCGAGATGGACATCGCCGTCGCCGGCGCGGGGGTGAACCTCGTCCTGGACGAGGGCGGCCGCGTGGCCGAGGCGCACGTGGCCGTGGGCGCCGTGGCGCCGACCGCGCTGCTGGCGGCCGAGGCGGGCCGGGCCCTCGTGGGCGGCCGTCTTGACGACGCCGCGCTGGCCGGCATGGAGGCGGCGGTGCGCGCCGTCTGCCGTCCGATCAGCGACAAGCGGGGCACGGCGGAATACCGGACCCGGATCGCCGGAGTCCTGGCGCGGCGCGCGGCGCTGATCGCCTTCGAACGCGCGGGAGGCGTGCGATGAGCAAGATCCATGTGACCACCACCGTCAACGGCGATCCCGTCGAGTTCCTGGCCAGTCCGGGCGCGACGCTGATGGACGCCCTGCGCGACGACCTGAACCTCACGGGGACCAAGGAGGGTTGCGGCTCGGGCGATTGCGGCGCCTGCAGCGTGATCGTCGACGGCCGCGTGGTCTGCAGCTGCCTGATGCTCGCCCCCGAGGCCGAGGGCCGCCGGATCGAGACGGTGGAGGGCCTGGCCCAGGGCGGCCATCTCCACCCCCTGCAGCAGAAGTTCCTCGAGCATGCGGCCCTGCAGTGCGGCTTCTGCACGCCGGGCCTCCTGATGGCGTCCAAGGCGCTGCTCGACGCCAATCCCGACCCCACCGAGACCGAGGCGCGGTACTGGCTGGCGGGCAACCTCTGCCGCTGCACGGGCTACGACAAGATCATCCGCGCGGTGCTGGATGCCGCCGCCGAGCTCCGCCAGGAGAGAGCCGCATGAGCGAGACGCTGGAAAAGCCGGCCCCCAAGGCCGCCCTCAGCATCGTGGGCAGCCGCCCGGTCCGCCCGGACGGCGCCGACAAGGTGACCGGCCGCGCCGCCTACGGCGCCGACTTCAACATGCCCGGGCAGCTGGTCGGACGCGTGCTGCGCAGCCCGCACGCCCACGCCCGCATCGTGTCCATCGACGCCAGCAAGGCCCGGGCCCTTCCCGGCGTGAAGGCCGTCATCACCGCGGCCGACTTCCCCGACCTCGCCTCCGAGGAGCTGGAGGGCGGCGAGGCCGCGGCCAACCTGCGCGACCTGTCGCTGAACGTGATGGCGCGCGGCAAGGCGCTCTATCACGGCCACGCCGTCGCCGCCGTCGCTGCGGTCTCGACCGAGATCGCCGAGGCCGCGCTCGAGCGCATCAAGGTGACCTACGAGGTCCTGCCGCACGTCATCGACGTCGAGGCGGCGATGTCGCCCGACGCGCCGGTCCTGCACGACCACCTGTTCACCGAAGGGCTCGAGGCCCGGCCCGACCGGCCGTCCAACATCGCCAAGAAGCACCGGTTCGCCCGAGGCGACCTGGCCGAGGGCTTCGCCGCCGCCGACGTCGTCGTCGAGGGCCGCTACACCACCAAGGCCACGCACCAGGGCTACATCGAGCCCCACGCCTGCGTGGCGGCCTGGGGCGAGGATGGCCGCTGCGACGTCTGGAGCTCGAGCCAGGGCCACTTCATGGTCCGCACCTTCTGCGCCCGGCTCCTCGGCCTCGACATCTCCGACGTCCGGGTGACGCCGGCCGAGATCGGCGGAGGCTTCGGCGGCAAGACCACCGTCTACCTCGAGCCCCTGGCGCTGGCCCTCTCCCGCGCCAGCGGCCGGCCGGTGAAGATGGTCATGAGCCGCGAGGAGGTGTTCCGCGCCACCGGCCCCACCTCGGGCGGCATCGTGCGCGTGCGGCTGGGCGCGAAGTCCGACGGGACGATCGTGGCGGCCGACGTCGAGCTGACCTACCAGGCCGGCGCCTTCCCGGGCTCGCCCGTGGGCGCGGGCGCCATGACCGCGCTCGCCTGCTACGACATCCCGAACTTCTCCATCGTCGGCTGGGACGTGGTCACCAACACCCCCAAGGTGGCCGCCTATCGCGCGCCCGGCGCCCCCATCTCGGCCTTCGGGGTCGAGAGCGCCGTCGACGAGCTGGCGCTGAAGCTCGGCATGGATCCCATCGCGCTGCGCGAGAAGAACGCGGTGAAGGACGGGACCAAGGCCTCGTACGGCCCCACCTTCCAGAACATCGGCTACCTCGACACCCTGGCCGCCATCCGCGAGAGCGAGCACTGGAAGACGCCGCTCGGCCCCAACCAGGGCCGCGGCGTGGCCGTGGGGTTCTGGTTCAACGTCGGCGGCGAGAGCACCGCGGCGGTGCACATCGGCGAGGACGGCAGCGCCGCCGTGGTGACCGGCAATCCCGACATCGGCGGCAGCCGCGCCTCTATGGCGATGATGGCCGCCGAGACCCTGGGCCTCCCCATCGACAAGGTCCGGCCGATGATCGCCGACACCAGTTCGATCGGCTATTCGATGCTCACCGGCGGCAGCCGCGTCACCTTCGCCACCGGCATGGCCGTCGTGCAGGCGGCCGAGAAGGTGACCGGCGAGCTCTGCGCCCGCGCCGCGAAGCTGTGGGACGTCCCCCGCGACCAGGTGGCCTGGGAGGGCGGCAAGGCCGTCTGCCTCGACGCCGCCAAGGACCGCGCGCCGCTGAGCCTCGAGGCGCTGGCGGCGCAGTCCGCGCGCACGGGGGGCCCGATCTCGGGGCAGGCCACGATCAACGCCCAGGGCGCGGGCCCCGGGTTCGGCGTGCACCTCTGCGACGTCGAGGTCGATCCCGAGACCGGCCAGGTCAGCGTCGTGCGCTACACGGCCGCCCAGGACGTCGGCAAGGCGATCCACCCCAGCTACGTCGAGGGCCAGGTCCAGGGCGGCGTCGCCCAGGGCGTCGGCTGGGCGCTGAACGAGGAGTACATCTTCGACGGCGAGGGCCGGATGGAGAACGCGGGCTTCCTGGACTACCGGATGCCGGTGGCCTCGGACCTGCCGATGCTGGACGCCATCCTCGTGGAGACCGCGCCCAACCCGCGCCACCCGTTCGGGGCCAAGGGCGTGGGCGAGGTCCCGATCGTGCCGCCGCTGGCCGCGGTGGCCAACGCCGTCCGCGGCGCCATCGGCGTGCGCATGCCCGACCTGCCGATCTCGCCGCCCAAGGTGCTGGCCGCCCTGGACGCCAAGGGCGGCTGACCGTGGCCCGGGTCGTCGCCGGGAGCGAATGCTGGCCCTACACCGGCGGCGCCTCGGAGTTCGAGGTCGAGGCCGGCACGGTGCGCGAGATCATCGCCGCCCTCGACGCCCGCTTCCCGGGCCTGGGCGCGTTCGTGGACAAGCGCATGGCCTTCGCCATCGACGGCGAGATCCACCAGGACGCCTGGTTCTCGCCGGTCGGTCCGGACAGCGAGGTGTTCCTGATCCCCAAGATCGGCGGCGGATAGCCTTCGGCCCCGGGGGCCCTTGCGGGAAGGCGATCCGATCCACAGATCCTGCGCCACAGCAGCGCTCTGGAGCCGGGCCGCCGCCACGATGAGAACCGCAGCCGGGGCGCCTCGCCCGCTCTTCTCGACGCGTCTGCTGATCGCCTTCGCCCTGATGGCCTCGCTCGCCGTGGCGCAGGGCGGCGTCGCGGCCTGGATCGCCAATCGGGCGGAGCATCAGGTGCTGCGCGGCCGCGTGGCCGGCGACCTGCAGAGCGGCTTCTGGGAGCTTTCGGCCACCAAGCAGCGACTGCGCGCCTGGTCCCTGCGGGCCCTGATCGGCGCCAACCACGCGCCCGGCGACGGCGAGATGCTGCGCCAGCGGATGGCCGCCACCGTCGTGCGCCTCCAGACGCTCAGCGGCCAGGCGGCGGAGATGGACCGCGCCGTCGGCATCGTCTCGCCCGAGGGCGCTCAGCGCGACGATGCGCTGGCCCTGCTCGCGCAGAGCGTGGTCGCTCTGCGAGCGCCGATCGCCGAGATCAACCGTCGGGGGCCGACCCAGGACGCGCGTTCCGCGTGGGGCCAGATCGAATCGGTGTTCGACGAGGGCGCCGGGCGGGATCTGCGCGAGCTGCTCAACGACCGCATCCGGGTCGAAGCCGAGATCCTGCAGCGCACGCGCCGCGCCGCCGACGTCTACCTCGAGCGGGTGAAGATCCTGTCCTGGACCGCCACCGGCACGCTGGGGCTGACGGCGCTCATCCTGGCGCTCTACTTCGTGCGGGGCCTGCGCCGGCCGCTGGCGGCCATGTCCGACGGCGCCAAGGCCTTCGAGCGCGGCCAGCTCAACCACCGCATGCCCGTAGGGGGCTTCGAGGAGTTCGCCCGCTTCGGCGCCAGCATCAACCGCATGGCCGAGGAGCTGTCCGCACGGCGCGAGCAGGAGGCCGAGATGCGCGCCGGCCTGGAGGTTCAGGTGGCGTCCCGCACCCGGGAACTGGAGACCGTCCTCGGCGAGTTGCGTGAGGTGGAGGCCCGCCGCCGCCAGCTTCTCGGCGACATCAGCCACGAACTGCGCACGCCCATGACCGCGATCCGCGGAGAGGCCGAGGTGGCCCTGCGGGGCAGCAAGACCATCGACGACTACCGGGAAGCCCTGACCCGCATCACCCAGTCGTCGCGGCAGATGGGCGCCCTGATCGAGGACCTCCTGATGATGGCGCGCAGCGACGCGGAGGTCCTGCAGCTCAACTTGGCCCATGTCGACCCCCGCGACCCGCTGGAGGAGGCCCTCGCCAGCCTCTCCTCCGTCGCCCACGAACGTGGGCTGCAGCTGGACGTGCGCATCGACGATCGACAGGCGTGGGTGAAGGCCGACGGTCAGCGGCTGCAGCAGGTCATCGCGCTCCTGCTGGACAACGCCATCCGATACTCGCACCGGGGCGGGACGGTCCGCGTCCGCGCCGGTTCCGATCCGGACAACCCCCGCCGCTGGCGCCTGGAGATTGCGGATCAGGGGATCGGCATCGCACCTCAGGATCTCGCGCGCGCCTTCGAGCGCGGCTTCCGCTCCGCGGCGGCGCGCGCCCATCGCGCCGACGGCACGGGCCTGGGCCTTCCAATCGCGCGCACCCTCACCGAGCGCCAGGGCGGCGCCCTCACCCTCGAGAGCCGCGAGGGCGAAGGCACGCGCGCCGTCCTCACGCTCCACCTCATCGACGTCCCCGCCATGAAGGAAACCGCCTAGATGCACATCCTGGTCGTCGAGGACGACGCGCGCGTGTCCGACTTCCTCGATCGCGGCCTGCGGGCCGAGGGGTATCGCGTCCGGGTGGCGCGCGACGGCGCCACGGGCCTGGAGGCCGCCCGCGAACTGGACCGAACGCTCCGCGAGCTGGACCAGAGCGGGGTCATCCTGCTCGACCTGATGCTGCCGGTCATGACCGGCATCGAGGTCTGCCAGACCCTGCGGGCGGCCGGCGTCATGACGCCGATCCTCATGCTCACCGCCCTCGGCGCCGTCGAGGATCGGGTGTCGGGGCTGCGCATGGGCGCCGACGACTACCTGGTGAAGCCCTTCGCCTTCGAGGAGCTGCTGGCCCGCATCGAGGCGCTGCTGCGCCGGCCCCGCGACCAGCGGGCGTCCAGCCG
>NZ_JAEUMN010000077.1 GCF_016793225.1 Phenylobacterium sp.
GGCGTCGGCATGGCCGTTCACGACGCCTTCGCGGGCCGAGGCGTCGGGACGGCGCTCATGGCGGCCGTCGTCGACCTGGCCGACCGCTGGTGGAACGTCCGCCGGCTGGAGCTGAACGTCTATGCCGACAACGCCCGCGCCATCGCCCTCTACGAACGCTTCGGTTTCGCGCGCGAGGGGCTGCTGCGCGACTACGCCTGGCGCGACGGGGCCTATGTGGACTCCCTCGCCATGGCCCGCCTGCGCGCGTGAGCCGCCCGGAGCTCAGGGGCTATCTTGACCTGCCGGCAAAAAACCGCTTCACACCCCCGGCTTTTCCGCACCGCCGTTGCGCAGTTGCGGCAGCTTTCTTTGTCCTAGGAGAACAATCATGCGCGTCTACTACGACCGCGACGCCGACATTTCCCGCATCCTGGACAAGAAGATCGCCATCGTAGGCTATGGCAGCCAGGGGCGTGCGCATGCGCTCAACCTGCACGACTCCGGCGTGAAGAACGTGGCGGTCGCGCTGAAGCCCGGCTCGGCCACCGCCAAGAAGGTCGAGGCCGACGGCCTGAAGGTGATGAGCGTGGCCGATGCGGCCAAGTGGGCCGACCTGCTGATGGTGCTGGCGCCCGACGAGCTGCAGCGCGGCATCTACATCAACGAGATCGAGCCCAACATCCGCGACGGCGCGGCCCTGTTGTTCGCCCACGGCCTGAACGTCCATTTCGGCCTGATCGAGCCCAAGTCCACGGTCGACGTCTTCATGGTGGCGCCCAAGGGCCCCGGCCACACCGTGCGCGGCGAGTACCAGAAGGGCGGCGGCGTGCCCTGCCTGATCGCGGTTCACCAGAACGCGTCGGGCAACGCCATGGACCTGGGCCTGGCCTATGCGTCCGCCATCGGCGGCGGCCGCTCGGGCATCATCGAGACCAACTTCCGTGAGGAGTGCGAGACCGACCTGTTCGGCGAGCAGGCCGTGCTGTGCGGCGGCCTCGTGGAGCTGATCCGGGCCGGCTTCGAGACGCTGGTCGAGGCGGGCTACGCGCCCGAGATGGCCTACTTCGAGTGCCTGCACGAGGTGAAGCTGATCGTGGACCTGATCTACGAGGGCGGCATTGCGAACATGAACTACTCGATCTCGAACACGGCCGAGTACGGGGAGTACGTGACCGGTCCGCGCATCGTGACGCCCGAGACGAAGGCCGAGATGAAGAAGGTGCTGGAAGACATCCAGTCGGGCCGCTTCGTGCGCGACTTCATGGCCGAGAACGCCGTGGGCCAGCCCAGCTTCAAGGCCACCCGCCGCCGCAACGCCGAGCACCAGATCGAGGACGTCGGCCAGCGCCTGCGCGCCATGATGCCCTGGATCACCAAGAACAAGCTGGTCGACACCGCGCGGAACTAGGCGGGCACCCTCCGCGGCGTCGGCTATCGACGCCGCTGAACCTGCACCGTCATCCCGCGGCTCGTCCGCGGGACCCATGCTTGCGCCAGCTGTGAGCCAGGGGACATCGCAGGAGCGACGCCGCGCCTGATGGGGGGCCGTCGCTACCCGCCGGCCTGGGTCGTGCGGACACGCCGCGGAATGACGGCGCCAAGGGATCCGGGCCTCCCCGGCCCGGTCTTGGTGGCTGGAGGCGATGCGTCCGTCTCAGCGGCCAGCCGCGGCGACGAAGCCCGATCCACCGCCGAGACCGCGAGGTCGCCGGCGGCAGTCCTCCCCCGCAGGGGGGCGACCCACGGCGGCAGCGACCCCTCCACCCTGCCGACGCAGGGTTCCCCTCCCCTTGCAGGGGAGGACCTTGCAAATGCGCCAGCAGGGTGAGGACCGGAGCTTCCTCCCGGTGGGGCCAAAACCACCGAAGGGGGCGCCGGCGGTTCCCGCCGGCGCCGTCCGCGTCAGTACGTGAAGCGGAGCGCCACGCCGTAGGTGCGCGGCTGGCCCAGGAAGGCGTCGTACGAGCCCGACTGCAGCACGGCGTTGAAGCCCACCTGGTAGTAGACGTCGTCGAACAGGTTCTGGGCGAAGGCTTCCACCGCCCAGCGCTTGTCGGCCGAGGCCAGCCCCACCCGCGCGTTGACCAGGGTGAACCCGGGCTGGTTCTTCACCGGGTCCAGGTCCGAGCCGGTGTTGTAGCTGGACACGCTCTTGGCGTTCACCGCGACGCGGCCGATCAGCTCGTCGCTGAGGTTGCGCTCGTAGGTCATCCCCAGCGAGCCCGACCACAGCGGCGCCAGCGACAGGCGCGAGCCCGGCAGATTGCCGCCCAGCTGCGCCGGCGTGCTCCGCGGATAGTAGGTCTCGGCGTAGGTGACGCCGCCGTTCAGGGTCAGGCCTTCCATCGGCGTGAACCAGATGAAGTCCAGGTCGACGCCCTTGGAGATCACCTTCGGCACCGAGGCCACGGTGAAGACCAGGCCGTTGAACGCATTGAGCTGGAAGTCGTCGTAGCGCTGGTAGAAGCCGGTGACGTTCAGCAGGACCTTGCGGTTGAAGAGGGTGTTCTTCAGGCCGAGCTCGTAGGAGTCCACCGTCTCGGGCGCGAAGCTGGTGTCGAGCACCGGCTCGGTCGGCTGGCCGGGGACCGTCTGGTTCGTGGTCGCGATCCGGTCCAGGTTGAAGCCGCCCGCCTTGTAGCCGCGTGCGTATGACGCATACGCCATCACCTCGGGCGAGAAGCGATAGGCCAGCTTGGCGGTGCCGGTCAGCTTCTCTTCGTCTAGCGACTGGTCGTTGTTGCGGATCTGGCCGAAGCGGGGGCTGTTCGAGGCCGCGCAGAGCACCTGGTACGGGCCCGAGGCCAGGAGGCCGCCCGCCCGGATCAGGCTTCCGTTCGCCGGCAGGGGACCGCCGGCCGCCGCCGCGCGGGCCAGCGCCGTGGCGCAGCCGATCCCGCCGTCGGTGTTGCTCCAGAAGGTCTTGAGGTCCTTCTCCTCCCAGGTGTAGCGCAGCCCCACCGTCAGCTCGAGGCCCTCGGTGATCCGGAAGCTGTTGTTGGTGAAGAGCGAGAAGCCCTCTTCCGTCTGCCGGTAGAGGTCGTCCTGCCCCTGGCCCGCCACGAAGGTGGTTCCCAGCGGGCGGCCCGTGAACACCGGCGACAGCGTGCCGCCGAAGAGCGCGTTCACGTACTGCTCGTACTGGGTCCCGTAGGTCACGGTGCGCACGTGCAGGCCCAGCTTCTCGCGCGAGTAGAAGGCGCCGACCAGCCAGTCCAGCCTGTCGGTCGCGCCGGCCAGGCGGACCTCCTGGGTGAAGGTCTGGAACTTGCTCGAGCCGGGGTTGGAGCTCAGGCGCAGGGTGGGAGCGTAGAGGATGTCGGCGCCCGTCCAGTCCACGTCCGAGCCGCCCGTCTGGCTCCAGTGGCGCAGGGCGGTGATCGAGGTGAGCTTGGCCCCGCCCAGCCACGGAGTCCGCCAGTTGGCTTCGGCTGCCCAGCCTTGGTCCTTCACCGTCTTCAGGAAGCTGCGGTTGCTGTAGTCGCGGAACGAGTCCGGGTCGGGCGGGATGGCGATGCCGCCGGGCGCCAGGGCATTGATGATCGCCTGCGTGGCGCCGTTCTGGATCTGCACCGCGCCGCAGCAGCGCTCGTCACGCTTGGTGTAGTCCATCGACACGTTGAGGTCGAAGGTCTCGGTGGGCGCGAACAGGATCTGCGCCCGGCCGGTGTAGAAGCTCTGGTCGTTGTTGTCCTTCCCAGCAGTCTTGTAATAGCCGTCCCGCTCGCGGGCCGCGACGTAGACGCGGGCGGCCACGGTGTCGCCCACCAGCGGGCCGGTCAGCGAGATCGAGCCCCCGAAGCCGTCGTAGTTGGTGAACTGCGCTTCCGACGTGGCGCCCAGCTCGAACGACGGGCGGCGGGTGATGATGTTGATCACGCCGGCGGTGGTGTTCTTGCCGAACAGCGTCCCTTGCGGGCCCTTCAGCACCTCGATGCGTTCGGTCTCGCCCAGGTCGCTGAAGGCGACGCCGTTGCGCGGCCGGTAGACGCCGTCGATGACCACGCCGACCGAGGACTCCAGGCCAGGGTTGTCGCCCACCGTCCCGATGCCGCGGATGCGGGCCGTGGTGATGGCCGAGCTGCTGGTCGAGGTCACCGTCAGGCCCGGCGCGACGATGGTCAGGTCCTTGATGTCGCGGACGCCCGCGTCCTGCAGCTGCTGGGCGTTCACCGAGGTGACCACCACGGGCACGTCCTGCAGGCTCTGCTCGCGCATCTGGGCGGTGACGACGATCTCGTCGACCGTCGCGGTCGTGTCCTCGGCGGCGCCGGCGGTCTGCGCCAGCGCGCCTGTGGGCGCGGCGAGCAGGGCAAGGCCCGCCGCAAGCGGGCTCGCGGCGGCGAACAGGGTACGCTTCATACTTCAGCTCCTCCCAACGGGCTCAACGCGGTGCCGCTTACCCTGGAAAACGGCCGAGCCGCCCCGCCGGGCGCCCACCGACCGGTGATATGCGCAGGGTGCGTCCCCCCGGCCACAGCTTGACCCCCTCTCGCTTCGCGAGCTCCCCCAGGGGGAGCATCATTCCCAAGGTCCTCCCCCCTCGGGGGAGGTCCGGCGGCGCAACGCGCCGGCGGGGAGGGGGTAGCCGGCAGGTCGTCGCCGCAAGACCCCCTCTCGCTTCGCGAGCTCCCCCAGAGGGGGAGCATCGGTCCCAAGGTCCTCCCCCCTTGGGGGAGGTCTGGCGGCGCCCCGCGCCGGCGGGGAGGGGGTAGCCGGCAAGGCCTTCGCCCCAAGTCCCACGACCGACGCCGAACCGTCATCGACTCCGCGCAACCTAATGGCGCCGCTGGTCGTTGTGGGCGGATCAGGAGGGCGCCATGCAGACGTTGCGGACCTTGTGGAAGTTCATGGGCCTGGGCGTCCTGGTCGGCCTCGACCTCCTGCGCCCGACCCGTCCCGAGTACCGGCTGCCGGCCCGCTGGCAGGCGCGCTAGGCCGCCACGATCGAGCGCGCCACCGCCTCGGCGACCTTGATCCCGTCCACCCCGGCCGAGAGGATGCCGCCGGCGTAGCCCGCGCCTTCGCCGGCCGGGAACAGCCCGCGCACGTTCAGGCTCTGGAAGTCGGGCCCGCGCGTGATGCGGATGGGCGACGACGTGCGCGTCTCCACCCCGGTCAGCGCCGCCTCTTCGTCGTCGTAGCGCGGGATCTTCCGCCCGAACACCGGGAGCGCCTCGCGCATGGCCGCGATCACATAGTCCGGCATCAGGGGCGCCAGGTCGGTGGCCCGCACGCCCGGCCGGTAGCTCGGGACCACCTCGCCCAGCGCCGTGGACGCCCGCCCCGCCAGGAAGTCGCCCACCCGCTGGCCCGGGGCGAAATAGTCCCCGCCGCCGGCCACGAACGCCCGGCTCTCCAGCTCGCGCTGCAGCTCGATCCCCGCCAGCGGATGGTCGCTGGGATAGTCGGCCGGGCCGATGCCCACCACGAAGCCCGAGTTCGCGTTCCGCTCGTTGCGCGAGTACTGGCTCATGCCGTTGGTGACGACGCGGTCCGGCTCGGACGTCGCGGCCACCACGGTTCCGCCCGGGCACATGCAGAAGCTGTAGACCGTGCGCCCGTTGGCGCAGTGGTGCGACAGGGAATAGGCCGCCGCGCCCAGGTCGGGATGCCCCGCGCACGGGCCGAACAGCGCCTGGTCGATCCACGACTGGGGGTGCTCGATGCGGAAGCCGATCGAGAACGGCTTGGCCTCGATGTGGACGCCCCGGTCGTACAGCGCCTGAAAGGTGTCGCGCGACGAATGGCCCACGGCCAGCACCACCCGGTCGGCCTCCAGGAATTCGCCCGTGTGCAGGTGCAGGCCCCGCACGCGCCGCCCGCCGGCGCCGTCGGGACCGAGCTCGACGTCGGTGACGCGGGTCTGGAAGCGGTACTCGCCGCCCAGGGCCTCGATCTTGGCCCGCAGGCTCTCGACCATGGTCACCAGCCGGAAGGTGCCGATGTGCGGGTGCGCCTCGGTCAGGATCTCGGGCGGCGCCCCGGCGGCCACGAACTCGGTCAGCACCTTGCGGCCCAGGTGCCGCGGGTCCTTGATCTGGCTGTAGAGCTTGCCGTCCGAGAAGGTGCCGGCCCCGCCCTCGCCGAACTGCACGTTGGACTCCGGGTTCAGCTCGCTGCGCCGCCACAGGCCCCAGGTGTCCCTGGTCCGCTCGCGCACCACCTTGCCGCGGTCCAGGATGATCGGCCGGAACCCCATCTCCGCCAGGATCAGCCCCGCGAACAGGCCGCAGGGACCCGCGCCGACCACCACCGGGCGCAGCGGCAGTCGGGCCGGGGCCGCAGCCACCGGCCGGTAGCTCGTGTCCGGCGTCGGCCGCACGCGCGGATCGCCCGCCAGCCGGCGCGCCACGGCGGCCTCGTCCTTCACGGCCACGTCGACGATGTAGACCTTCAGGATCGCGCTCTTGCGCCGCGCGTCGTGCGCCCGCTTCCACACCGACCACGACACCAGGTCGCCCTCGGCCACCCCCAGCCGCGCACAGATCGCCGCCGGCAGGGCCTCCGGCGGATGGTCGAGCGGCAGTTTCAGTTCGGCGACGCGCAACATGCCGCGCCTATGTAGCCTCTCCCGCCACGCCGCGCATGCGCTGCCGGCGAGGACCAACGTCCTAGTCCTCCCCTGCAAGGGGAGGGGGACCATGCGAAGCATGGTGGAGGGGTCTTTGAGCGCCGAGCCCAGCCCCCCTCCACCGCCTTCGGCGGTCCCCCTCCCCCTGCGGGGGAGGACCAGGGTCGTTGCGATCCTCCCCTGCAAGGGGGAGGGGGACCATGCGCAGCATGGTGGAGGGGTCCCTGGCGCCGAATGCGGCTCCTGCCCCTTGCGGCGGCGAAGGGAACATTTGCAGAACAAACACTCACTGCTACGCTGGCCGCATGGAGTCTCCGCGGTCCACGGTGAACCGGGCTCGGGCGCTGAGGCGGCGGATGTCGCCGGCCGAGGTGCGGCTCTGGTGCGAGCTTCGGCGGCGGCGCCAGGGCCTGCGCTTTCGCCGCCAGCAGCCGGTCGGGCCGTTCGTGCTCGACTTCTACTGCCACGCCCTGCGTCTGGCCGTGGAGGTCGACGGGTCGCGGCATTGGCTGGGTGAAACGCCGTTGCGCGACATCGAGCGCGACGCCTGGCTCGAACAGCAGGGTATCCGGGTCCTGCGGCTGCCGGCGCGGCTGGTCCTCCAGGATCTGGATGGGGCGATCCGTACGATCACCGGCGCGGCCCAGTCGCGGTCGGCAGGACCAACGCCCTAGTCCTCCCCTGCAAGGGGAGGGGGACCATGCGCAGCATGGTGGAGGGGTCTTGAGCGCCGAGCTTAGCCCCCCTCCACCGCCTTCGGCGGTCCCCCTCCCCCTGCGGCGGAGGACCAGGGGCGGCGTGGTCCTGCCTAAGCGCCCCGCCTACCCGATCCAGCCCAGCGCGCGGCGGAACAGGCCCAGGGTCTGGTTGTGGAGGGCGTCGCCCGTGGCCTTCTCGGCCTTGCCGGCGGCGGCGCGCGCGTGCGTGCCCTCCAGGATGATGCCCAGCTTGTAGCAGGCCAGCACGCCGTACCAGCGCATGTGGGTCAGGTCGCGGTCGGTCTGGCCGGCGTAGCGGTCCACCAGTTCGTCGGCGGTGGGGAAGCCGTCCCAGGGCGTCACCGAGACCGCGCCCGTGGCGATGGCGTCCGGCTGCGGCCAGGTGGCGAGCAGCCAGCCCAGGTCGAGCAGCGGGTCGCCGATGGTGGTCAGCTCCCAGTCCACGATGGCCGCCAGCTCGGGTCCGTCGAACCGGAACAGCACGTTCGCCAGGTGGTAGTCCCCGTGGATGATCCCGGGCTTGAACGTCGGCGGCCGGTGCGCCTCCAGCCAGGCGCCGACGTCCTCCACGCCCTCGATCTCGCCCGGCCCGGCCCATCCCTCGTACTGCTGGTAGCTGGCGAGCTGCTTCTTCCAGCGCCCCACCTGCCGCTCCAGGAACCCCTCCGCCCGGCCGAAGTCGCCCAGGCCCTTGGCCAGGTGGTCCACCCGTCCCAGCGCCGCGATGCCGTCCACCAGCGAAAGCCCCATGCCGCGCCGCACCTGCGCCGACCCGGCGTGCAGCGGCGGCAGGCCCACCGTGGCGTTGAAGCCCTCGATCGGCTCCATCAGGTAGAAGGCCGCGCCCAGCACGTCCTCGCCCGCCTCGGCGGCGATCAGGCGCGGGTGGGGCACGTCGGTGTCGGCCAGCGCGCCCAGCACCCGGGCCTCGCGCCGCATCGTCTCGCTGCCGTTCATGTGCGCGGCCAGCGGCGGCCGGCGTAGCATGAACCAGCGCTCCCCCCGCCGGAACTTGAGCAGGATGTTCTGGGTGCCGCCGGGCGGCCGCGCCGCCTCCTCGATGGGCCCCGCTTCCAGGCCCCGGTCGTCCATCCAGGCCGCCAGCCGGTCCAGGTCGACCAGCGAGCGCCACGCGTCGAGCGACGGATTCTGTGCGGCCATGCCGGTCTCCCGATTGCCAAACCTTGATCGCGTTATAAGTTTGTCGAAACAACAGAACAGGGGAAGCGCCATGCCTGACGGCTTCATCCTCGAGATCGAGGAGCAGGTTGGCCAGCCGGTCGCTGCGGAACGCAAGCCGCAGGGCAGGACGCGCGACTGGCCGGCGGGCACGCGCATCGTCTCGGCCGACTCCCACATGCTGGAGGGCGACCTCTGGATCGACCGCTTCCCGGCCGAGCTGAAGGACCAGGCCCCGCGCATGGTCTTCAAGGACGGCGGCTGGGACCTCTCCATCGGCGGCAAGTCGATGACCCCGCAGCCGATCGCCCAGCACCTCTGCCAGGCGCTGGAGTGCTACCCTGGACTCACCGACGTGAACGCGCGCCTCCGCGACCTCGACGTCGAGGGCGTCGAGAAGGAGCTGATCTTCCCGCAGCGTCTGTTCGGCCTGATGATGTTCGGCGAGATCGAGAACAAGCCGCACGTCTTCGGCGCCTACAACGCCGTCATCGCCGAGATGTGCGCCAAGGCCCCGAAGCGCCTCTACTCGGTGATGGTGCCCAGCTACTGGGACCCGGAGGGCGCCGCCGAGAGCGTGGCCCGCTGCGTCGAGCTGGGCGCGCGCTGCCTGATGATCCCGCTGAAGCCCGGCAAGTTCGATGACGGCCGCACCATCCAGTACAACCACCCGCGGATGGACGGGCTCTGGGCCGCCGTCGAGGCCAGCGGCCTGCCGCTCGCCTTCCACATCGGCGAGGCGATCCCCACGGCCGAGCCGGGCGCCGTCGGCGTCTCGGTGCTCACCCAGATGCAGGGCTTCCGCCAGCAGTGGGCGGCGCTGACCTTCGGCGGCGTCTTCGACCGCTTCCCGGGCCTGAAGGTGGTCTTCGTCGAGGCCGGGCTCTCCTGGATCCCGGGCATGCTCCACGACGCGGACATGATCTACAATTCCTTCCCCACCTCGGTGAACCCGAAGCTGGCCCATCCGCCCAGCTGGTACTGGCGGGCGCACTGCTATGCGACCTTCATGACCGACCCGGTGGGCCTCTCGCTCATGGACCGCATCGGCGTCGAGACGGCGCTCTGGTCATCGGACTACCCGCACCAGGAAAGCACCTTCGGCTACACCCGCGGCGCCATCGAGGCCGTCTTCCGCGCCCTGCCGGTCGAGGACGCCCAGAAGGTCGTCGGCCTCACCGCCCTGAAGCTCTTCCGGATGGACGACTGATGCCGCCGCCGGGGCGACCCCAGTCCTCCCCTGCCAAGGGGAGGGGGACCATGCGCCAGCATGGTTGAGGGGTCGGTGGCGCCGAGTGCAGCCCCCCTCCACCGCCTCCGGCGGTCCCCCTCCCCCTGTGGGGGAGGACTGGGGACGGTGTGGTCCTCCCCTGCAAGGGGAGGGGGACCCTGCGCAGCAGGGTGGAGGGGTCTCGAGCGCCGCGCCCTCCGGGGAACGCGGCAGACCCGAACGCGATGACAGGCCCGCATGACCGACCTCAGTGAAACCTACGCCCGCGACGGCGTCGTCCACCTGCCGGGCGCGCTGGACGCCCCGGCGCTCGCGGCCGCCGAGGCCGCCTGGGCGTGGAGCGTGGCCAATCCCGGGCCGCTCGCTTCCAACATCCCCACGAAGGGCTCCACGGCCACCTTCTACCAGGACCTCTACAATCCGCGGGTCCTTAGCGGCTACCGCGAGATGCTGGAGGCGTCCCCGATCCCGCGCATCGTGGCCGACCTCTGGGGCGGCGGGCCCGTCTGGTTCATGTACGAGCAGGTCTTCCTCAAGGAGGGCGGCGAGGCGCGGCGGACCCCGTGGCACCAGGACTCATCCTACCTCGCCGTCGCCGGGGATCAGCTGGCCGTAGCCTGGATCACCTTCGACCGCGTCTCCGCGGCGGACTCGCTGGAGTTCGTGAAGGGCTCGCACCGCGGCCGGCTCTACAACGGCTCCCGCTTCGACGTGGACGACGACACCCTGCCCACGCACCCGAAGTCGTCCCTGCCGATCCTGCCCGACATCGAGGCCGACCGAGCCGCCTGGGACATCGTCGCCTGGCCGGTCGAGCCGGGCGACCTGATCGTCTTCCACCCCAAGATGCTGCACGGCGGCGCGCCCACGCACCCAGGCGGCCGCCGCCGCACGCTCACCCTGCGCTTCTTCGGCGAGGACGCCGTCTACGACCCCCGCGAAGGCGGCGCCGGCCCCCGCGTCGAGGGCTTCCACCAGCGCATGACCCCCGGCGCCCCCTTCCGCGACCCGGCCTTCCTCCAGCTGGCGTAGCTCCCGGCCATCCGGGGTTTCGCCGCGGGCCAGGATCAGCCCCGCGCCGGATCCTGCGCCACGACGGGGGGAATCCAGCCGGGCTCGAGCGCCTTTCGCGGGTGCACGGAGCTGACCATCCCCATGAAGGGCGGGTGGATGTCGTAGCCCAGCAGCGTCTGCAGGCGGGGCGACATGGCGCGCGCCCGCTCGGGCGGGATCCCCAGGAAGAAGTTCTCCTGTGTGCGCCCCCAGGGCTCGCAGTACTGGTTCGTGAAGCCCAGCCGGGGCCGGTCGGTCCGGTTCGCGCCGCCGCGGTGGAGACAGGTCCCGGCCATGACGAAGCAGGCGCCGGCGGGCATCTCCATCGGGACCAGCAGGGCCTCGAGCGCGTCCTGGGTGTTCGGCCGGTCGGGATCGCCGAAGTCGCCCCACAGATGGCTTCCCGGGATCACCTCGGTGCAGCCGTTGGCCTGGGTGAAGTCGTCGATGGCCCCGATCACCGTCATGCTGATGGCCGGTCGCGGGCGCGGCTGGCGATAGAAGCCGTCGTCGGTGTGCAGGTCCTGGGCCGTCTCGCCGGGGTTGATCTGGATCGACTGGCTGGCGGTGAGCAGGTAGCCGGGCTGAAGGAAGCGGTCGAGGATCGCCAGGATCCGCGGGTCGGCCGTCAGGTCCTCGAACACGCGCCCGCGCGCCACCAGGGTGTAGACGCGCTCGGTGCGATAGCCCTCGAAGCTGTTGCGCCCGTGATGCGCGCCGATGAAGGGGGCCAGGCTCTCGCGCGCCTCTCGGAGCGTGTCGGCGTCCATGAAGTCGCGGATCACCGTGAAGCCGCGCTCGCGGATCGCGGCGACGTGGCCGTCGACGTCGAAGGGCGCCGCGGGTTTGTCCATCTGGCCTCGTCTCCCTATTGTGGCGAAGTCTAGCACGCTCCGTCCGGAGGACCGCCGATGACCGACCTGAAGATCCGCCGCGTCGCGGGCGCCCTGGGCGCCGAGATCGAGGGCGTCGACCTCGCCAGGCCGCAAAGCGACGAGACCATCGCCGCCATCCGCCGCGCCCTGGTGGAACACCAGGTCATCTTCTTCCGCGACCAGGACCTGACGCCCGAGCAGCAGGTGGCGTTCGGCCGCCGCTTCGGGCCGCTCAACATCCATCCCTACGTCGCCGGCATGGCCGAGCACCCCGAGGTGATGGAGATCATCAAGGAGCCCTCGGACAAGACCAACTTCGGCGGCGGCTGGCACTCGGACATGAGCTTCCTGGAAACGCCCGCCATCGGCTCGATCCTCTACGCGGTCGAGTTGCCGGACTGGGGCGGCGACACCCTCTTCGCGAGCCAGGCCGCCGCCTTCGAGGCCCTGTCGCCGGGCCTGCAGAAGACCCTCGAGGGCCTGAACGCCGTCCACTCCGCCAGCCGCGAGTACTCGGCCGGCGGCCATTCGGCGCAGAAGCGCGGCTCGATGAAGGTGGCCGAGGCCGATGGCTACATCGGCGAATTCGTGCACCCGGTGGTGCTGACCCACCCCGAGACCGGCCGCAAGGCGCTCTATGTGAACCCGGCCTTCACGCTGCGGTTCGAGGGCTGGAAGGCGCGCGAGTCCAAGCCGCTGCTGGACTACCTCTTCGAGCACTGCCGCTACGAGGGCTTCACCTGCCGCTTCGCCTGGCGGCCGGGCTCGGTGGCCTTCTGGGACAACCGCTCGGTCTGGCACTTCGCCTTGAACGACTATCCGGGCCAGCGCCGCCACATGCGCCGCGTGACCGTCGACCCCTGGCCGGCGCAGGCGCGCGTGCCGGCGGCGGCGGAATAGGGTCTCCGGGTCACCCGGTCCTGGCGCCGGCCACCCGCCGCACCGCCTCATCGATGGCCCGCAGCGTCCGCTCGCCGAAGAAGCGGCCGAAGGCGGCCACGGCCTTTCCCTCGGCGTCGAAGACGTAGGTCTTGGGCAGGCTCACGACGGCCTGCTGGGTGAAGGCGGCGTAGACCGCCCGCGCGTCCAGCCCCTGCGTGTAGTTCATCTCGGCCTTGCGGCGGAACGCGTCCAGGCGGATCGGGTCCGGGCGGGCGTCCAGGTTGAGCCCGACCATCGCCAGGGCCGCTTCCGGATAGAGCAGGCGAAGGCGCGCCAGTCGGCGGCCTTCCAGCGCGCATGGGGCGCACCAGGTGGCCCAGAAACTGACGACGGCGGGCCGTGGCGGACCCAGCAGGCGGCCGAGGTTCGAGGGCTCGCCGTCCAGCCGCTTCACGGGCAGGTCGCGATACTGGCTGAGCGCGCCGGGCAGCGCCGGCTGGTCGGCCAGCCGCGATTCGGCGGCCCGGGCGGGCGTGGCCGCGGCGGTCAGGCCCGCGATGACATGGCGCCGATCCAGCATGATGGCGGTCCCCAGCAGCCGGCCATCGGTGGAGCCGCCCGCCTGAACGGCGGCTGAACGGTCAAGCTTGGCGGGACGTCCAGGCCAGCACGCCGCGGGCGGCCCACGCGGCCGTGGCGAACGTCGCCTGCAGCAGGTAGCCGCCGGTGGGCGCCTCCCAGTCGACCATCTCGCCGGCCACGAACACGCCGGGCCGCGCGCGCAGCATCAGCCGCTCGTCCACCGCCCCCAGCCGCACGCCGCCGGCCGACGAGATCGCCCGCGCCAGCCCCTGGGCGCCGGTCAGCCGGATCGGCGCGGCCTTGATCGCCCGCGCCAGCGCGCCGGGCTCCGCGGGGAGGTTCCTGCCGTGCGCCTCGCGCAGCAGGTTCGTCTCGACCGGCGTCAGCTTCAGCGCCTTCCTCAGATGGTTCGACAGGGACGCGGCGCCGCGTCCCTGGCTCAGCCGTGCGGTCAGGGCGCCCACCGACATGTCCGGCCGCAGGTCGAGGGTCACCGTGGCCGACCCTTCGGCCTCGATCGCGTCCCGCAGCGGCGCCGACAGCGCATAGATCGCGCCGCCCTCAAGCCCGTAGCGGGCCACCATCGCCTCGCCGCGCACCGTCCGGCCGGCGAAGCTCAGGGCGATCCCCTTCAGCGGCTGGCCCGCGAAGCCCTGCATCACCGGGCTCCAGGCCGTGTCGAACCCCATGTTCGCCGGTCGGAAGGGCGCCACGTCCCCGACCCAGGCCGCCCACGCCCCGTCCGACCCCAGCTTCGGCCAGCTCGCCCCGCCCAGCGCCAGAACCGTGGCGTCCGGCCGCTCGGTGATCTCCCCGTCCGGAGTCGCGAACCGCAGCGCGCCGGCTGCGTCCCAGCCCAGCCAGGTCGTCCGCGTCCGCACCGTCACGCCCAGCGCAGCCAGCCGCGCAAGCCACGCCCGCAGCAGCGGCGACGCCTTCATCGCCTTCGGGAACACCCGGCCCGACGACCCGACGAACGTCGGCTGTCCCAGCCCCTCGGCCCAGGATCGCAGATCGGCCGGGGTGAACGCCTCCAGCATCGGGCGCGCCCAACCGGCGGCCGCGCCGTACCGGCCGGCGAAGGCCTCGAAGTCCTCGGCGTGCGTGAGATTCAGCCCGCCGCGCCCCGCCATCAGGAACTTGCGGCCGACGGACGGCATCTTCTCGTAGACGGTGACGGCGCAGCCGGACTGCGCCAGGCGCTCGGCCGCGAACAGCCCCGCCGGGCCGCCGCCGACGACGGCGACCGAGATCGTGAGAGGCGCGCCCATGAGCCGTCTTATCCGCGGCCCGCCCGACACGCCAATGGGAGCTGCCGCCGGCGTCCCGGCATTCGCCGGGGCCCTCGGCGCCTAGATCCCGGCGACGGCGAGGAGCGCCGCCAGCCCGACGCCCATCCCCTTCAGGCTGTGCGGCTTGGCCACGTCGATCCATTCGTCCAGCGCATGGGCGCGCCCGCCTTCGCCGCCGGAGCCGATGGTGACGGCCGGGATGCCGAGGCTGATGGGCATGTTCGAGTCCGTCGAGCTCGCGCCGAGCACAGGGGTGAACCCCGCCGCCTTCACCGCCGCGGCGGTGAGCTGCACGATCTCCGCGTCCGGCCGCGTCTCGCCCGTCGGACGGTCGCCGATGAGCTTGAGGTCGGCGGAGATCGCGCCGGCGCGGGTGGATCGCGCGGCGTTCTCCTGGTCGACCGCCGCCTTGACGATGCCCTTGAACAGACCGTCCAGCTTGGACAGTTCCTCGGCGCTCTCCGAGCGCATGTCGACCTCGAGCCAGATCG
Organism: Phenylobacterium sp.; assembly: GCF_016793225.1. Classification (GTDB taxonomy): domain Bacteria; phylum Pseudomonadota; class Alphaproteobacteria; order Caulobacterales; family Caulobacteraceae; genus Phenylobacterium. The sequence goes on from NZ_JAEUMN010000077.1 coordinate 14,861, forward strand.
TGTCGGGGATCGAATTCACCGAAGTGCCGCCGCCCACCACGCTGGTCGCGTAGGTGGTCTTCGGATTCGCCGGCGTGCGGATCCTATTCATCTCGACCACCGTGGCGCCCATGGCGGCCATCGGGTTCACAAGGCCGAACGCGCCGTAGCTGTGGCCGCCGGGTCCCTTGAAGGTCACGCGATAGCGGCGCGAGCCGACCGCGCCGTAGGTGATCCGGTCGGCCGATGTGCCGTCCATCGAGAAGAAGGCGCCGATCCTGTCCTTGTACTTGCCCTTGGTGAAGAGGTGCCGGACCCCGCGCAGGTCGCCGGGGCCTTCCTCGCCCACGTTTCCGACGAACAGGATGTCGCGCTTGGTCTTGATCTTCGCGGCGTCCATGGCGCGGATGTAGCCCAGCAGAACGGCGAGCGAGTGGGTGTCGTCGCCGACCCCCGGGGCGAACAGCTTCGTGCCCTCGCGCCGCACCTTCACGTTCGTGCCTTCGGGGAAGACCGTGTCCAGGTGGGCCGCGATCACCACCAGCGGCGCGCCCGCAGGACCGCCTCCGCGCCGCAGGCCCATGACGTTGCCTTCGGCATCCATTTCCACGTCGCTCAGGCCCGCCGCCTTCAGCATGGCCATGTAGGCTCGCGCGCGGGTCTCCTCCTTGAAGGGCGGCGCCGGGATCTCGGTGAGCTGGATGGTCTCTGCGACGATCCGGTCATGGTCGGCGTCCAGCGCCGCTACGGCCGCCTGGTAGCCGCGGCTCTCCCGGATCTTGCCCACGGTCTTCTCGGCCGGGGTCGGGCGCGCCTTCGCCGGCTGGGCGTTGGCGACCGATCCTGCGGCGAGCGTGAGAGACAGGACGGCGGCGAGAGCATGCCGCGGGTGGAGGAACGAAGCCATTTGGTCCTTGCGATCCGGGAGTTAGGCGAGGGCATTCCGACCTGCCCGCGACCGCAGACGTCGGCAAGCCCTTTCGCATTACGGGCATTTAATGCTTCGATCCTGACGGCTTGGCTTGCCGCGACGTTCGGCGCGGTCCTAAGCCTGCCGCCATCCAGGCGGGCAACATTCGGGGAGGGGCACCTTGATCCACAGCCGCAGGCAGCTGCTGACCCTGGCGGGCGCGCTGACGCTCGCCGGGTGCGCGACGACGGAGTCGGACCTCCCGCCGATTCCCCCGCCCCCGCCGAAGGCGCCGCCCCCGCCGCGTCCTCCGACGGCCGAGCAGCACCTCAACAAGCTGATGGCGGACTTCTTCAACGAGGCGCTGGCCGAAAGCCCTGAGCTCGCCACCTCGCTGGGCCTCGACAAGGGCAAGCTCGCCGGCGCGGCCGCCAGGCTCAGCGACGCTTCGCTCGAAGCCAAGGAGCGGCGCCGGAAGCTCAACGCCGACCAGTTGCGGCGGCTCAAGGCCGTCAATCGCGGCCGCCTGACGGGCATGGCCGCGATCAACTACGACTCGGTGCTCTTCGAACTGCAGGCCAACGCCGAGGCCGAGCGCTTCCCCTATGGCGCCGCGGGCGCGGGCGCGCCCTACGTGCTCTCCCAGATCACGGGCTCCTGGCAGAACGTTCCCGACTTCCTCGCCACCCAGCACCGCATCGAGACGAAGGAGGACTGCGAGGCCTACCTCGCGCGCCTCGAGGCGTTCGCCCGGGTGATGGATCAGGAGATCGAGCGGGTCCGCCATGACGTCGGGCTGGGCGTCGTGCCGCCCGACTTCGCGGTCCGCGGCGCCATCGGCGGGATGAAGGTGCTGCGGGCGCCGCCGGACAAGTCCACGCTGGTCACGGCGCTGGCCGAGCGCGCGGCGGCCAAGGGCGTATCCGGCGCCTGGGGCGCCCAGGCCACGACCATCTACACCGACAAGGTTCTCCCGGCGCTCGACCGGCAGATCGCGCTGATGGAGGAGCTTCGGCGCAAGGCCGTCCGCGACGCCGGCGTGTGGCGGCTGCCCGACGGGGAGGCCTACTACGCCCAGTCGCTGGCCAACCAGACGACGACGAAGCTGACGCCGGCCGAGGTCCACCAGATGGGGCTGGACGTGACCCGCGAGCTGCACGCCCGCGCCGAGGTGCTGTTCCGGCAGGTGGGCTTCACGCGCGGCAACATCGGCCAGCGCTACCAGGCGCTCTACCGGTCGAGGAAGGGCGTCTACCCCAACACCGACGCGGGCAAGGCCCGGATCATCGCCGACCTCAACAAGGAGGTGGAACGCATCCGCGCGCGCCTGCCGGAACAGTTCGGCACGCTGCCAAAGGCCGGCGTGGAGATCCGCCGCATCCCGGCGGCGACAGAGCAGGGGGCGTCCACCCACTACGAAGGACCCAGCCTCGACGGGTCGCGGCCCGGCATCTACTGGCTGAACCTGCGCGACACGGCCGAGAGCCCGTACTGGTTCCTGCCGACCACGACCTTCCACGAGGCGCTGCCCGGCCACCACATGCAGATCACCCTGCAGCGTGAGGCCGACCTGCCGATGCTGCGCCGCGTGCAGGGCTTCGGCGCCTACGCGGAGGGCTGGGCGCTCTATTCCGAGCAGGTCGTGCAGGAAATGGGCTTCTACAAGGGCGAGCCGCTCAACGAGCTGGGCTACATCCACGATGCGCTGCTGCGGTCCGCCCGGCTGGTCACCGACACCGGCATCCACAGCCTGAAATGGAGCCGTGAGAAGGCGATCGCCGAGATGCGCAACATCGAGGGCGACCCCGAGCCGCTGGCCGCCCAGGAGATCGAGCGCTACGCGGTCTGGCCGGGCCAGGCCTGCAGCTACATGGTGGGCAAGGTCACGATCCTCCGCCTGCGCGAGAAGGCGCGGACCGCGCTCGGCGAGCGCTACGACCCGCGCAAGTTCCATGACGCGATCCTGCTGTCGGGCTCCATGCCGCTGACGGCGCTCGAGACGGTGATCGACAACTACATCGCTGCGACCAAGGCGTGATGCGCCGACGCGAGTTCCTGCTCGCGGCGGCGGCGGCGTCCCTGGCCCCGGCCGCCGGCGCTGCAACGGCCGAGGACGGCAAGGCGCGCGCCGTCTTCGACCGCATCTTCGAGGACATCCTCGACCACGCGCCCGAGGCCGTCACGGCTCTCGGCCTCGACAAGGGCGAGCGGGCCGCCGCCAAGTCGAAGCTCAACGGGGCCTCGGTCCAGGACCTCGACGCCGACAAGGACCGGACCGCGGCCCGCCTCAGGCTGCTGCGGACGGTCGACCGCGAGCGGCTGAGCCCGGCCGAGCGGACCAGCTACGACGCGCTTCTCTTCACCCTGTCGGGGGACGAGGCGGCCGGCCGCCGGTACGCCTACGGCTACGAAGGCGCAGGGCAGCCCTACGTCCTCTCGCAGCTCACGGGCGCCTACCAGGAGATCCCGGACTTCCTGGGCACGCAGCATTCGATCGAGACCAAGGCCGACGCCGACGCCTATCTCGAGCGCCTCATCGCCTTCGCCGAGGTGATGGACCAGGAGACCCAGCGGGTCCACCGCGACCGAAACCTGGGCGTCATCCCGCCCGACTTCATCTGCGAGCGCACGATCGCCCAGATGACCGCCTTGCGCGCCGCCGCGCCCGCGGCCTCGCCGCTGGTCACCCAGCTGGCCACGCGCGTGCGGGAAAAGGGCCTCGCCGGAAACTACGCCGCCGCCGCCGAACGTGCGGTGTCGGCCTACATCTACCCGGCCCTCGACAGGCAGATCGCCGCGATGACCGAGCTCAAGGACCTGGCCACGCCGGACGCCGGGGTCTGGAAGCTGATCGGAGGCGAGGCCTACTACCGCGACGCCCTGCGAAACTTCACCACGACCACCCTGTCGCCGAAGGAAATCCACCGGATGGGCCTGGAACAGGCCCGTGAACTGGGCGCCCGCGCCGAGGCGATCCTGGCGAAACAGGGGATGACCAAGGGCACGGTCGGCGAGCGCATCGCGGCCCTTTTCGCGGACGCCCGGCACCACTACCCCGACACCGACGAGGCCAAGGAACAGCTCATTGCCGACCTGAACCGCATCGTCGCCGACATCCGGCCGCGTCTTCCGTCCATGTTCGGCGCGGTCCCCAAGGCCAACGTCGAGATCCGGCGGGTGCCGAAGTTCATCGAGGCGGGGGCGCCGGGCGGCTACTACAATCGGCCTTCGCTGGATGGGAGCCGACCCGGCATCTACTGGATCAACCTGCGGAATTCGGCCGAGAATCCGCGCTGGACCCTGAAGACGCTGACCTACCACGAAGCGATCCCCGGGCATCACCTGCAGCGCTCGCTGCAGATGGAGGCGGACCTGCCCATGATCCGCAAGATCGCCGGCTTCCCCGCCTTTGCCGAGGGCTGGGCGCTCTATGCCGAGCAGGTCGCGCTGGAGATGGGCCTCTACGAGGGCGACCCCCTGGGCGAACTGGGCCAGATCCAGGCCTCGCTGTTCCGCGCGGCGCGACTGGTGGTCGACACGGGTCTGCACGCCATGCGCTGGAGCCGCGAGAAGGCCATCGCCACCATGACGTCCATCGACGGCAGCCCGGCCTCGTCCGCCGCCACCGAGATCGAGCGCTACTGCGTCCGTCCCGGCCAGGCCTGCGCCTACATGGTGGGCAAGCTCACCTGGCTGCGGCTGCGTGGCCGGGCGCAGGCCGCTCTCGGCGCGCGCTTCGACATCCGCCGTTTCCACGACGCCGCGCTGCTTGGCGGCGCCATGCCGCTCACGGTGCTCGAGACCGTGATCGACCGCTGGGTCGCGTCCCAGCGCGCCTGACAGCGGCAAGCCACGAGCCTTTGGAGAAGAGTCCCCATGCGTAACCCCATCGACCGCCGCGCCTTCCTCGCCACGTCCGCCGGCGCCGCCCTGGCGACGGCGATCCCCGCGATCGCGCAGGAGGGCGGCGAGGACGCGCGCCTCAGGGCCCAGCTGGACCGGATGTTCAACGAGGGGGTCGACGACAGCCCCGTGCGCGCCACCCAGCTCGGCCTGGACACCGGAGCGCGGGCGCACCTGAAGGCGAAGCTCGACGACAACTCCGCGGCCGGCAAGGCCCGCCGCCTGGAGCGCACGCGGCGCTGGGTCTCGGAGCTCAAGGGCATCGACCGCGCGAAGCTCTCGCCGGCCTCCCGGGTCGACTACGACGTCGTGCTCTACAGCAACGAGAACGCGCTGCGGAACGGCGAGCGCTACGCCTTCGGCGACGTCGGCGGCAACTTCAGCCCCTACGTGATCAGCCAGCGCGGCGGGGCCTACGCCAACCTGCCCGATTTCCTCGACAGCCAGCACCGCGTCGTCACCGCCGCGGACGCCGAGGCCTACCTGTCGCGCCTGTCGGCCTTCGCCGTCGCGATGGACAACGACGTGGCCCGCCAGAGGGCGGACGTGGCCCGCGGCGTCGTGCCGCCCGACTTCGTCTGCGACCTGTCCCTGGGCCAGATGCGGGCGCTTCGGAACCAGCCGGCGGACAAGGTGATCCTGACCGCCTCCCTGGCCCGCAAGGCCCAGGCGGCCAAGCTTCCGGGCGACTGGGCGGCGCGGGCGCAGAAGATTGTCGAGACCGAGGTCTACCCCGCGCTCGACCGCCAGATCGCCGCGATGCAGGCGGTCCGCGGCAGGGCGAAGCCCGACACCGGCGTCTGGGCGCTGCCCGGCGGGGACGCCTACTACGCCGACGCGGTGAAGGCCTCCACCACGACCAACTACACGCCCCAGGAGGTCCATCAGCTGGGCCTCGACCAGGTGGCCGACATCTCGGGGCGTCTGGACGGCATCCTGAAGGCCCAGGGGCTCACCCGCGGCACGGTCGCCCAGCGCCTCGCGGCCCTCAACGTCGATCCGAAGCAGGCCTATCCCGACACGGACGAGGCGCGGGTGCGGATGATCGCGGACCTGAACAAGGACGTCGCCGACCTCTACGCCATCCTGCCCAAGGCCTTCCGCACGCTCCCGAAGGCCAAGGTTGAGGTGCGCCGCGTGCCTGTGTTCATCCAGGACGGCGCCGCCAACGGCTACTACCAGTCCGCGGCCCTCGACGGTTCGCGGCCGGCCGCCTTCTACGTGAACCTCAAGGAGACGGCCGACTGGCCGCGCTACAACCTCAAGACCCTGGCGGTGCACGAGACGGTGCCCGGCCACCATCTGCAGGTCGCGCTGGCCCAGGAGAGCGGCCGCATCCCGCTGCTGCGCCGGACGGGCTTCGGATTCTCGGCCTTCTCCGAGGGCTGGGCGCTCTACGCCGAGCAGCTGGCCGACGAACTGGGCGCCTACGAGGGCGACCCCCTGGGCCAGGCGGGCTATCTGCAGAGCCTGCTGTTCCGGGCCGCGCGCCTCGTGACGGACACCGGCATTCACTACAAGCGGTGGAGCCGCGCGCGGGCTACGGCGTACATGGTGGACACCATCGGCAACACCGAAAGCCGCGCCCAGCGCGAGGTCGAGCGCTACTTCTCCTCGCCCGGCCAGGCCAACAGCTACAAGGTCGGCCATACCGTCTGGGCGAGGCTGCGCGAGGATGCGAAGCGCAGGCTGGGTGCGAAGTTCGACCTCAAGGCCTACCACGACCACGTCCTCCTCTCGGGCTCGATGCCGCTCACGGTGCTCGAGCGCCACGTGGGCGACTGGGTCGCCGCGCAGGCCTAGGCTCTGTCCGGCGCGGATCGCCCGGCCTGTCCGGGCGATCCCGAACGCCGCCCCTCGACACCGCCGGCCAAAGCGCCTTCGATGGCCGTCAACGACAACGACGGGAGGATCGTATGGCGACCCTGAAACGCGACGACGGCGTCAGCCTCTACTACGAGGTCCACGGGTCGGGGCCCACGATCCTGCTCACCCACGGCTATTCGGCCACCTCGCAGATGTGGCGCGGCCAGGTCGCCGAGCTCAGTCGCGACCACCAACTCGTCATCTGGGACATGCGGGGGCACGGCCAGTCCGACAGCCCCGACGATCCGGCCCTCTACTCCGAGCCGGCCACGGTCGCCGACATGGCGGCCCTGCTGGACGCCGTAGGCGCCGAGACCGCGATCGTCGGCGGGCTCTCGCTGGGCGGCTACATGTCGCTCGCCTTCCACCGCGTGCACCCCGGGCGGGTCCGCGCGCTGCTGATCATCGACACGGGCCCGGGCTACAAGAACGACGAGGCCCGCGCCGGCTGGAACGCCACCTCCCTGAAGACCGCCGATCGCTACGAGCGCGACGGTCTCGCGGTGCTGGAGGGCGGCTCGGCCGAGCGGCGCACGGCCCAGCATCGCAGCGCCAAGGGCCTGGCGCTCGCCGCGCGCGGGATGCTCACCCAGCGCGACGCGGCCGTGATCACCTCGCTGCCCGACATCAAGGTTCCGGCCATCGTGGTCGTCGGATCGGAAGACGCGCCGTTCCTCGCCGCCTCCGACTACATGGCGTCCCGGATCCCCGGTGCGAAGAAGGCGGTGATCGAGGGCGCGGGCCATGCGGCCAACATCGACCGGCCGGAAGCGTTCAACGCCGCCATCCGCGGCTTCATCGACGGGCTGCCCTGAGGGCGGGGCGTCCGCGATGCACGCATCCATGTGGACCGATTGGGAGTAGAGTCGGCTGCGGCGCAGCTTGGCGTCAGGCGTCCTGCGCTCCCAACGTAGCCCCGAGGTGTCCCCCATGGTTTCCAAGACCGTCCTCCTGGCCGCCGCCGCAGCCCTGCTGACCGCGACGGCCGCCGCGGCCCAGCCGCACGACATGTCGAAGATGGGGCCGATGAACATGGGCCTGCCGCCCATGCCGTCGATCTACGGCGGCCAGGCCGACAAGCCGGGCGCTCCGGTCTTCGAAGGCCTGGGCGTCTTCCACATGCCGATCACCGCGAACGCGGAGGCGCAGAAGTTCTTCGACCAGGGCGTCAACCTGGTCTTCGGCTTCAACCATGCCGAGGCGATCCGATCGTTCCGCGAGGCGGCCCGGCTCGATCCGAACTGCGCCATGTGCTGGTGGGGCGTGGCCTTCTCGCTGGGGTCCAACATCAACCTGCCGATGCAGGATGACGCGGTGATCCCGGCCTGGCTGGCGCTGCAGAACGCCCAGGCCCTCGCGCCGAAGGCCACGCCGCGCGAGCAGGCCTGGATCGCCGCGCTCTCGAAGCGGTACGCCCAGAGCAAGACCGCCGACCGCGCCGCGCTGAACGAGGCCTTCGCCCAGGCCATGGGCGAGCTCGCCGCGGCCTATCCCGACGACCTCGACGCCCAGACCCTCTGGGCCGAGGCGATGATGGACACCCAGCCGTGGGACTACTGGCAGGCCGACGGCAAGACGCCCAAGGGGCACGGCGCGGCCATCGTGGCGACCCTGGAGAAGGTGCTCGCCAAGGCCCCCAACCACCCCGGCGCACTGCACCTCTACATCCACGCCGTCGAGGCCTCGACCACGCCCGAGCGCGCCGAGCCCGCGGCCGACCGGCTGCTGAAGCTGATGCCGGGGGCCGGGCACATCGTCCACATGCCCAGCCACATCTACTACCGCGTCGGCCGCTACGCCGACGCCGCCGCGGCCAACGAGGTGGCCGCCCAGGCCGACGAGCGCTACATCGCCGCCTGCCGCGCGCAGGGCTTCTATCCGGCCGCCTACTACGGCCACAACATCCACTTCCTCTGGACCTCGGCCGAGATGGAGGGCCGCTACCAGGCCGCCATCGACGCCTCGCGCCGCCTGGTGAAGGCGGTCGATGCGCCGAACCTCTCCAAGCAGATGTCCATCGCCGAGCTCTACAACTTCACCCCGGTGGTCACGCTGCTTCGCTTCGGCCGCTACCGGGACATCCTCGCCGAGCCGGCGCCCGACAAGGCGCTCCAGCTCGACACCGCCATGTGGCTTTACGCCCGCGCCTTCGCCCAGGCGAACACCGGCGACCTGGCCGGCGCCCGCGCCTCGCGCGCGCGCATCGCCGCGCTGCAAAGCATCGATTTCGCAAAGTACGAGGCCTTCAATGTGCCGGCCCGCCAGATGATCCCCGTGGCGCTGGCCAGCGTCGACGGCGAGATCGCGCGGAAGTCCGGCGACCTGGCCGCCGCCGTCGCGCACTTCCGCAAGGCCCAGGCGATGGAGCGCGCGCTGCCCTATACCGAGCCCGCCTACTGGCACCGCCCTGTGGCTCACCTCCTGGGCGCGGCCCTGCTGGAGGCCGGCAAGCCCGCCGAAGCCGAGTCGGTCTACCAGGACAGCCTCCACCACTACCGCCGCGACGGCTGGGCCCTGGCCGGCCTGGTGAAAGCCCTGGAAGCCCAGGGCAAGGACGCCACGAAGGCCAAGACCGACCTCGCCGAGGCGTGGAAGCGCGCGGACACCAGGATCGAGACGTCGCGCCTCTAGACCAGCGCCTGCGCGCGCCAGTCGGACGGCGTGAGGCCTGTCGCGGCCTTGAACGCTCGGTTGAATGGCCCGAGGGAGGCGAAGCCGACCTCGTAGGCGACGCCCGAGACCGGACTGAACGCGCGGTCCGGATCGGCGAGCGCGGCCTTCGCCGCGTTGATGCGGCGCTCGTTCAGATAGGCGCTGAAGTTTCGGTAGCCGAGCTCGGTGTTGATGAGGCGGCGAAGCCGATGCTCGGGCGCGCCGACTTGCTTGGCGAGGTCGAACATCGTCAGGCCCTCGGTGCGCCAGACGTTCTCTTCGTCCATGGCCTGGGTCAGGCGTGCGAGCAGAGCGCGGTCCCCGGCGCTTCGACGCGTCGGCGATGGGCGCGGCGCAGACTGGAGGAGGTTGCTGTCGGCGTTGAGGAAGACCGCCATTCCGGACAGGCTCAACATCAGAAGCGCCGCCGCGCCGACGGGCGCGAGTTCAGGCAGCGGTCGCCAGAGCATCTGGGTCGCCTCGAACACCACGACCACCAGGCCGTAGGCGGCGGCGCCGACCAGCACGGGACCACGGACCCTTCGGCGGCTCTCCACCAGATCGTCTCGCCAGCTGCGCGCGACGACGTACAGCGCATGTCCGATCAGCGCGCAGGCGACGATGGAGTAGATCACCCATAGCCCCTGGGCGAGCGGCGGTCGGGCCATCAGGCCCGCGAACGCCAGCAGCAGGGTTGCGGCGGCGGGCGCAAACCGGCGCCACGTTCGCGCCTCGTCCGAGAACAGGTCGGTTGCGAAGGCCCAGAGGAAGCCCGCGCAGGTGATCGAGAGCACCCAGAACACCGGGAAGGCCGCGCCGCTCGCGAGCCGGACGGTCGGCGACTGGGTCAGCACGTGCCCGGCTGCGGACAGGCAGAACAGGATCCCGCTCAGGCGCAGGCGCGCAGCGTCGGCTCGCCCGAAGCAGAGCGCGAGGCCCAGGAGGGCGCCCACGGCCACGCCGCGCACCAACAGCTCCATCGACGCCAGCTCGCCCATGCCCCCCTTTATGCGCGCCCAGGCGAGTCCAACGACGCCCCTAGCTCGCCGATTCTGCGAAAGCTTCGCCGGAAATGAAATCACTGGCCGATTTTCGTCCACGGCGGGCGGCGACCGGGCGGCAGGGACAGGGATGGGCCTTCAACGGAGGTCTACCCAATGTCCCATGTCGAAGAACTTGCCCGAGGATGGCTTTTCCTGCTGGGCGGCGACCTTAGCCGCTATGCGATTTTCGCGGTCGCGACCTGGTTCCTGCTGTGGATCGTGCTCGCGCGACCGCTGGCCGGACGAAGGCTGAGGGCGGACCGGCCGCCGGCGCGGCAGCTGATCGTCGAATTCCTCGTCTCCATCCGGTCGGTGGCCATCTTCTCGACGGTCGGCCTCTCGCTGGCCGTGCTGGACCGGGCGGGCCTCGTCTGGGGACCGGCCGTCGCCGAGCGGCTGGGGCCGGTGTGGTTCTGGGCGTCGCTCGCCCTGATGATCGTGGCCCATGACGCCTGGTTCTACTGGGCGCACCGGCTGATGCACCGGCCGGGCCTGTTCCGAACCTTCCACCGCCGGCATCACCGATCCAACAATCCGTCGCCGTTCACGGCCTACAGCTTCGACCTGGCCGAGGCGGCGGTGCAGAGCGCCTTCGTCCCACTCTGGATGCTGGCCACGCCGACGCCCTGGCCGGTGATCGGACTGTTCGTCCTGCACCAGATCGTCCGCAACACCATCGGCCATTGCGGCTACGAGCTGTTTCCGGCCCGCCACGACGGGCGGCCCCTGATCCCGTTCCTGACCACCGTCACCCACCACGACCTGCACCACGCCCAGGCGGGCTGGAACTACGGCCTGTACTTCACCTGGTGGGACCGCTGGATGGGCACCGAGCACCCTGAGTATCTGGCGCGGTTCGCACAAGTGTCGCGTCGCGCGCCGTCTCTGAGGAGGGTCGCAAAGCCTGGCGCGATCGCGATCCTGGCGCTTTGCCTGATCCCGATGATCGCCGCGCCGTCGACGTCCCTGGCCCAGGTGCCCCTTGCCGTGTCGGGCGACTGGGTAACGCCGGGGCTGGGCGGGCTCGTCAGGCTCGCGCCCTGCACGGGCGACACATCGAAGCTGTGTGGGCGGCTGATCTGGGTCCTGGACGAGCGCCGCGTCAGGCGGGGAACGGTCGGAACCGAGATCATACGGGGCCTCGCCTGGCGCGACGGCGCCTGGCGGGACGGGACCATGCTGAATCCCGCGGACGGCAGGGTCTACAAAGGTTCGATCCGGCTCGTCGCCGGGGCGGCGCGGGTGTCGGGGTGCGCCGGCCCGCTGTGCCAGGAGCAGGTCTGGCGACCGCTGGCCTCAATCCCTCGGCCCTGATGCCCGGGGGCCGCCCGCTAACGCCGCTGGCTGAAGAGCGACGCCCGGGCCTTTGCCGGCCTGGCCGGCGCCTGCCGACCATGCGGCTATGTCGAGTAGGCGACATGTAAGCCATTCTGAAACAAAGACTTTCTGGACTTGGACCAGCTTGACGCGTCTCGGCCCCACGACCAATGATCGTCCGTGGGGGATCGGCGATGATCACGGGCGGAGACGACGAGCCGGGACGCCATCGCCC
>NZ_JAEUMN010000134.1 GCF_016793225.1 Phenylobacterium sp.
GCGGTTCGAGGCCACGGCCGAGGCCCAGGCCGACTGGTCCGAGCACGTGAAGAGCATGTACTCGATGGTGCTGATGCGGAAGGCCAAGTCCTGGTTCACGGGTTACAACTCGAACATCGAGGGGCGCGAGCACGGCAAGACCCGCTACCTAGTCTACAACGGCGGCCAGCCTCGATATCGGAAGAGAATCAACCGCGTCGCCGACGAGGGCTATGCGGGTGTCGTATTTGATCCACCCATCTTAAGGACAGGCCCGCAGGGCGAGGTGACATCTCAAGCCCACGTGGCGCGGGTATAGTGGCGTCTGCTTCAGCGGCGCGCTCCTTCGCGGCGATCGCTGCACCGCGAGTGGGCTAGTCATGCCCAAGGCCGACAGTGGGGCCCTAGCGTCCCCGCTTCGGCAGACTTCGCCAACGGAGTCATGCGAGTAGCTCTGCGACTCCGTCGATGCATCGGGAGTCGACGCTGAAGCAGTACGGCCAGCACCTACGGCTGCACATCCCCCTATGATCGGCAGGACCAAGCTCTCGGCTTTGACCCTGCCGGCCGTTCGCGCCTTCGAGGACCAGCTGCGTGACGCCGGCCCCTCCCAGGCCATGATCCCCGCCCCTTCCGGTCAGACGCCGGCCTCGTCGAGGCGCCGCGCCAGCTCGAGCTTCGAGTGCACGCCCAGCTTGGCGTAGACGGCCGCCAGCTGGTTTCGCGCGGTCGCTCGGCTGACGCGCAGGCTCGCCGCCGCCTCGGCCGCCGTGAGGCCGCGCGCGAAGGCTATCGCGACGCGCAGCTCTGCCGGAGAGAGCGGCAGGTCGGCGGCGCCGTCGGCGAACGTCAGGACGTGGCGGTCGTCGCCACGATGCAGCCGGAACCCCTGCCCGCGGACGTCGGTCCGGTCATCCGTTCCGGCCGCGAGCGCACGAAGGGGCGGCGGCAGCAGCGGGCCGACCCAGCCGGCGAAGACGACCTGCATCCGCAGGCCGAACGCCGCGTCCGAGGCATGGACCTGGCCCAGGCCGTCGACGACCGCGTGGCCGTCCGGGAGCGGCGGGGGGGCCCGGCCGCCCGCCTCGCCGCCCCGCGCGACTTGCCACAGGAGACGGTGTCTCCAGGCCGCCGCCAGGTGCGGCATGAGGAGCTCCAGCGCATCGCGCTCGTCGTCGCGGAAGACCGCGCGGCGGTCCGCCCGGAAGAGGTAGACCAGCTCGCCGACCTGCGTCACCGGGTCGATCGCGGTGACGCCCAGCGCATGCTCCATGCCGCCGGGACCACAGAAGGCCTGGTAGATCTCGGACTCATAGTGGGCGTCGAGCGGCTGGATGTCCTCGTTGCGCAGAGCCTCTCCGGGGCGTCGGGCGACCGCGCTGCGCAGCAGGTCGTGGGCCTGCCAGCGTACGCCGTACTCCACGAGCCGTTCCGGTGAGAAATCCACCGCCGCGATCCCGAAGATCAGCATCGGCTCCTGGACCCCGGAGCCCCAGATGGCCGAGTCGAAGGGGATCAGCTCGCGAACCCGCTGAAGGCAGCCCTCGCGGAAGGTGGCGAAGGGGCGGAGCGGCGCGGCGTCGTGAATGTCCAGTGCGGCGCTATTGATGCGTCGGGAAAAATCCACGCGACTGCGACCTCTCCCATCTCAAGGGCCGGCGTGCAGCATAGGCGGCCGTCGCGCCGCGCCCATAGAGCATATGCATCATTGTGAAGCTTCGGGGGCCGCCCCGCACCCCGCCGCAGCCCGATTTGAGGTGCATCGGCGCCATGGAGCGGCGACCGCCCCGGACCTACCATCTGCCTGAAACAATTTGGCTTTTCGCCTGTCAGGGGAATTCTGGCGGGCGGGCCGACAGCATCGGACAGGGGTGACACCATGAGCAGACTTGCAAACATCCTGGGCGCCGCCGCCCTGTTTGGCGCCGCCGCCTCGGGCGCCCATGCGGCGCTTCCCTTCGGCACGCTCTCGTTCGTCCAGCCGGACGGGACGGCGGGAGCCTCCGACGTCATCGACATCGTCGTGCGGTTCACGCTCAGCCAAGACTCGGATCCCTTCGCCGTGGATGCGGACGGACTGGTCACGGCCGGCGGCCCGTCCGAACAGGAACTGCTCGACCGCGGGTTCGCTGTCGACGCGCCCTACACCACAGCCATTTCCTACTCGGCCGGGTGCAGCGGCTCGTTCCTCGGTGGCAACTGCGGCGGCCCGTATGCCTTCAACTTCGGGTTCGGGTTCAGCAACATTTCCCTGCAACCGGGCGAAAGCGTGGACTTCCTGTTCGGCCGCCTCTCCCCGAACGGCGGGACCGCGGCCCCCGGAATCTACAACTTCTACAGCGCCCAGCTGCAGGTGGTGGCCTACCGGATCCCCGAGAACGGCCCGTACCAGGAGGCCCGCTTCACCCTTGCCGACACCTGCCCGAACGGCGACGACCTGAGCTGCGACTTCACGCGGACCGTCCGCGCCGGCGGCGGCGGAATCGTGCCGGAGCCCTCGACCTGGGCGCTGATGATCCTGGGCTTCGGCGCCGCCGGCTCGGCCCTCCGCGCGAACCGGCGCCGGGCCCTGCCCGGTCCGGCGCGCGGCTAGCCGGAGAGCTCGTCCGGGCGACGGACCGTACGGACGCTGACCTCGCCCGCCCGCCGGTCGCGGATCACCCGCAGGCGCAGGGTGTCTCCCGGCTTCGCGCCTGCGATGCGCCGCGTCAGCCCGCCCGCTCCGGTGACCGCCTCGCCGTTCACGGCCGTCACCACGTCGCCTGGGCGGAGCGCAGCCGCGGCCGGGCCGCCGCGCACGATGCCCGCGATCAGCGCCCCGCGCTGGCCGCCGATGCCCAGCTGAGCGGCGACCGCCGGCGTCAGGTCGGCGACGCTGACGCCCAGGTAGCCGCGCACCACGCGCCCCGACTGGATGAGCTGCCGGCTCACGTCCTCCGCCAGGTCGGCGGGGATGGCGAAGCCGATGCCGACCGAACCGCCGGACGGCGAGAAGATGGCGGTGTTCACGCCGACCACCCGGCCCTGCAGGTCGAACGACGGGCCGCCCGAGTTCCCCGCGTTGATGGGCGCGTCGATCTGCAGGTAGCTGACGTAGGCCTCCCCGATCTCGCGGCCGTAGGCCGAGACGATGCCCGCCGTGGCCGTGCCGCCCAGGCCGAACGGATTGCCCACCGCCACCACCCAGTCGCCGACCTGCGGCGCGGCCTGGCGTCCGAAGCTCACATACGGCAACCCCTGGGCGTCCACCTTGAGGACGGCGATGTCCGTCGGCGGGTCGCGGCCGAGCAGGCGCGCGCGGAACTGCCGGCCGTCCGAGAGGCTGACCACCACCTCCTGCGCGCCCTCGACCACGTGGTTGTTGGTGACCACATAGCCGTCGGCGCTGATCAGGAAGCCCGAGCCCGCGCCGCGCCGGACCGGGCGCGGCCCGAAGCCGGGGACCACGCCCGGCGGCAGCATGCGGCCGTCATCGGCGAAGGCGCCGCCCACCGCCAGGGTGTCGATGGACACGACCGCCGGGGCGACCCGGCGGATGATCGGGGCGAAGGAGTCCGGCGCCTGCGCCGCGCCCGCGGGGATGGCGACCGGGGGCGGAGCGGCGGCGGCCTCGGGCGCCGGCGCGGCGGGCCGCTCGCAGGCCGCGACGATCAGGGCCGCCGCGGCGGCGAGGGTGATGGTCCTGGCGGACATGCCGGGCTCCCGGAAGTCGGTGGGCTGGTGCGATGCAGATGGTCGCGCGGACGGTTCGGCGCCAGACGCTTGAACCCGCGGACCGCGCGCCCTACCCGGAGCCATGACACGCGAAACGCCCCACGTCTTGGTCACCGGCTCCACCCGCGGCATCGGCGCCGCCATCCTCGCATCGCTCGAAGGCCGGGCGCGCGCGGTCGGCCACGGCCGCGGCGACGGCCCGCTGGCGATCGGCGCGGACCTCTCGGCCTCCGGCGCCGGCGACCGCCTGTGGGATGCGGCGCTGGCGCGCCTGGACGGCCGGATCGACGTGCTCATCAACAACGCCGGCGTGTTCGAGGCGGTCGGCGTCGACGCCGCCGCGGCCGACTGGCAGGCGGCCTGGGCCCGCGCCCTGCAGATCAACCTCCAGGCCTCGGCCGACCTCTGCCGGCGCGCGGTGCTGCACTGGCGCGAGCGGGCCTCGGGGGGCCGGATCGTCAACATCGCGAGCCGGGCGGCATATCGCGGCGACAGCCCGGCGCACTGGCACTACGCCGCCTCCAAGGCCGGCATGGTGGGGATGACGAAGTCGATCGCCCGCGGCTACGCGGCCGAGGGCATCCTGGCCTTCGCCATCTGCCCCGGGTTCACCATGACCGGCATGGCCGAGGACTACCTGGCCAGCCGCGGCGGCGAGAAGCTTCTGGCGGACATTCCCCTCGGACGCGTGGCCGACGCCGAAGAGGTCGCAAACGCCGCGGCCTACCTGGCCCTGGAGGCGCCGGCTTCGATGACGGGCGCCGTCCTCGACATCAACGGCGCGAGCTTCGTGCGCTAGGCGAGCCGGCGCGGCGTTCGATTTTCTGCGCCGCCTCGAACCCTACGCGATCCCGCCCCGCGTATCCCCGACAGGACCACGATCGGAGTACGCCTGCGATGACGCGCCGCCGCCTTGGAGCCCTCGGGCTCGCCTGCCTCACCGCCGCCGCCCCGGCGTCCGTCCCGGCCCAGCCCTCCCGGTACGTGGAGCCGGGCGTCAGTCCCGACGCCTGCGCCCGCTTCGGCTACAACCCCACGCCGGAGCGCGAGGTTCGGCCGCCCCAGGCGAGATTTGGCGCGGGCGGCGCCTATCGGGCTCCGCCGCCGCCTCCGCCGTCTCCCCCACCGCCGCCGGCCGGTCAGGTGAGCGCGCCCAGCATACCGCCGCTCCCCGTTCCGCCCGTCGAGCGGCGCATCGGACAGCCCCGCATCCAGGCGCCCGCCGCAGCCCTCGAGGAGCAGGTCGTCACCGGCGGCCGCAGGATCGCGCCGGCGCCCTACCAGCGCTTCCCCTCGCAGCCGCTGGACACCGAGCGCTATCCGGACGCCGGCCCCAATCCGATCCGGCAGACCGCGGCGGACCCCGTCTCGACCTTCTCCGTGGACGTGGACACCGCCGCCTACGCGAACGTGCGCCGGTTCCTGCGCGACGGGGCTCGGCCGCCCAGCGAAGCGGTGCGGGTCGAGGAGCTGGTGAACTACTTCGACTACGGCTACGCGCCGCCGCGCGACCGTGCGTCGCCGTTCAGCACGCATGTCTCGCTCGCCCCCTCGCCGTGGGCCGGCCAGCGGCAGATCCTGCACATCGGAATCCAGGGCTTCGACCTGCCCCGGACGGCGGCGCCGCCGCTCAACCTGGTGTTCCTCGTGGACACGTCGGGCTCGATGATGCCGCCCGACCGGCTGCCGCTGGCGCAGAAGTCCCTCAACCTGCTGGTCGACCAGCTGCGCCCGCAGGACCGGGTCTCGATCGTCGCCTATGCGGGTTCGGCCGGCGCGGTGCTGGCCCCCACCGACGGGGCTCAGAAGCTCAGGATCCGGTGCGCGGTCGGCGCCCTGCAGTCGGGCGGGTCCACCGCCGGCGGCCAGGGCCTCGCCCTCGCCTACGCCTTCGCCCGCGAGCACTTCGACCCCAAGGCGGTGAACCGCGTGATCCTGCTGACCGACGGCGACTTCAACGTCGGCGTCGCCGATCCGGCGAAGCTGAAGGACTTCGTCGCCGAGAAGCGCAAGGACGGCGTCTACCTGTCGGTCTACGGCTTCGGCCGCGGCAACTACAACGACGTGATGATGCAGACGCTGGCGCAGAACGGGAACGGGACCGCGGCCTACATCGACAGCCTGCAGGAGGCGCGGAAGCTGTTCCGCACCGACTTCACGAAGTCGCTGTTCCCCATCGCCGACGACGTGAAGGTGCAGGTCGAGTTCAACCCCGCCCGCGTCAGCGAGTACCGGCTGATCGGCTACGAGACGCGCATGCTCGCGCGCGAGGACTTCAACAACGACCGCGTGGACGCCGGCGAGGTGGGCGCGGGCGCGTCGGTGACGGCGCTCTACGAGATCACGCCGGCGGGCGCGCCGGGATCGGCCGATCCTCTGCGCTATGGCCGGGCTGCGCCGGCGCCGGCCGCGGGCGGCGAGCTGGCCTACCTGAAGATCCGCTACAAGCTGCCCGGCGAGCGCAGGTCGCGCCTGATCGAGCGCCCGATCGGGGCCGGCGACGCCGCGGCGACCCTCAACATCGCGCCGGAAGCCACCCGCTGGGCGGTGGCGGTGGCGGGCTTCGGGCAGAAGCTCAGGCGTGACCCCCGCGTCTCGGACGCGTTCGGCTGGGACGAGGTGGTGAGGCTCGCCCAGACCGCCCGCGGCGCCGATCCCTTTGGCGAGCGCGCGGAATTCGTCCAGCTGGCGCGCGCCGCCGCCGAGGCTCGCGGGGTCAACGAACAGACGCCGTGAGGAGCGACGAGGGCGGGCCGGTCACGCCGTGCGCAACCGCCCGACCGCCTCCAGCAGGATCGGGCGCTGGCCCTTGTGGATCTTCACGGCCGACGTCGCGGCGTCGAACCACGCCGCGCGATCGACCTCCGGGAAGGACGCGCGCCGCCCGGAGCGGGGCGGCCACTCCATCTCGAACCGGTTGCTCTCGATGCGGCTCACGTCGATGTCGGCCTCCACGAGCCAGGCCTGGATGGTCTTGCCCGAGGCCGTGACCGGCGTCAGGGGCTGGGCGTCGCCGGCGATCTCGAGACCCAGTTCCTCGCGGAACTCCCGCCGGGCGGCGGCCCAGTCCTCCTCGCCGGGTTCGACCAGCCCCTTGGGAATGGACCAGCCCGCCGCATCCTTCTTCGCCCAGTACGGCCCGCCCGGGTGGACCAGCAGGAACTCCGGCCCCCCGGGGCGGCGACGCCAGGCCAGCACGCCCGCGCTGACCACCCGCGGCGCCATCAGTCCATCAGACGCTGCATGAGATAGGTGTACTCCAGCGCCTGCCGCATCGCCCGCTCGTTGAGGTTGGCGGCCGCGGCGTGACCGCCGTCGATGTTCTCGTAGTAGAGGTAGTCGCAGCCGTACTCCTTGAGGCGTGCGGCGGCCTTGCGGGCGTGCGCCGGGTGCACCCGGTCGTCCTTGGTGGACGTCTCGATGAACACGCGCGGATAGGGCTTGCCCCTCGCGAGGTTCTGGTACGGCGAGTAGCTCATCAGCATCGCGCGCTCTTCGGGGACCTTGGGGTCGCCGTACTCGCCGATCCAGGACGAGCCTGCGCCGATGTGGTCGTAGCCGATCATGTCGAACAGCGGGACCTGGATGACGATGGCGTTGTACAGCTCGGGCCGCTTGGTGAGCGCCACGCCCATCAGGAGGCCGCCGTTGGAGCCGCCCATGATGCCGAGCTTCTTGGGGTTGGTGATCTTGCGCGCGATGAGGTCCTCGCTGACGGCGAAGAAGTCGTCGTATACCGCCATCCGCTTCAGCTTCAGGCCGGCGTTGTGCCAGCGCGGGCCGAACTCGCCGCCGCCGCGGATGTTGGCCACCACATAGACGCCGCCCTTCTCGAGCCAGAGCTTGCCGACGGTCGCGGCGTAGCTCGGCGTCTGGCTGACCAGGAAGCCGCCGTAGGCGTAGAGCAGCGTCGGGTTCGAGCCGTCCAGCTTCATGTCCTTCCGGTGGACGACAAAGTACGGGACCTTCGTACCGTCCTTGGACGTGGCCCAGTACTGCTCCACCGCCATGTTCGAGGCGTCGAAGCGCGGCGGCAGCGTGCGGACCTGCTGCGCCTTGCCCGCCTCGGCGTCCGCCAGCCACTGGCTGGACGGCGTCAGATAGCCCGTCACGTTCAGGACCAGGCCGTCGCTGTGGTCGGCGGCCGAGCCGATGCTGATCGTCGAGTCCTTCGGCAGGTCGAGCCGGGTCGGGGCCCAGCCCGCCCCGTTGCGGCGGTAGGAGATGACCTGGCCCTTCACGTTGTCGAAGAGCGCGATCACCAGGCGGTTGCGGGTGGTGGTGACCTGCTCCACGGCCTGGGTCTCTGTGGGGCGAAGGATCAGCGCCGGGGACATGTTCGAGGGATCGGCCTTCACGGCCGCGAGGTCGAAATCCACGAGGTCGCCCTCGCGGAAGCCCTTGCCCGTCCAGTTGTCCTCGAGGCTCACGACCAGGCGGCCGGCCAGGTAGCCCTGGACCGAGGACTTGGTCGGCAGGTCCAGCTTCCGCGGCCCGCCATCGGCGAGCAGGTAGTGCTCGGCGTTGAAGGTGTCGAGCGGGCGCTGGATCAGCACTGCCTGCAGCCGGCCGTCGGGCTCGCGCAGAACGATGGGAGAGACGCCGTAGCCCCCGTCGTCCTTGCGCCCGCGGAACACCTCCAGGGCCTCGGACATCTTCTGGCCGCGCTTCAGGATCTTGGCGATGAAGGGGTATCCGGACGTCGTCACGTCGCCCTTCTCCCACTCGGCGACCACGATCAGCGTGTCCTTGTCGAGCCAGTCCAGGCGGTGCTTGCCCTCCGGCAGGCGGAACCCGCCTTCGACGAACCGGCCCGTCTGGGTGTCGAACTCGCGCACCTCGACCGCGTCCTTGCCGCCGTTCGACAGGCTGACCAGGCAGTAGCGGTCGTCCGGAGCCAGGCAGTTGGCGCCTTTCCAGACCCAGTTCGCCTTCTCGGCCTTCGACAGCGCGTCGAGATCCAGGATCGCGCGCCACTCCGGGGCGCCGGCGCGGTAGCTCTCGACCGAGGTGGTCCGCCACACCCCGCGCACGTGTTCGGCATCCTGCCAGTAGTCCCGCAGGGCGCCGTCGCCGGCGAAATAGACGCTGGGGATCCGGTCCTTGGCGGTCGCGATCTTCAGCGCGTCGGCGTAGAGCCCCGCATAGCGGGGGTCGTTCTGCAGCTGCGGGAGCGAGCGGGCGTTCTCGGCCTTCGCCCACTCCAGCGCCCGCGCGCCCTCGATCTCCTCCATCCAGGTGTACGGGTCGTGATCAGGCGCAGCGGCCCCCATGAGAAAGGCTCCGGCCAGGACGGTCGCGACGGCGCGCAACAGCATGATTGTTCCCCGAACTCGATACGCGGTGAATGCCGGCTCGATTTCTAGCCAACGGGCCCGGGAAATTCTCGCCTTTTCGGCGGGGTTCGCGCGTCGCGACCGGCGAAGCGGTCAGGGCCCCACCATCAGGCCGACGTAGGCGACGGGCAGGACCCAGACCATCACGGCGGCGAGGCCCAGCATGAGCCGGCGGCGGCGGCGGCGCGGGCGCACCTGGGTCTCGAAGAAGGTCGCGTAATCGAGCGTGGTCATGGGTCGTCTCCGTTGCTGGAAACGACCCTGAGGCCGACCTACGTCAATTCCGGACGTGCGTCCGCACCGCGGCCTCGAGTTCGCTGCGCATCATCGCCTGCAGCGCCGGCGGCTCGACGATCTCCACCTTGTCGCCCCAGGTGAACAGGTGCCAGGCGAGCTCCCGCATCCCGCTGGCCCGGAACCGGACGATCGTCGACCCGTCGGCCTGCGGCTCCACCTTCTGACGGGCGTGGAAGCGCCAGCGCAGGGCGTCCTCGCGACCTTCGGGCGTGATGCGCAGGACCACGTCCTCGGTGTCGTCCTGGTAGATGCCGAAACTCTCGTCCGCATAGGCCTGGAGGGAGAAGTCCTCGGGCCGGTCGGCCGCCCGTCCGGTGACCTCCGGCTCGAAGACCCGGTCCAGCCGCCAGTTGCGCGGACCCGTGCCCGCCCCGACCTCCTCGGCCACGAGGTAGTTCGAGCGACCGAAGAGGATGCCGTAGGGCGTCACCTCCCGTACACGGCCCGGCTGGGAGCCGCCCTCGTAGCGGAACCTCAGCGTCGAGAGCGCCTTCAGCGCCTCGCGGACGGCGGCGAGCACGGTCTCCTCCTCGAAAGGCCGGGGACCGGCCTGCACGGCGATGGTCTCCGCTTGCAGCAGCGCTTCCAGGTCGGGGGCGAGCCGGCGGCGGGCCGAGGCGCGCATGGCCGACAGCACCTTCTGCTCCAGCGCGCGGAGGGCCGCGGCGCGGGCGTGCGCCCCCTGCCGGTCCATCGCCTCGGCCGAGGCGGTCAGCGCGGCCAGCTCCTCCGCCGTCGGAGCCTGGAAGAGGCCGTCCAGACCCGACGGGATCCGGAACCGGCGCTCGCGCCCATCCTCGACCACCTCCATGGCGGGGAACACGGTCGCCACCGCATCGCGCATCCGCTCGACGGTCCGTCGCGCCACGCCCAGGCGCTCGGCCATCTCGTCGAGCGTAAGGCCCTCGGCCGTCCCGGCCAGCATCCGCGCGAGCTCCAGCAGTCGCGCGCCTTTTTCGTGCCTCATGGGAACGTACGTCCGATTTTGTCGTAGCTGACAGACAAAACCAGAACCATCGACTTTCCGCAATGGAGAACGGACCGATGGCCTCCCGCTTCCAGCCCCGCCGCGCCACCTTCACCCAGGGCCGCCTGATCGGCGACCGTTTCGCGTCGTCACCGGGCCGCACGCATCCGCGGCCGGTCCAGGCGCCGCCGCCGGTTCGCCCGCCGCCCCCGGCCGCCCTGGTGGACGCGGTGCTGCGCTATCACGACGTGGAGCTCGACCAGGGGGGCGAGCGGACCCTGCTGCGCCTCTCGGAACGTCGCATGCGCGAGCCCGAGGTGGCCTCGGCCCTGGGCGCGGACGCATCCCGCGCCGCCCGCGTCGCGATCCTCTGGAACGAGCGCGAGAGCGAGATCATCCGGGTGCTCGAAGCCGCCTAGGGCTTCGGCTCATGCCGCGGGCGGCGGCGTGCCCTCGGGCCGATAGCTCGGCTGGTCGATGGCGATCTGGTCCCTGGCCATGGCCGCCAGCATCGGGAGCAGCCCGGGCGTTTCCACGCCCAGTTCGCCCGAGCGGATTCGCTCGCACAGCTCGGCGTTCAGCGCGGCGAAGTCGCCGTCGCTGCCCAGCACCTCCCGCATACCCTCCACGGCGCGGGCTTCCGCGGCCGGTCCCTGGGTCAGCTCGCGGTAGATGGTCGCCATGGCGTTGGCCGCGACGCGGGCCAGGAAGGCGTTGCGGGGATCCAGCGTCGGCCGGATCTCGTCGATCCACAGCCGGACCGACTCGGCGAGTTCCTCGGTGCGGGGATGGGTGATCAAAGGCCTTCCTCCAGCAGCACGACCAAGTCGGCTTCGGTCTCCGACACGCGGCGGCCGATCATCGGCCGCTCCACGGATTTGACCATGCCGTCGCGCCACGACAGGTACATGGTCAGGCACATCACGCCCCACCGCAGCGACCCCAGCATCTGCCAGAAGCGCACCCGCGACAGCTCGATCGCCCGGCCGCCGGCCGCCCTGTAGCCCTCCAGCAGGTCGGCATAGTCGCCGAAGCCGCCGACGGGGCGGTCCGGACGCCCGAAGCGCCAGGAGTTGGTGCAGATCCACCCCATGTCCTCGGCCGGGTCGCCGACATGGGCCAGCTCCCAGTCCAGCACCGCGGCGACGCCCGCCTGCGGGTCGAACATGATGTTCCCGTTCCGGAAGTCGCCGTGCAGCAACGTGGGCTCCACCGGAGCGGGCACATGCTTGCGGAGGTACTGGAAGGCCAGTTCCAGGATCGGGCGCTGGGCGCCGGTGGCGCGGTAGACCTCCTCGTAGCGGTCGAGCTCGATGGTCCCGTCGACCACCTTGAGGTTCATGTCGGCGGGCGGCGGCGTCTTGTGGATGCCCCAGAGCGCCTCGCCGCACTGGCGCGCCAGCGCCGGCCGCACGGCGTCGAACCGCGGATCGGAGGTGATCTTGCGGCCCAGCGTCTCGCCGTCGACGCGGACCATGACGTAGGCCTCGCCCAGCCCATCCTGATCGTCGCAGATGTGCCGCACGGTCGGCACGCGCGCGCCGTTTGCGCCGGTGGCCTGGATGAGCCTCGCCTCGGTCTGGAGGCTGACCGAGCGGGCCGTTTCGGGATCGAAGGGCACGCTGCGGCGGCGCAGGATCAGGCGCTCGGCGCCGCCCGCGCCGTCGAAGGCGAACGCCCACGTCTCCATGCTGGCGCCGCCCGACAGGCGCTGGGCCTCGGTCAGCTTCGCCCCCTCCCCGCCCAGCCGCGCGGCGAGCGTCTCGAGGGCGGCACGAACATCAACGGTCATGACCCGGCGGAACCTTCCGGTTGGTCTAATCTGGCCCCGATCTGGCGGGGTCGGGGGCGGCTTGTAAACGGTCCCCCGACGTCAAGCCCGCCCAAGGAAGCGTTGGGAGAACGGCCATGGACTTCAATATCCCCCAGGACATCCAGGACTACCTCGATGAGCTCGACCGCTTCATCGACGACGTCATCATGCCGCTCCAGCACGCGGACGATAACGACCGATTCTTCGACCACCGCCGCGAGCACGCCCGCACCGACTGGGACAACAACGGCCTGCCCCGGCCGGAGTGGGAGCAGCTGCTCGCCAAGGCCCGCAAGCTGGCCGACGACGCGGGCCACCTGCGATTTGCCTGGCCGGTCGAGATGGGCGGCAAGGGCGGCAGCCAGCTGGCCATGGCCATCATCCGCGAGCACCTGGCCGCCAAGGGCCTGGGCCTCTTCAACGACCTGCAGACCGAGCACTCGATCGTCGGCAACAACCCGTTCGTGCTGATGTTCAAGGAGTTCGCCACCAACGAGCAGTACGACCGCTACGCCGACGACCTGCTGAACGGCCGCATGCGCACCGGCTTCGGCCTGACCGAGCCCAACCACGGGTCCGACGCCACCTGGATGGAAACCCGCGCCGTCCGCCACGAGAAGGACGGCAAGCCGGGCTGGCTCATCAACGGCGAAAAGATGTGGACTACCGGAATGCACGTCGCGAACTACGTGATGTGCTTCGCGCGGACCTCCGGGAAGGACGGCGACGCCACCGGCATCACCTGCTTCATCGTCCCGGCGAACTCCCCCGGTCTCAAGATCGAGGAGTATCTGTGGACGTTCAACATGCCGACGGACCACCCGCGGATCAGCTTCACGGACGTCTGGATCCCGGAGGACAGCTACTGGGGCCAGATCGACCGGGGCCTGGGGATCGGGCAGTCGTTCGTGCACCAGAACCGGATCCGGCAGGCGGCGAGCTCGCTGGGCGCGGCGCAGTTCTGCATCAACGAGAGCGTGAAGTACGCCCGCACCCGCAAGCCGTTCGGCAAGGCGCTGGCCGAGAACCAGGCGATCCAGTGGCCGCTGATCGAGCTGCAGACCCAGTGCGAGATGCTGCGGCTGCTGATCCGCAAGACCGCCTGGCAGATGGACAACATGGAGCACAAGGAGATCGAGCGGACGATCTCGGACAAGGTGTCCATGTGCAACTACTGGGGCAACCGGCTGGTGTGCGAGGCGGCCGACCGGGCCATGCAGGTGCACGGCGGCATCGGCTATTCGCGCCACAAGCCCTTCGAGCACATCTTCCGCCACCACCGCCGCTACCGGATCACCGAGGGCTCGGAGGAGATCCAGATGCGCAAGGTGGGCGCCTACCTGTTCGGCTACCTGGGGCCGAAGCGGGCGGATCCGTTCTTCAAGGAACTGAACGACGCCGAGAAGGCCGCCCGGAGCGACTACGTCCAGCCGATCCCGGCGCACCACAACGCGTCGCGCTAGCGCATCGGGCCGCGGCCCTGGACCCTGGGTTCAGGCCGCGGCTTCCTGCGCGCCGTAGAGCCGGTCGAAGGCCGGCGGCAGGCTGTCGGGCAGCCCCAGCAGCGGCCCCGACGACAGCAAGAGCACCACCTCGTCGCCCGACAGGCGGCTGAGCGCCTCGGTCGCCGCCTCGGCGCTCTCGACGCCCTCGACGGCGACGCCGGCGGCGGCCGCACGGGCCAGGATCTCCGCGAAGCTCGACTGCAGGTGGGAGTCGGCGCCATGCGTCGGCGGCGGGACCACCAGCACCCGGGCCGCGCCTTCGAACACCGTGTCGTACCAGGGCAGCGCCTCGCGGTTGCGCCACGAGAAGGTGTGCGGCTCGAACACCACCGTCAGCGGCCGCGTGGGGTAGTGCAGCAGCATGGCCTCGATGGCCGAGCGGGCCTTCTCGTACGAACTGCCGAAGCCTTCGACGACGGGCACGGCCGAGGTCCGGGTGAGGCGGTCGAGGCGCCGCCGGATGCCGGCGAAGCCCGCGACGGCGCGGACGAGGTCCGCCTCCGAGACCAGGCCGCGCTCGAGCAGATAGGCCGAGACGCCGACGATGTTCTCCACGTTGTGCTCGCCGAGGAGGCTGGTGGACATCGCCAGCCGCCGGCCCCCGGGCCCCACGAGCGTGAAGCGCGTGGTCTCGCCGAAGGCCACGTCCTCGCAGAACCACCCGTCACAGGGCGCCGTGTCGTACCAGACGATCCGCGCCGCGGCCTCGCCGGCGATCGCCCGGATCGCCGGGTGCTCCCGGGCCACGAGCAAGCCCTCGGCCGGCGCCAGGCGCAGCAGCTCGCGGAACGGCGTCACATAGCTTTCGAGGGTCGGGAAGACGTTGACGTGGTCGTGGATCAGCGAGGTCAGGAGGATGTCGCGCGGATGGTAGAGGACGAACTTCGAGCGCCGGTCGTTGGGCCCGACGATGTACTCGTCCCCCTCCAGGATCACCTCCGGGGCGTCGCCCCAGTGACCGGTGTCGGGCAGGGACGGCGAGATCGCGCCGATCATCCAGCCGGCGTCGCGGCCGCTCTCGCGCAGGACGTGGGCCAGCAGCGCCGTGCAGGTGGACTTGCCGAATGAGCCCGCCACCACGGTGGTTGTCTTGAGGGCCGTGGCCTCGCCCACCAGCTCCGGGAAGGTCGTGACGCGGACCCCCCGCCGGCGGGCCTCCTGCACCTCGACGTTGCCTTCCCCGCCGAGCTTGGCGCTGGCCCCCAGGACCAGGATGTCGAGACCCGGCGGGAGATTCGCCGAATCGAATCGCCAGAAGACCGGGAAGCCCAGCCCCTCCACGTAGGTCGACATGGGCGGGAACGCCCCTTCGTCGGAACCCGTGATCTCGTGGCCGGCCTCGCGCATCATCAGCGCCGCCGCGGCCATGCCCGCGCCCGCGATGCCGGTGAAATGGATCCGCATCGGCCCTCTTTTCAAGCGACTAGCGTGCTGTGATCCCGCGATCCGCGGCCGGCGTCCAGTCCGGCGCGACAAGTCGCCGCCCGCGCGGGCCGGGCGTCGCCGGAAAGCGGTCCGTCGAGGCCTTTCCGCCGCGCGACGATCCTTAACCCAGGCTTAACCATGGACGCCGGACTCTCCTCGCGTCTTCCTTGAAGACACCCCACCATCACCAACTTTGTGTGGCCCGGCGTCCGCGCCGGGCCTCTTTTCGCGGGGACCTCGCAGGAGGCTTTCAGGCGTCTTGCGCAACCCCGCGGCCCGGCGTATACGCCCGCCCTCTCGATGAGATGATCCCCGATAGCTCAGCTGGTAGAGCAGTCGGCTGTTAACCGACTTGTCGCAGGTTCGAGTCCTGCTCGGGGAGCCATCGAGACCCTCCAGTCTTCCCCAGACCCGGCTTCGGCCGAAGGCGCAGTCAGCGCACCGTCGCCGCCATCGCCTCGTCCGCGAGACGCGCCGCGTCGATCATGCTGGGGGTCTCGCAGGCCGCCACGTACTCGCGGCGCAGACGGCGCACGAGCTCGGCGACGGTGGGGATGTCGTCGATGAGGTCGACGCCCTGCCCCGCGCTCCACAGGTTCTTCCAAGGGGCGACGCCGGGCGGAAGGTGATCGTGGCGCATGCCGCGGCCCAGGGGCTTCGGCAGGTTGTCGGGATCGAGGCCGACCATGCGGATCGATTCGAGCATCCAGTTGGCGGGCACGCCCGCGATGTCGCCCGTGTAGATCAGGTCGGTGGAGGTCTGGCTCACCAGGAGCTGCTTGTACTCGGCCGGCGCATCGGCCTCCTGGGTGGCGATGAAGCGCGTGCCCAGGTAGGCGAGATCGGCGCCCAGGATCTCCCCGGCCCGGATCACGGCGCCGGTCGAGACGGCCCCCGCCAGCACCAGCGTCCCGTCGTAGATCGCCCGGATGCGGGGGATCAGCGCCAGGTGGGTGATCGTGCCCGAGTGCCCGCCCCCGCCGGCCCCGATGCAGTTGAGGCCGTCCGCGCCCGCGGCGATGGCCTTCTCGGCGAAGCGCAGGCTGGTGATGTCGTGGAACACCTTGCCGCCGAAGTCGTGGACCCGGGCGATCAGCTCGGTGGGATCCCCGCCGACGCTGATCACGATCTCGACGCCGTACTTCGCGCAGACGGCCATGTTGGCGGCGAGTTCGTCCGGGGGCATCCGCGTCGGATAGTTGACGGCGATGGGCGCCACGCGCGCGTCCGGGTGGGCGTCGCGATGGCGCTTCAGCGCATCGCTGATCTCGGCGAGCCACGCCTCGAACTCCTCGAAGCTGCGGGCGTTCTGGCGCGGCAGCCCGCCGATGACGCCGGCCTTGCAGGCCTCGCGCACCAGGGCGGGCCCGGTCACCAGGAACATCGGCGCGCAGATCGCCGGGATCGTCAGGCCGGCGCGGATCTTCGGGTCGAGCGCCACCCTAGTACCCCGCCGTCCGGCCGGTGGGCGCGCCGTCCACGATCTGGTCGAGGTATTCCGACAGCCCGTAGCCCACCAGGTCGCCGCAGCGGTACTCGGTCATCCCCTCGGTGATGCGGGTGGTGAGTTCCCGGCCGTCCGGCGCGGTGCGGCGGTTCCGGAGCGGGATCAGCGACACGACCTTGCCGGTGACCTCGTAGCGGTCGCCCGCCTCGGTCTTCACCTTGGCCCGCAGCGCCGTCTGGTAGTCGTTCTCGTCCCAGTCGCTCTCGATCACGCATTCTTCGATGAGGTCGTAGCGGCCGTCCTTGAAGACCATGCCGCCCTGGCGCGCGCCGCCCTTCCCGTCGCCGATCACCGACAGCATCATCCCGAAATCGCGGCCGAAGTTCATTGGGCACCAGCGGTACCAGTCGATCGCCTGCCAGTGCCGCGGTCCCCACGACTTGTCCCGCAGTCCGAAGCCCGAGAGCTCGAACCGCTCGTCGCCCACGGTGATGACGCCCGAGGCGGCGCAGTGCTGCTCGTAGTGCGCCTTGGCGAACGACTTCTCGGGGTCGATCTCGAGCGGCGAGCCGTCGGCCTTCACGGTCTCGCCGCCGTACATGGGCGACACGCCCTCGTAGTCCAGTTCGACCGTGCAGGGGACGGACGGGTTCTCCCGGTACGCCTTCTTGGGGTCGGCCATCTCGTGCGGCCGCTCCAGCAGCAGGGCCTTGCCCGAGAAGCTGACCCGCAGGCGCTTGAAGGGCTCGACCACCTCGACCTTCAGCCCGCCGGCGGCCATCTCCCTGTTGCCCTCGATGGCGGGCCGCCCGAACGTGAAGGCGATGCGCCCGTCCGGCAGGTAGATGCAGACGCTGATCTCGGCGTAGTTCTCGTTCGGCCGGTTGCCGATGCGGAACCAGCCGCCCGTCTTCTTCCCGGGGTCGAAGACGTTGAAGTACATGCTTTCGTTGTAGTTCTTCGCCTCGCCGGGATCGTGCGGGAACTCGTCCTGCGGTTCGAGGCGGGTCTTGAAGCCTGTGGGCGCCTTGGCCATCGGGTCCTCCCCTGGATGTCTGGGGCTCAGGCTAAGGCCCGTGACGCGGGGGAACGGCAACCCTGTTGATCACATCCATCGATCGCCGTCCCGCGGCGCGTCCGCGGGACGACGCCGTTTCAGCGCGTGTGGTCGAAGATGACGTGCTCGCGGCTCATGAAGAGGCGGGACCTGTCCATCTGCACGAAGCGCCGCTCGTCCTCCACGAGGGCCATCGCCGCATCCCGGGCCTCCTCGAGGGTCGCCGAGGGCTGGGCGTCGGGATCGACCCAGACCTCGGTGATGCCGTCGAGCGGCGGCTCGTAGTTGCGGCCGGCCTGCATGCCGGCGTTGACCTCGGGCGCGATGGCGTGGCTCTGCACGTACCTGGCCATCCTCAGCGGACCGGCGAAGCTCGCCACCAGCGGGCCGTGGTCGCGCAGCCAGGTGTCGTGGCATTCCGCCTGGGTCAGGCCGTCGCGCCGCGTCAGCAGGTAGGTGGCCTTGGGCGCGCCCGGCGCCGGACCGCGGCCGCCGGTGTGGTCGAAGATCAGGTGCTCTTCGGTGAGGAAGACGGCGGATTTCTCGAAGTCGATGAACTTCGCCTCGTCCTCGGCGAGGATTCGGCCGGCTGCCTGGCCCTCGGGCGTCGCATAGGCCGCCTGGAAATCCTCGAGCGAGTCCCACCACACCTCAGTGAGGCCGTCGGCGCGCGGCCGCATGCCGCGCACCGCGCGCATGCCTTCGCTGGCCTCCTCGTCGATCGGGTGGCTCTGGACGTACTTGCGCAGCCGCAGGACCCCGGCCTGGGCCGCCACCAGCGGCCCATGCTGCTCCAGCCAGTACTTGCGGAAGACCTCCTCCGAGAGCTCCGCACGCCGGACAATGACGTAGACCAGCTTGATCATCGCGCGCCTCCAACCAGGGCGCGAAGTGCGCGCGCCGGACGGGACGTCCGTCAAGAAAAACAGCGCCCTGCCTGACGCAGCGTCGCCCGGCGAATGGCGCATCATGGTCCGACGAGAACGCCACCCGGAGGAGGTCCGCCATGTCCCGCATGCCCCTGGTCGAGCCGGAAGCCCTGCCGCCCTACCTGAAGGCCATCCACGACGCGACGCCCGAGGAGAACTGGATCGGCCGCCATTTCGCCCGCGCCTTCGCTCCGAACGAGGCGCTGGTGCAGGCCTACCAGGCCTTCTACCACCCCTGGCACACCGGCGGCGCGGGCGTGCTGGAGCCGCGGCTTAAGGAGCTCGTGCGGCTGCGCATCGCCACGCTCAACGGCTGCGTGCTGTGCAAGACGGTGCGCATGGCGCCCGAGGTGGTGGCCGAGACCGAGGCGGCCTCCGGGGTCGACGACGCCGACAACGCCGGGTTCACGCCGCGCGAGCGCGCCGCGATCCACTTCGCCGAGAAGATGGCCCTGGACCACCACAACATCGGCGACGACGACGTGGCGTTCATGCGCCGGCACTTCAGCGACGCGGAGTTCCTGGAGCTGGCCATGATGACCGGCCAGTACATCGGCTTCGGCCGCGTGCTCGCGATGCTGCAGCTCGAGATCGCGAGCTGCCCGATCTGACGCCCGTCAGGCGGCGGTGTAGCCGCCGTCGACGACCAGTTCGGACCCGGTCATGAAGCTGGACTCGTCGGACGCCAGGAACACGATGGCGTCGGCGATCTCGCGCGGGACGCCCAGCCGGCCCATGGCGTGGCGCGAGATGATCATGTCGCGCATCTCGTTCTCGTTCTCGGACTCGCGCATCACGTTGATGACCATGGGCGTCTCGATGAAGCCCGGGTGCACCGAGTTCACCCGGACGCCGGCGGGCGCGAGCTCCAGCGCGACGGCCTTGGTCAGCAGCGCCACCCCGCCCTTCGAGGCGCAGTAGGCGGCCGCCCCCGGCAGTCCCACCTTCCCCAGGATCGAGGACAGGTTGATGATCGAGCCGCCGCCCTGCGCCGCCATCACGGGCGCGGCATGGCGGACGCCCAGGAAGGTGCCGTCGAGATTGATGCCGACGATGCGCCGCCAGCCTTCGAACGTGGCTTCGAGGATCGGCTGGCCGCCGCTGCCGACCCCGGCCGAGTTCACGAGCACGTCGAGGCGTCCGAACCGCGCCACGGTCTCGGCCACCACCTCGGCCCAGCGGGCCTCGTCGACCACGTCCTGGCTCAGGAACGCCGCGACGCCGCCCTCAGCCAGGATCTCGTCGGTCACGCCCTGCCCCGCCTCGGCGGCGAGGTCGGTGAGCATCACCTTGGCGCCCTCGCGCGCGAGCCGGCGCGCGCTTTCGGCCCCCAGCCCGGATGCGCCCCCGGTGACCAGCGCAACCTTTCCCTGAACCCTGCCGCCCATACGTGACGCCTCCCCTTCAGCGCGCCCTCTGTAGCCGGGCTGGCGGCTGTCGCTACGTCATCCGCGCGCGACCACGCCCACGCTACCACACCCCCACGTTCGGCATGGAGGCCCACGGCTCCGCGGGCGGCAGCGCCGGTCCGGCCTGGAGCAGCTCGATGGAGATGTTGTCGGGCGAGCGGACGAAGGCCATGCGGCCGTCGCGCGGGGGCCGGTTGATCACCACGCCCGCGTCCTTCAGGCGCTGGCAGACGGCGTAGATGTCGTCGACCGCATAGGCGAGGTGCCCGAAGTTGCGCCCGCCCGTGTAGGCCTCCGGGTCCCAGTTGTAGGTCAGCTCGACCATCGGCGCCTTGCGCTCGCGGGCGAGATCCTCGTCGCCGGGCGCGCAGAGGAACACCAGCGTGAACCGCCCGCCCGGGTTCTCCGACCGCGAGATTTCCTTAAGTCCGAGCTTGTCACAGTAGAAGGCGAGCGAGGCGTCGAGGTCGGTCACGCGGACCATGGTGTGCAGGTACTTCACGAGCGGATCTTCCGTGGCTGGAGGTGGTTGCGACGTGACCTTCCGAAGGCCGCGTCGGTCAGGCGGCCGACGCGAAACGCCACAACGTTGCAATCGCCGAACATTCTCGCCAATTAGAGCGGGCGCGGTTCGTGACCGCAAATTCATTTGCGCTCGGATACCGCCGGCATCACAAGCACGGCAGGCCGCAACAAGTCGGCGACACGGGCGTGGCTGGGGCTGTACGCGTCCGCATCTGGATCCGGGGACCAACGCCTTATGCGCCTGAAGCCGCAGTACGTCTTTGTCATCGCCGTCGGCGTCGTGCTGGTCATCGCCTTCCTCGTCGGATCGCTCTTCGGTGGAGACAGCCGCAAGGCCGAGGCCAAGGCTCCCACGGCGGCGCAGGCCGGCCCGCCCAGCGTCCAAGTGGCCATGACGCCCGAGCAGATCCGCGAGACCCAGGTCATCATCCGCGGTCGCACGGAAGCCGCCCGGACGGTGGTCGTGCGGTCCGAGACGGCGGGCGTCGTCTCGTCCACGCCTGCGGCGGAAGGCTCGTTCGTCCGCCGGGGTCAGGTGCTGTGCCGGCTCTCCGTCGACGCGCGGCAAGCCTCGCTGGATCAGGCTCGGGCGAACCTTCGGTCGCGCCAGCTCCAGCGCCAGGCCGCGCAGCAGCTCGCCGAGAAGGGCTACCGGTCGCAGACGCAGGTGCTGGAAGCCCAGGCGAACCTCGACGCGGCGCAGGCGCAGGTGCGCGCCGCCGAGATCGCCCTGGCCCAGGTGAACATCACGGCGCCGTTCGCGGGCGTGTTCGATCGGCGCGACGCCGAGATCGGCACGTATCTGTCCCCGGGCCAGCCGTGCGGCACGATGATCGAGCTCGATCCCCTGGTCGTGGTCGCGGACGCGCCCGAGACCGAGGCCTCCCGCCTGCGGCTCGGCGCGCCGGCCACGGCGAAGCTGGTGAGCGGCCAGGTGCTGAACGGCCGCGTCCGCTACGTCGCCCGCGACTCCGATCCCCAGACGCGCACCTACCGCGTGGAGATCGCGGTCGCGAACCCGGGCAACAGCGTGCGCTCGGGCCTTTCGGCCGAGCTTCGGGTCGGCGCCGGCGCGGGCGCCGCGCATCTGGTGCCGGTCTCGGCCCTGGTGCTGGACGCCTCGGGCCGCCAGGGCGTCCGTCATGTGCTGCCCGACAACCGCGTGGCCTTCGCGCCGGTGACGGTGCTGGAGGAGACGCCGCAGGGCATGTGGATTTCCGGGCTGTCGGGCCCGGCGCGTGTGATCACGGTCGGCCAGTCGTTCGTGGCCGACGGGCAGAAGGTTCGCGTCGCCCAGGCCCGCTAGGCCGGCGGCTTCGGCGTCCCGGTGGGCGCCGGCATGACGTTTGAGATACTTTGGGGCGCGCGCCCGGCGCGCAGCTCCGGGAGAGCAAGATGATCGGTCCGCTCATCGACGGAGCCATCAAGCGGCGGAAGGTGGTCCTGGGGGTCACCCTCATCGCCGCGCTCTTCGGCCTGTTCGCCTACCTGAACATGCCGCGCGAGTCCGAGCCGGACATCGACCTGCCGTACATCTCCGTGATCGTGCCCTACCCCGGCGTCTCGCCTGAGGACTCCGAGCGCCTGCTGGTCAAGCCGCTGGAACTCGAACTGCAGACGATGGAGGGGATCGAGTCGATGAACGCGGTGGCCCGGCAGGGCGCGGCCGTGGTCACGCTCGAGTTCGAGGCCGACTTCGACAAGGACAAGGCGCTGGAGGACGTCCGCGCCAAGGTGGACCTGGCCCGCGGCAAGTTCCCGCCCGATGCGGAAGAGCCGATCATCGAGGAGAACAACTTCTCGGGCGAGCCGATCATCGGGATCGTGATCTCGGGCGCCGCGCCCGAGCGCGAGTTGCACCGCATCACCACGGCGCTGAAGGAACGCCTGGAAGGCACCGAGGGCGTGCTCGAGGTCTACATGGCCGGGGGCCGCGAGGAGGTGCTCGAGGTCACCATCGATCCCCTCCGGATGGAGGCCTACAATGTCACCACGGGCGAGGTGGCGCAGGTCATCGGGCGCAACAACCAGCTGGTGCCGGCGGGCAACCTGCTCTCGGGCGCCGGCCAGTTCGCCGTGAAGGTGCCGGGCGTCGTCGAGAAGCCGGCCGACATCCTGGCCCTGCCGATCAAGAAGGCCGGCGACCGCATCATCACCATGGGCGACATCGGCGACGTGCGCCGCACGTTCAAGGAAGCGAGCACGGTCAGCCGGTTCAACGGACAGCCCGCCTTCATCCTGGAGGTCTCCAAGCGCGGCGGCGCCAACATCCTGGAGACCGTCGAGATCGTCCGCAAGGCGACCGAGGCCGAGGCCAAGAAGTGGCCGTCGACGGTGAAGCTCGACTACCTGTACGACGAGAGCGACTTCATCGGCCGCACCCTGGTGGTGCTGGAGTCCGGCCTGTTGATGGCCAGCCTCCTGGTGATGATGATCATTGTGGCCAGCCTGGGCATCCGCCAGGGCCTGATGGTGGGCGCCTCGATCCCGATCTGCTTCCTGCTGGCCTTCCTGATCATGACCGGCATGGGCGTCACCCTGAACATGATGGTGATGTTCGGCCTAGTGCTGGCGGTCGGCATCCTGGTCGACGGCGGCATCGTGGTGGTGGAGTACGCGGACCGGCGCATGGCCGAGGGCCTGCCCAAGACCGAGGCGTTCACCGCGGCGGGCAAGCGGATGTTCTGGCCGGTGGCGAACGGCACGCTGACCACCCTCTGCGCCTTCGTGCCCTTCATGTTCTGGAACTCGATCGCCGGGAAGTTCATGAGCTTCCTGCCGCTGACCCTGTTCTTCGTGCTGGGCGCCTCGATCTTCGTGGCCCTGATCTTCACCCCCGCGCTGGGCTCGATCTTCGCGCGCAAGGCGGCCGTGGACGAGGAGCACCTGGCCGAGATCGCCAAGTCCGAGCACGGCGACCCGCGCGAGATGAAGGGCTTCATGGGCTGGTACGCCCGCAGCCTGACGGCGATGACGCACCACCCCACCCGGACGTTCCTCGCGGGCTTCCTGATCGTGGCGGCGATCTTCGTCTGGTTCGGCAACACCAAGCACCGGACCGAGTTCTTCTTCTCCGACGAGCCCGAGTTCGTGCAGGTGTTCGTCAAGGCGCGCGGCAACCTCTCGCCCGAGGCGCAGGACGCCCTCACGCAGCAGGTCGAGCAGCGGCTGGCGGGCGTGAAAGGGGTCGAGTCCCTCTACGTTCGCTCCGGCGGGTTCTCGTCGAACGGCGGGCCCAACTCGGCGCCCAACGACACGGTCGGCCGCATCCGGGTCGACTTCGTGGACTACGAGGAACGGCTGGAACTGGGGCTCTCGGGCTACGACATCGAGAACGCCGTCAAGGCGCGGCTCGGCGAGGTCGCCGGGCTCCAGCTCGAGGTGCGCGGGCCGCAGAACGGGCCGCCGGTGGGCAAGGACATCCAGGTCCAGCTCTCCAGCCACGATCCGGCGCAGCTGAACGCGGCCGCTGACCTGGTGATGGCGCAGCTCACGGCGGACAACCAGCTCAAGGAGCTGGAGGACAACCGCACCTCGCCCGGCATCGAATGGAACCTGGCCGTGGACCGGCAGGCGGCCGGCCGCTACGGCGTCGACGTCCTGTCGGTGGGGCAGACCATCCAGTTCCTCACGGGCGGCGTGCTGATGGGCCGGTTCCGGCCCGACGACGCCGAGGACGAGCTGGACATCCGCGTCCGCTTCCCGCCCAGCGCCCGCAACGTCGCCGCGCTCGAGCAGTTGAAGATCACGACGCCCCAGGGGCCGGTTCCCGCGAGCTACTTCATCAAGCGGGTCCCGGCGCAGCAGGTCACCCAGATCCAGCGGCGCGACGGCCAGCGGCTGGTCATCGTGCAGGCCAACACCATCGACAAGGACAAGGCGCCGCCGAACCTCAAGATCGACGCCCTGCGCCCGGCGCTGGAGAAGGCCCTGGAGCCCTACAACGCGGTGACGTGGAAGTTCATCGGGGCGGACGAAGAGGGCCAGGAAGCCGTCGGCTTCTTCGCCGCGGCCATGGCCGCCAGCCTCTTCATGATGTTCGTGATCCTGCTCTGGCAGTTCAACAGCTTCTACGGCGTGGTCGTCACGCTCTCGGCGGTGATCCTCTCGACGGTGGGGGTCCTGCTCGGGGTGCAGGTCAACCTGGGGAACACCTTCCCGTACATATCGGTGATCATGCTGGGCACGGGGGTCGTGGCGCTGTTCGGGGTGGTCGTCGGCCACAACATCGTGCTGGTCGACACCTTCTATCACCTGAGGCACGCCGGCTATCCGGCCGACGAGGCGGCGATCCGGGCGGCGGCGCAGCGGTTCCGGCCCGTGGTGCTGACCACGCTGGTGACCGTGGTCGGGCTGCTGCCGCTGATGTTCCAGATCCACCCGAACTTCCACACCCTGCACCTCGAGTACAAGGCGCCGGGGTCGACCTGGTGGGTGCAGCTGTCGGCGTCCGTGGTGTGGGGGCTGTCGTTCGCCACACTGCTCACGCTGGTGCTCACGCCGGTGATGCTGGCGGCCCCCAAGGTCTATTCGCGGCGGTTCGGCTGGCTGCGGGATCGCGCCATCCGCCGGCCGGCGGCGGGCGGACGGAAGTCCGTGGCGGATGACGGCCGGGACAGCCTGCCCAAGGCGGCGGAGTAGGCCGGCGCTCGCCTCCGTAACACTCCCTAGGGGGGCGACCCGAATGGTGGAAGTCCGGGCTGAGGCGTAAGCCCCTCGCCGTCGGCGCGACCCCCCGCGGCGGCGCGTAACCGGAGTTCCCCGATGACCCCTCCCCTCATCGATCTTGCCGTCACCCATCGTCCCCGCGGGGCGTCGGACCGGATCGCCTTCGGCTTCGTGAAGGCGCTGCGGTTCTGCGCCGACACCTTCTTCGCCAGGCGCTACGGGCACCGCGCGGTGGTGCTGGAGACCGTGGCCGCCGTGCCCGGCATGGTCGGCGCCACGCTCAACCACCTGAAGTGCCTGCGCCGGATGTGCGACGACCGCGGCTGGATCAAGACGCTCATGGACGAGGCCGAGAACGAGCGCATGCACCTGATGACGTTCATCGAGGTGGCCAGGCCCACCGCATTCGAGCGCTTCGTCGTCGTGGCGGCGCAGTGGGTGTTCTACCTGTTCTTCTTCGGCCTCTACCTCGTCAGCCCGAAGACCGCGCACCGTGTGGTCGGCTACTTCGAGGAAGAGGCGGTGATCAGCTACACCCACTACCTCGCCGAGATCGACGAAGGCCGCTCGCCGAACGTCCCCGCCCCGGCCATCGCGCGCCGCTACTGGAACCTGCCGGCCGACGCCACCCTGCGTGACGTGGTGCTGGTGGTCCGGGCCGACGAGGCGCACCACCGCGACGTGAACCACGGCTTCGCCGACGAACTGGCCGGCCTCGCCCCGCCCGTGAAGATCCCGGCCGCCTGGCCGCACGAACAGCTGGAGCCGCACTGGCGCGAGGCGGCCTGATGGACGTGCGGGCCCGCGTCGGCCCTGGCCATGAGGTCGGGGTCGACGAGGCGATGATCCGGCGCCAGGTGCACACGTTCTACGGACGGGTGCGCCTGGACCCCGTCCTGGGCCCGATCTTCAACGCCGCCGTCGACGACTGGGACGAGCACCTGGCCAAGCTCTGCGACTTCTGGTCCTCGGTGCTGCTGATGACCGGCCGCTTCAAGGGCTCGCCCATGGCGGCCCATTCCCGGCGCCCCGAGATCGCCTCGGAGCACTTCCCCCTGTGGCTGGACCTCTTCGAGCGAACCGCCCGCGAGACGTGCCCGCCGGCGGCCGCCGACCTCTTCATGGAGAAGGCCCGGATGATCGGCCGAAGCCTGTCGCTGGGTCTGGCGGTGAGCCGTGGCGAGATCCCGCCGCTCGACGCCTAGGCCGGTCGCGCTCTCAAGCGCCCCTACGCGATCTTGGCAGCGATCTCGGCGGCGAGGGCCTTCAGCTCTTCCTTGTCGGCCATGCCGCCGCCGGCGTGCCGGCCGAGGGGGACGCCATCCCAGCGCGGGATGATGTGGAAGTGCAGGTGATACACCGTCTGGCCGGAGGCGGCGCCGTTGAACTGGCTGATCATCACGCCGTCGGGCTTGAGCGCGGCGCGCACGGCCCTGGCCACACGCTGGACGCCCAGCATCAGTGGGCCGACCACCTGCGGCTCCTCCTCCAGGAAGTTGCGCGCCGTGGAATGCTTGGGGATGACCAGCGTGTGCCCCTTCGACTGGGGGAACACGTCCATGAAGGCGAACACATGCTCGTCCTCGAAGACGCGCACGCAGGGCGCCTCGCCACGCAGGATCTTGGCGAAGATGTTGGCTGGGTCGTAGGCCCCGTCCAGGCTCATGGCGCAACTCCGAGATGGCGCCGCCTCGGTAGCAATCGCCGCCGCCCGCGGAAAGGACCTAGCTCACGCCGACGGTGATCGTGATCTGCTCCTCGGGCGTGGGCGGGACCCCGTCCTTGCGACGGTAGACGAAGGTGAGCTGCTGCGAGCCGGGCTGCGCGCCCACGAAGTCGAAGACATCCACCGCCATCGCGCCGCCCGGCGGCTGTTCGGTCTTGCGGCCGACGGTCTTCAGCGCCGTGTCGACCGGCGGGGCCTGAAGCACCCAGGCTCCGTGCGCAGGGCTCTGGTTGGCCCAGCGGACCTGCATGGGCTGGTCCACGGATATCGCCACCGTGTCACCGTTCTTCGGCGTGTCGAGCACCGTCGGGATGGGGGCGCAGGCCGCGAGGCCCAGCATCATCGCCGCCGCCAGCCCCAGGATCCCTGTCCGCAAAGCCATGTCCCGCCTCCCCGCCTGTTTCGGTCGAGGCTGGGGCGGGGTCTCGCGCTCGTCCTTGACCCCGATCAACCCTCGCGGAAGGGGGAGAAGGCCTCTTCCAGCCACTCCATCTCCTGGTCCACCGCCGCGCGCTCCTGAGCCAGGAAGCGCTCCACGGGGCCCCGAAGGGCCGGATCGGCGATCCAGTGGGCCGAGAACACCGGCTTCGGCAGGTACCCGCGGGCGATCTTGTGCTGCCCCTGCGCGCCCGCCTCGACCCGCGGCAGCCCATGCGTGATCGCCCACTCGATGGCCTGGTAGTAGCAGAGCTCGAAGTGCAGGAACGGGATGTCCTCCACGCAGCCCCAGTGGCGCCCGTAGAGCCCGTCCTCGCCGATCAGGTTCAGTGCGCCGGCCACCCATCGGTCGCCGCGCCGGGCCATGACCAGCAGGACCCGGTCGGCCATCCGCTCGCCCAGCAGGGAGAAGAAGAGCCGCGTCAGATAGGGCCGCCCCCACTTGCGCGAACCGGTGTCCATGTAGAAGCGGAAGAACGCGTCCCAGTGCGCCTCGGTGAGATCCGACCCCGTCAGCCGGTGGATCTCGACCGCCGCCTGCGCCTCGCGCCGCTCCCGGCGGATCGTCTTGCGCCGGCCGGACGAGAGGGCCCCGAGGAAGTCCTCGAAGTCGCGGTAGCCCGCGTTCTGCCAGTGGTACTGTTGCCCCTCGCGCCGGCCCAGCCCCTTGGCGCCAAGCCAGGTCCACTCGGCCTCGGTCACGAAGTTGAGGTTGAGGCCCGAGGCGCCGTAGCGCTCGCAGAGCTGAAGTCCGCCTGCCAGGAGCATCTCGCGCGCCGCTTCGGCGTCGACGTCGGGACGGCAAAGCAGGCGAGCGCCGGTCGCAGGCGTGAAGGGCGCCGCGCAAAGCAGCTTGGGATAGTACCGGCCGCCCGCGCGCTCGTAGGCGTCGGCCCAGGCGTGGTCGAAGATGTACTCCCCCTGGCTGTGGCTCTTGAGGTAGAGCGGCATGACCGCGGCCACCCTCCCCTGCTCGTCCTCGACCGACAGGTGCTGCGGCCCCCAGCCCGTCTGCTCGACCGCGCACTCCGCCTCCTCCAGGGCGTTGAGGAAGTCGAACCGGATGAAGGGATTGCCGGCGTAGGCCGGGTTGTCGGCGCAGGCGTCCCACCCCTCGCGGCCGATCTCGGCGATGCGGCGCGCCACGCTCACCGCCGGCCTCAACGTCACGCGGCGGCGTCCTGGGCCGGGTGGAAGCCCTCGAAGATCAGGTTGTCGCAGCTGTCCCTGACCGCGTCCCACTGCGCAGGCTCGCGCACGGTCCAGGCCACCACGGGCATGCCCTGGGCCCTCAGCTGTGCGGCGCGGGGGTGCGGGAGGACGTCCAGCCCCAGCGCCAGGAAATGCGGCCGGGCCAGGTCCACCTGTTCGAGGTCGCGATACGCCCGGCGCTGGTCGGCGGCCATGTCGGCGGGACGATCCCACGACCAGCTGTCGAGGCCGCGCAACACGCCCGGATAGCGCTCGGCGAACCAGGCGTGGCTGTAGGGGTTGAACCCGATGACGCAGAGCGGCCCGTTGTGGTCGCCGATCACCTCGTGCACCCGCTGTTCCAGGGGGCCCACCTCCCCGAACGGGGTCTTGAGTTCGACGTGGACCATCGCGCGGCGGCCGACGAGGGCCAGCGTCTCGAGCAGGGTCGGGATGCGCTCGTCCGTGCCGGCCAGCCGGATTTCCGCCAGGTCCGCGGCCGTGTAGTCGCGGATGCGGCCGTCGCGGCCGGTCATGCGCTTCAGGCGATCGTCATGGAACACCACCGCCTCGCCGTCGGCCGAGAGCTGGACGTCCAGCTCGATGCCGTACCCGGCCGCGCAGGCGGCCTGGAACGCGCCGAGGGAGTTTTCGGGGGGACCGTCCGGGCTCCACAGGCCGCGATGTGCGATCGGCGGGTGAAACAGCAGCTCCCAGGCCTGGCCGAACCGCGCGTTCACCGCACCTGCACCACCGCATCGACCTCGACGGCGAAGTTGAGTGGAAGGCGGTAGACGCCCACGGCCGACCGGGCGTGCCGGCCCGCGTCGCCGAACGCGTCGACCATCACGTCCGAGCAGCCGTTCACGACCTTGGGAATGTCGAAGAAGCCCGGGCCCGCCTGCACGAAGCCGCCCAGCTTCACCACCTGCACCACGCGATCGAGGTCGCCGGCGCACGCGGCGTTCATCTGCGCCAGCAGGTTGATGCCGCAGATCCGGGCGGCCCGGATGGCGGTCTCGAGGTCGACGTCCTCGCCGACGACGCCCCGGATCCCGCCGCCGGCGTCGACCGACACCTGGCCCGAGATGTGGACCAGCTCGCCGATGCGCACGAACGGCACGTAGTTGGCGACCGGCGCGTTGGGGGTGGGCAGTTCGATGCCGGCCTGGGCCAGGCGTTCAGCGACCTTGGACATGGGGAGACGTCTAGCGCCGCCCCCCGGAAAGCAAAAGGCCTGAGCCCCGCAAATGACCCGGCCAAGCAAAAGGGCCGGCCCCGAAGGACCGGCCCCAGCTTACGCGGTACTGAAAACGTCAGGCCTTAGCGGACGGCCTGGAACTTCTCGACGGTCGCGGTGACGCGCTCGTTGAGCGGCTTCATGGACTCCTTCACCGAGGCGGACACGGTGTCCGACATCTTGGCGAACTCGGCCATGTAGGTCTCAAGGGCGGTCTTCGCGAAGCTGGTCTGCAGCTCGACCACTTCCTGGACGCTCTTGGCGCCGGCGAGCGACTTGGCGGCCGACACCTGGGTGTCGAAGACGGCCTTCGAGAAGGCCATGGCCTGGGCGCCGAGCGCTTCCGCGCCACGCGCCGAGGCGGTGGCCGACGCGACGACGGCTTCGAGGTTCTTCTTGGAGTGGGCGTTCAGCTCGTTCAGCGCAGCGAGGCTCTTCTCGACGCCTTCCTTGAAGGCGACGTTGGTGGCGGCGGTGAACTGCTCGGCAGTGGTCTTGGCGGCTTCGGCGACGGCCATGGGAGGCTCCTGTGGGGTCGGGGGGCGGACGGTTCGGCGGGGCTACTCACCCCGGATGACGATCCTGGTTATCTCATGCTGCACTGCACAAGTCAACGCATTATTGTGCAGTGCAACATGACCTGTTTCGGCCCCGTTGCGGCGCACGCCGGCGGCGGCTATGGCGCGTCAGCCGACGGGCTGCGGCAATTGCGCCCGTTCAATCCTTGTTTACTCTCATGAAAGGGTGAGGCGAGCATGCTACCGACTCTCCCGGGTGGCGTGTGGCCATCTCAACGCTTAACGACGGACGACGCATGATCCAGCACGCCCGCCGCCTGTTCCTCGCCATTGGCCTGGCCCTCGCCGCGTCCCTGGGCGGAGCGGCTCCCGCCGCCGTCGCGCAGGTCCCCTACCTGCAGCTCATCCCGCAGAACTCGTCGAAGTATGCCTCCATCGTGGTGGACGCGAAGACGGGAGAGGTCCTGTACGCCAAGCGCGCCGACGCCCCGCGCTACCCGGCGTCGATCACCAAGGTGATGACCCTTTACCTCACGTTCGAGGCGCTCTCGGCGGGCCGGATCAGCCTGGACGACCGGGTCGTGTTCTCGCCGCACGCCGCCGCGCAATCGCCGACGAAGCTGGGCATCCGGGCCGGCGATTCGGTCTCGGTCCTCGAGGCGATCCAGGCGCTCTGCACCCTGTCGGC
This sequence comes from Phenylobacterium sp., assembly GCF_016793225.1. Classification (GTDB taxonomy): domain Bacteria; phylum Pseudomonadota; class Alphaproteobacteria; order Caulobacterales; family Caulobacteraceae; genus Phenylobacterium. The sequence goes on from NZ_JAEUMN010000134.1 coordinate 30,873, forward strand.
CAACGACGCCGCCACGGCTCTGGCCGAGAAGCTGGGCGGCACCGAGGCCCGCTTTGCCGCCTTGATGACCTTGCGCGCCCAGGAACTGGGCATGAGCAACACGAATTTCGCCAATGCGAACGGCCTGCCGAACACCCGCAACCTCTCGACGGCGCGGGACATCGCGATCCTGTCGCGGGCGGTGATGCGCGACTACCCGCAGTACTACCGCTTCTTCGGCCAGACGAATTTCAACTTCCGCGGCCGCAACATCCGCAACCACAATCACATGCTGGTGAACACGCCCGGCGTGGACGGCCTGAAGACCGGCTTCACCAATGCGTCGGGCTTCAACATCGCCATTTCGGGCGTGCAGGACGGCCGGCGCCTCATCGTGGTGGTCCTGGGCGGCCCGAACCGCATCACGCGCGACCGTGTGGCGGAAAGCCTGCTCGTCACCGGCTTCGACGTGATCCGCCGCCGGAACCTGGGCGAAGACATCCGGGTGGCGCAGAACTTCTTCGAGCCGCCGCAGATGGCGGCCGCGACCCAGCCCTCGATGCAGCAGGGCGACACCTCGGACACCCTGTCGATCCGCCTTGCGTCGTCGCCGCCCCCGGCGCGCGCGTCGTCGATCCAGATCGTCGAGCCCCGCTCGGTGCCGCAGTTGAGCGGCAAGGCGAAGGGCAAGGCGCAGGCGGGCGGCCAGTGGACCGTCCAGGTCGGCTCGTTCAACAGCCGCTCGGACGCCCGTGAGCAGCTGGCCCTGACGGAACGCCGCTTCGGCGCCCTGTTCGACGACGCCCGCGCCGTGGCGGAGAAGGACTCCGGCAAGTACCGCGCCCGCTTCTCGGGCCTAACCGAGCGGGAGGCCAAGGACGCCTGCCGCACCCTCAAGGCCAAGCGCCAGCCCTGCGCCGTGATCGCGCCCGGACGAGGGTAGCCTTCCCCTCCCGCGCTGCGGGACGGAGAACCGCGCCAAGCCCGGCTAAACGCCGGGCGTCGAGCGGGTCGAAATCGATCTACCGGGGGCTTGCCCTTCCCACCGCTCGCTCTTCGGCGAGCGGTCCCCCCTTCCCGTTGCACGGGAAGGGAAGGTCAGCGCTTGAGGAGGGCGTCGCGCGCCGCGTTGAGCTGGGCCGCGAGACCTTCGGTGCCGCCGGCGTCGGGATGCACCGCGCGGATCAGGCGTGCGTGAGCGGCGCGGATCTCCTCGACCGTGGCGTCGGGCCCCACGCCCAGGATCCGGCGGGCCTCGGCGAGCGTCATGCCCGCCGCCGCCGGCGCCGCCGGCGCAGGCCGCCCGGGCGCCGTCCTGGCGGCGGCCGCCAGCCACAGCCCGACCACCAGCAGGACCACGGCGGTCCCCCAAGCGCCACGGATGCCGCTCCAGGCCGCCACCGTGAACGCCAGCAGCGCGCCGGCGGCCGACAGCAGCCGCCACTCGCGGCGTTTCAGAAGCGGGACCTTGCGGCGGGAGAGCCAGACGTAGCCGGCCAGCAGCAGGCCGCCGGCGATCAGATAGAGCATCGGCCTATTCGGCCGCGATCCGCTCGCTTTCGTCCAGCCCCTGGAAGCCGAGCGCGATCATGAGCGCGCGGAGCTCCTGCCGCGCCGCCACGTGCTGCAGGCTCATGGCGACCGGCCGGATCGCGGGCGACAGGTCGGCGACGGTGAGCCCGAACGGGAAGAGCTCGCGGTAGATCACCCGGTCGCGCAGGCCCGGACCGACCCGGAAGCCCACCTTCTTCGAGAGCGCCTCGACCCGCTCGTCCAGCCGGCGGCGGTTGCGCGCCTCGGTGGGCGCGAGGCGGTTGCGCAGCACCACCCAGTCGATCTGCTTGCGTTCCACGGTCGCCCGCTGCTTGCGGCACGACCAGACGGTCTCGGCGTAGAGCGAGTGCCGCTTGAGGTCGAGGGTGACGGGGTCGACCACGCCCAGCATGTCGAAGTCGACGAAGCTGTCGTTCATGGGCGTGACGATGAGGTCGGCCCGGGCGTGGGCGGCGCGGCTGATCGCCGTGTCGCTGCCGGGCGTGTCGATGATCACGAAGTCGGCCGCGAAGGCGACCTCGGCGAAGGCGGCCTCGAAGCGGGCCAGTTGTTCGGCGTCGGGGGCCTTGGCGAGGGCGTCGCCCGCCGAGCTGATGGCGTGCTCAATCGGCATGGGCGCCTCGGCGCCGTTGGCCCCGAGCCAGGCCGCGCGGTTGGCGAAGAAGTGGCCCATGGTCTGCTGGCGCAGATCGAGGTCCAGGACGGCGACCTTGGCCTTGCCGTGCAGGAGCGCGGTGGCGATGTGGATGGCGATGGTGGACTTGCCCGCCCCGCCCTTTTCGTTGCCGACCACGATGACGCTGGCCTGGCCCATGATCTCGGCTCCCCCCGGCCCGTCGCGGACCGACTCAATCACCGTGTAGGTGACCGTGCCAAGGCCCTTCGCGTCAACGTGACCGCTCAGCCCAGGCTGTGGATGGACTTGCCCCGCCCTGCTGGCCATAACCCCGCCGCCATGACACTGCCCACCGTCCGCACCGTCGCCGACCTCCGCGCCCGCGTGCGCGCCTGGCGCCGGGAGGGGCTGACGGTCGGCTTCGTGCCCACCATGGGCGCGCTGCACGAGGGGCATCTGTCGCTGGTGCGGCTGGCGCGGGCGCGCGCGGACAGGGTCGTGGCCAGCGTGTTCGTGAACCCGACCCAGTTCGGCCCCGGCGAGGACTTCGAGGCCTATCCGCGTGACGAAGGGCGCGACGCCGGGCTTCTCGCCGGCGCAGGCTGCGACCTGCTCTATGCGCCCTCGGTGGCCGAGATGTACCCGCCCGGCGCCGCCACCACGGTCACGGTCGCGGGCGTGACGGAGCCGTTGGAGGGCGCGGCGCGGCCTGGCCACTTCGCGGGAGTTGCGACCGTGGTGGCCAAGCTGCTGAACCAGTGCGGCCCGGACGTGGCGGTGTTCGGGGAGAAGGACTTCCAGCAGCTTGCAGTCATCCGCCGGATGGTCGCCGACCTGGACATCCCGGTCGAGATCGTGGGCGCGCCGACGCAACGGGCGGAGGACGGCCTCGCGCTCTCCTCGCGCAACGCCTATCTGAGCCCGGAGGAGCGACGGCAGGCGCCGGCGCTGCACAGGGTCCTGGAGGCCCTGCTCGCCAACCTGCGGCGAGGCGATTCCGTCGCGGCGGTGGAGAGCGTCGCCCTGGACGCCCTGGCCCGCGCCGGGTTCCAGCAGATCGACTACGTCGAGGTCCGTGATCCGGCCACCCTAGAGCGCCTGGGCCCCGGTCCCGCGGAGGGCCCGGTGCGGGTGCTGGCGGCGGCGCGGCTGGGACGGACGCGCCTGATCGACAACGTCGGCGACTGACTACCAGGCTCCGACTTCGCGCAGCTGGCGGGCCAGCTCGGGCGGAACCTCGCCGAACGCGGCCTCGTCGAGGTCGGCCGGCGCGTCCCTGGCCTCGAGGTAGCGCCAACCCTGGAAGGCGCGGCGGGGCGTGGGGGCGACGCGCACGACATGCTCGTCGAGGGTGACCTCGCAGCGGGCGGCGGCGCCCTCGCCCACCGTGTTCACGGCCAGGATCTTCTGGCGGCACAGGATCACCCCCCGGAAGACCCGGTAGACCGAGCCGCCGTCCACCATCTCGGCCCAGCGCTTGGGCGTCATCCGGGTGCGCAGAATCCAGGGATCGCCGGTGACGGCGTTGCGCGCGCGCCAGTCCAGCAGGTCCTCGATGGTGGAGGCGCCCACCACCAGCTTGATCATGTGCAGGGCCATGGCCCCTGGTTAGGGCGGCCTCGACGTGTTGGGAAGGGCGTCACTCGGCCCACGGCGGCCGCTGGCGGGCGAGGAAGGCGCGGACGCCGGCCTGCCCCTCCTCGCCGACGCGCGCCGTCGCGATGCGGTGGGCCGTGAGGGACATCAGGTCACGGTCGATCTCGCGGCCCGCCACCTCGTCGACCAGGCGCTTGGACGCCTCGACCGCGCCGGGCGCGCAGGCCCGCATCTCGTGCGCGATCCGGCTGGCGGCGGCCGCCAGTCCGGCGGCGTCCGGGACCACCTCGGTGATGAGCCCGATCTTCTCGGCGTAGGCGGCGTCGAACACGCGCGCCGTGGCGAAGAGGCCGCGTGCCGCGCGGGGCCCGATGGCCTGGATCACATAGGGGCTGATGGTGGCGGGGATCAGGCCCAGCTTCGTCTCCGAGAAGCTGAACGAGGCGTCCGCAACGGCCACGGCGAGGTCGCAGCAGGCGGCGAGGCCCGCGCCGCCGCCATACGCGCCGCCCTCGATCAGCGCCACGGTCAGGCACGGCAGCTCGTGCAGCGCCTTGAACATCTTGGCGGCCTCCATCGCGTCGTCGCGGTTGTCGGACTCGGTGCGGTCGATGGCCCTGCGCATCCAGTCGAGGTCGGCGCCGGCCGAGAACGTCCCCCCGGCGCCCCGGATGAAGACGACCCGGACGCCCTCGGCGCCCTTGAGCGTGTCGAACGCCTCCTGCAGCGCCGAGATCAGGTCTTCGTCGAAGGCGTTGCGACGCGCGGGACGGTTCATGGACACGGTCACGGCGCCCGAAAGCGTCGCGTGGATATGCACGAGCTCCGTGGTCGCCGACACGTCGGGGAATTCCACCAGCGGGTGGGCGATTTCGTTGGTCATGCGGCCTCCTCGGTTCGCGATGCGCAGGCATAGCTCTCGGCTTCCGGCGGCGCTACCTTCCGGTCCGTGGCGAGCCTGCCTGACATCGAGGCCGATTCGGCCCTGGCCCGGCTGTTCCGCCAGCCGCGGGCTCGCGCCGAGACCATCTGGTTCTCGTTGCCGGGCGGCTCGAAGCTGTTCGGCCAGGGCGACGCCTCGGACGTGCTCTACGTGGTGCGGACAGGACGGCTGGGCGCGTTCCGCCGTGACGAGGGCCAGACGTCGCACTTCCTGGGCGTGATCCGGCCCGGCGAGCCGGCGGGCGAGATGTCGCTGATCGCCGGCATCCCGCACTCGGCGGACGTCTACGCGCTGCGCGACTCCGAGATCTACGCCATGCCCAAGGAGGTCTTCTTCGAGGCCTGCGACGCGGACTCGGCCGTCATGACCGAGCTCGCGCGCCTGATGATCCTGCGGAGCCGCCAGACCGCGCGGCGCGGTCCGGTGGGCGATCCGTCCGTCTTCGGCTTCATCCCCGTGGGACGGCCAGGGCTGATCCGGCCCATCGTCGAGCGCCTGGAGCGCGAGATCGCCGCGTTCGGCTACCAGGTGACCACGGTGGGCGCGGAGGCCGCGTCGGCGCCCACCGAGTGGTTCTCCGAGGTCGAGCGTGTGCACGACTTCGTCCTCTACGTGGCCGAACGTGACGACGGCGGCTGGCTGGGCTTCGTCCCCCGCCAGGTGGATCGGCTGTTCCGGGTCGGCCGGGGCGACCGGCCGGCCGAGGCGCAGGGCGCGCCGGCCAGCGCCGCGACGCTGCAGGACCAGGGGCTGGTCGACCTGCTCCTCGTGCAGCCCGCCGACGCCCAGCGACCGCAGGGGTCGGAGGCCTGGCTGGACGGCACCAGCGCGGCGCGCGTCTTCCACCTTCGTCGCGGGCACGACGGCGATTTCGACCGCCTGGCCCGGGTGATCACCGGCCAGTCGGTGGGCCTCGTGCTGTCGGGCGGCGGCGCCCGCGCCTATGCCCACGTGGGGGCCATCAAGGCGCTGCGGGAACGCGGCGTGCCCATCGACTTCGTCGGCGGCTCGTCGATGGGCGCCATCGTCGGCGCGGGGCTCGCCATGGGCTGGGACGAGGCCGAGATGGACGAGCGCCTGAAGGAGGCCTTCGTCCGCTCCAGCCCCCTGGACGACATCGCCCTGCCCCTGCTGGCGATGACCCACGGCGTGAAGGTGTCCGAGCGCCTGCAGCAGCACTTCCTCGAGACGCAGATCGCCGACCTGTGGCTGCCCTTCTTCTGCCTCTCGTCCAACCTGACCACCGGGGCCTACCAGCTCCACCGTCGCGGCCTGCTGCGCCAGGCGCTGCGGGCGTCCATCGCCCTGCCCGGCGTCATGCCGCCCGCCACGGACGGGCAGAACGTGCTGGTCGACGGGGCGGTGATGAAGAACTTCCCGGCCGACATCATGCGCATGGCCCACGCCGGCCCCATCGTCGGGGTCGACGTGACCACCGCGCGCAGCATCACCGCCAAGGACGTGGCCCGGCCCTCGTCGGTCTGGCGGTGGATCCGCTCGGGGCAGTGGCGGCTGGGCCCGCCCATCGTCTCACTGCTCATGCGCACGGCGACGGTGTCGACGGGACGGGACCTGGCGGCGGCGCGGGAGGCCACCGACGTGCTGGTGCAGCCGGACGTCTCCGGCATCGAGATCCGCGATTGGGAGGCCTACGATCAGGCCGTCGAGGCCGGCTACCGCGCCACCCTGGCGGCCCTGGACAAGGTCACCCGTCCGATCCCCGAGCTGCGCCGCAGGCAGAGCCTGGCTGAAAAGGCGGCGGACGGCGCCGTCATGAGCCCGTTCATGGCCTCGGCCCACGCTGCGGCGGAATGAGCCTTTGCGCAGGGGCCCGACGCGCCCCATATTCGGAAGGTGTTCAACAACTGAAAGGAGGTGACCCAGTGTCTCATAGTGAAAGCCGCGCTGCGGTGACCGTGAGCTGGACCTCCGTGAACGGGGTCCGCGCCTAGCTTCGGCTAGCGGTCGCGAACCGCTGAGCGGTCCGAC